>CAZOWR010000185.1:0-5797 GCA_964583645.1 uncultured Enterobacteriaceae bacterium
CACCACCGGCTGCGGCCAGGGCACCGTGTTCGGCGACCTGATGGAGGAGATCGACGCGGTCAAGCTGCGCGAGGACGTGCGGGTCGCCGACGCCCAGCTCTTCGATCTCGTGGAGAAGGTGCGCCGGCACGAGACCATCTACAAGCAGGCGGGCGCGGTGCACGGCTGCGCGCTCGCGCGCGCCGCCGCTCCCGCAACCGCCGAGATCATGATGTTCGTCGAGGACGTCGGACGGCACAACGCGGTGGACGCGATCGCCGGCTTCATGTGGCTGGAGGATATCGACGGCTCCGACAAGATCTTCTACACCACCGGGCGGCTCACCTCCGAGATGGTGATCAAGTGCGCGCAGATGCGCATCCCGTTCCTCGTCTCGCGCTCGGGGCTCACGCGCATGGGGCACGACATCGCGGCGCGCGTGGGGCTCACCATGCTCGGGCGCGCGAGCGGACGGCATTACCTGCTGTTCACCGGCAAGCAGCGCATCGTGCACGACGTGCCCCGGCCGACTGCCGTCGCCTGAAGTCGAGCCGAATTGACATGGGCCGATAGTTAGTTCACTATCAACTCATGATTCGGCTGAACATTCACGAGGCGAAGACGCATCTCTCCGCCGTGCTGGCGAAGCTTCGGCCGGGCGACAAGGTCTTGATCTGCCGTCGCAACAAGCCCATCGCGGAGATCCGCGCGCTGCCAGGGCCAGGGAGCAAGCGCCGGCCCTTCGGGCTCGATGCGGGCAAGCTGAAGGTACCGCCGAGCTTCTTTGAGCCTCTTCCCGGGGAGATCGTCGAGGGGTTCGAGGGTCCGGCGCCACGGTGAGATTGCTGCTCGACACCTGCACGTTCCTCTGGATCGCGGCCGGCTCGGAGGAGCTCTCGGCGCCGGCGCGCTCTGCCTGCGCGGACCCCGACAACGAGGTCTTCCTGAGCGCGGTATCGGCGTGGGAGATCGCCGTGAAGCACGCCCTCGGCAGACTGCCGCTGCCCGAAGCGCCGCTGCGCTACGTCCCGTCGGCGCGCTCGCGCCACGGCATCGCGCCGCTGCCGCTCGAAGAGCAAGCGGCGCTGCAGCTGCCGAAGCTCCCGGAGCTGCACCGCGACCCGTTCGACCGCATGCTGGTCTGCCAGGCGATCGCGCACGGCCTCGAGATCGTGACCCCGGACCCCGCGATCGCGCAGTACCCGGTGCGCTCGCTCTGGTAGGCGCGCACCGACCGTGCTCGAGACGCTGCTCACCGCACCCGCGTCGGCGGCGCCCGCCGAAAGCGTAGCGGCGTGGTGGCCACGCCACCGCGCCATCGCCGCGCAGTGGCCCACGCCGATCGAGCAGGCCATCGCGGGCGGCTACTGCGCCGACCGCCTCGGCTGGGCCTTCGCCTCGGGCTACCAGGCAGCGCTGCGCGCGCTGGCTCCCGGGCTGCCCAATGCGGCCATCTGCGCGCTCTGCGTCACCGAAGCCGGGGGCAACCATCCGCGCGCCATCCGCACGACGCTGCGCGCCGCGGGCGGCGGTTTCGTACTGAACGGCGCCAAGCGCTGGACCACGCTCGGGCCCGAGGGCAGCGTGTTTCTGGTTGCGGCGCGCGAGGCCGAGGCGCCGGGCGAGCGCCCGCGGCTGCGCCTGGCGCGCGTCGCCTCGGACCTTCCCGGCGTGCAGGTCGAGCCGATGCCGTCTACCCGCTTCGTTCCCGAGGTGCCGCACGCGCAGCTGCGCTTCGAGAACGTCGCGCTTTACGCCGGCGACGTGCTGCCGGGGGACGGCTACGACGACTACGTGAAGCCCTTCCGCACCGCGGAGGACACCCATGTGCACGCCGCGGCGCTGGCATATCTCGTGCGGGAGGCCCGCCGCCTGGGCTGGCCGCGCGGCTGGACCGAGCGCGCGGTGGCGAACCTGCAGGCGCTCGCCGGGATCGCCGCGCTCGAGCGCTCGGCCGCGGCGACCCACATCGCGCTCGCCGGAGCGCTCGCCGCCGGCGCCGCGCTCATCGCCGAGACCGGGCCGTTCTGGAGCGGCGCAGGCGCCGATCCGGCGGCGGCGCGCTGGAGCCGCGACCGGCCGCTGCTCGACGTCGCCTCGCAGGCGCGCGCGCAGCGCACCGAGCGCGCCTGGGAGCGGCTCGCGCCGAGCGCCTAATAGCGCACGCTGCCGGGCGTGCGCGGAAACGGAATCGCGTCGCGCACGTTGGCGAGCCCCGTGGCGTAGGCGAGCGTGCGCTCGAAGCCCAGGCCGAAGCCCGCGTGCGGCACGCTGCCGTAGCGGCGCAGGTCGCGGTACCAGCCGTAGTGCGAGGCATCGACGCCGAGCTCGGCCATGCGCGCATCGAGCACGCCCAGGCGCTCCTCGCGCTGGCTCCCCCCCACGATCTCGCCGATGCCCGGCGCGAGCACGTCCATCGCCGCGACGGTGCGGCCGTCGTCGTTCAGCCGCATGTAGAAGGCCTTGATGCCCTTCGGGTAGTTCATCACGATCACCGGCTTTCCCGCGTGCGTCTCCGTGAGGTAGCGCTCGTGCTCCGACTGCAGGTCCGCACCCCACTGTACCGGGAACTCGAAGCGCTGCTTCGCGCGCTCGAGCACGGACACCGCCTCGCCGTAGTCCATGCGCACGAACTCGGAGGCCACGATGCCCTCGAGCTTGGCGATCAGGCCGCGCTCGATGCGCTCCTCGAAGAAGGCCATGTCCTCGGGCCGCTCGTCGAGAAGCGCGTGGAACGCGTGCTTGAGGAGCGCTTCCGCCAGGCTCGCGTTGTCCGCGAGGTCGGCGAAGGCGATCTCGGGCTCGACCATCCAGAACTCGGCCAGGTGACGGCTGGTGTTCGAGTTCTCGGCGCGAAAGGTCGGGCCGAAGGTGTAGACCTTGGTCAGCGCGAGACAATAGGCCTCGACGTTGAGCTGTCCCGAGACCGTGAGGAAGGCCTCGCGGCCGAAGAAGTCCTGCGCATGGTCGATCCTGCCCTCCGGGGTGCGCGGCAGGTTGGCGAGGTCGAGGGTGGAGACGCGAAACAGCGCCCCGGCCCCTTCCGCGTCCGACGAGGTGATGATCGGCGTATTCACCCAGAAGAAGCCGCGCTCGTGAAAGAACCGGTGGATCGCCTGCGCGAGCGTGTGCCGCACGCGCGTCGCCGCGCCGATGACGTTGGTGCGCGGGCGCAGGTGCGCGACCTCGCGCAGGAATTCCAGCGTGTGCGGCTTGGGCTGGATGGGGTAGCTGTCGGGGTCGTCCACCCAGCCGACGACCCGGACCTCGCTCGCCTGCATCTCGAAGGGCTGTCCCCTGGCGGGCGAGGGCACGATGGTTCCGGTCGCCTCGACCGCGCAGCCGGCGGTGAGACGCAGCACTTCGGCGGCGTAGTTGGGGAGGGTCCCCGGCGCCACCACTTGCACCGGGTGGAGCGAGGAGCCGTCGCTCACGTTGACGAACGAGAAGCCGGCCTTCGAGTCGCGACGCGTGCGCACCCAGCCCCGCACCGTCACGGGCGCGTCCTTCGGCGCCCGCCCGGCGAGGATCCCGCACACGCTGAGACGCTGTGGCATTTCTGGAGTGTATTATGCTGCGCCGATGGTGCGCGCTACGGCACTGTTGGGATGCCGCGGTTGGTTTGTACTGCTTGGGATGGTGGTCGGTCTGCCGGCGGCGGCGGAGCGCGTCTCGCAGATCGTGGCCGAACGGCCCGCGCCCGGGGGCGAGCGGCGCGCGGCGCTCGTGATTGGCAACAGCGCGTACCGGTCGGCGCCGCTGCGCAACCCGGTGAACGACGCGCGCGACATGGCCGCGGCCCTGGCCAGGACGGGCTTCAACGTGACCCTGGTGGAGGATGCGTCGCTGACCGGCATGCGACGGGCAATCCGAAGCTTCGGCGACGAACTGACACGCGGGGGAATTGGCCTGTTCTACTACGCAGGTCACGGCGTGCAGCTTCGGGGCAGGAACTTCCTCCTACCGGTGAACGCGGACATCGCGCGGGAGGACGAGATCGAAGACCAGACCGTCGACGCGAATCTTGTACTGTCGAAGATGGACACGGCGAGGAACACCCTCAACCTCGTGATCCTGGACGCCTGCCGCAACAACCCGTACCAACGCGCCTATCGTTCGGTCTCGCAGGGCTTGGCACAGATGGACGCGCCCACAGGCACCCTGATCGCGTTCGCTACTGCGCCGGGCCGCATCGCGTACGACGGCGACGGGAGGAACGGCGTGTATACCAAGTACCTGCTCAAGCAGCTGGGCGAGCCGGGGCTGCCGATAGAGCAGCTTTTCAAGCAGGTGCGGATCGGCGTTAGCCAGGAGACGCTTGGCCGGCAGATTCCGTGGGAAAGCTCCTCCCTCAAGGGCGACTTTTTCTTCGTCGCGCCCGACCCCGCGCAAGCGAGCGCCGCACAGAAGGCGGCGCTCGAAAGGGCGGTGAGCGACGCCGTCAAGCGCGAGCAGGAGCGCGCTGCGGCGGAACGCCTGCGCCTTGAGGACGAGATGAAGGCGCTGGTGGCGCAGTTACGCGCCAAGCATCGCGCGGAGATCGAGGTCGAGGCCAAGCAACGGGCACCCGACGACCAACGCGTCACGGCGCGTAAGCCCGCAACCGATCCACCGCCCCAGGCGCCGGCATCGACGGCGCAGCCCCAGATCGCGGCGCTATCAGTGCCTAAGCCGCAGCACGGTGCGACGATCTCCAGGCTGCCGCGCGTCGGCGACCGGTGGCAGTATCGGAATCGCCTGCTCGAGCCGGTCAGCAAGGTCGCGACGGAGTGGCGCACGAGTCCCTGGGTGGAGGTGCATGCGGTCGCGGACAATGTTGTCATCGATCGCTGGACACCGCGGGGAGGTACAACCATCGAGGCGGTTCGCGAGCCGGACGCGGCGATCGTGGGCCTGACGAACCACAGCTACATACTCTCGCCCTACCTCCATGTGCAGCAGTCGATCAAGCCCGGAGATGTGTGGCCGAATCTACCGATACATAAAGCGGGCAACTGCAGCACAAACCCTGCGTACGACTGCAAGTTCAGCGCGCGCGTCGTCAAGCTCGAACAGGTAACGGTTCCGGCGGGCACATTTGAGGCGTACCGCGTGGAGATCAGGCAGATTGTCATCGCGGCCGGGACGTACGAGCGCATGGGCACCTTCTGGTTTGCGCCTGCCGCGAAACGCTACGTCAAGATGGAGTGGCAAACACTCCGCGGGAACTGGCGAGATCCCAACACCGAGGTTGAGTTGGTCGCGCTTGCGCTCGAGTAAGCCCGGCGGTTACGCAGCCGGATCGCTGGCCACCTGCTTCATTAAGCGAACGATCTCTTCGGTACTCGTCGGACGCACCACGCGAGCGGTTTCCACGCCGTCGCGCAGGAACACGAGCGTCGGCCAGAGCCTGACGCCGAAGCTGCGCCCCAGGCGCCGCCCGGGGCCGTCCTCGATCCTGAGGTGGCGCACCCCCGGGCGCGCCGCCAGCGCCTCGGCGACGAGCGGCTGCGCGGGCCGGCAGTGGCCGCAGCCGCTCGAGCCGAACTCGAGCAGCGCCGGGCCGCGCAGCGCGTCGATCTCGGCGCGGGTCGGCTCCACGGCCCCTCAGGCCGCTTCGCCGGCGAGCTTCTCCTTCTGCGCCAGCAGCTCGGCGCGCGACGGGAAGAAGAGCGTCGCGGCGAGGATCGCCACCGCGAGCGCCGCCAGCACGTAGAAGACGTTGCTGAAGCCGCCCTCGGTGGCGTGCAGCGCGGCGATCATCGGCACCGCCACCGCGGCGACGCCGAGCGACACCACGTAGCGCACCGAGAGCACGCGCGCGCGGTACTCGTCGGCG
>CAZOWR010000186.1:0-5777 GCA_964583645.1 uncultured Enterobacteriaceae bacterium
TGATGTGCACGCGCGAGCTCGGCGACCCGTTCCGCCGCGACGCGCTGAAACTGCCGGTGCGGCTGCTGGAGAAGTACAAGGCCTACTCGGCGAAGTAGATGCCCGACCTCGTGCTCGCGGCCGGCGGCGGCTGGCCGCTGGCATGGTGTGCGCTGGTGCTGTTCGGCGCCTACACGCTGCGCGGCGCCACCGGCTTCGGCGCCGGCGTGGTGGCGATCCCGCTGCTGCTGCTCGCGTTGCCGCTGCGCGTGGTGATCCCGCTCGTCACGGCGCTCGGCATGCTGGCCTCCCTCGGCCAGGCGCTGCACCAGCGCCGCCACGTGCAGTGGTCCGGGCTGGGGCGGTTGCTGCTGCCCTCGCTCGCCGGCATCGCGGCCGGGCTGTGGCTGTTCGCCGCGCTCGATTCGACGCTCCTGCTGCGGGCGCTCGGGCTCTTCATCATCGGCTATGCGCTCTGGCATTTCATCCCGTGGCGCGCCGGCGGCGCGCTGCCGCGCTGGCTGGGCCCGCTTGCGGCCGCGCTGGGCGGGTTCGTCGCGACCGTCTTCGGTGGCATGGCGGGGCCCTTCTACGTCGTGCACCTGCGCAGCCTGGCGCTCGACAAGACGCGCTTTCGCGCCACGGTGTCGGTGGCGCTGCTCTGCCTCGCCGCGCTGCGCGCCCTGGGCTACGGCGGGCTCGGCCTGTACGACGCCGACGTGCTGTGGCTGCTCGCCGCGGCGGTTCCGGTGGTCGCCGCCGCGATGTTCACCGGCGACCGCTGGCACGCGCGGCTCGACGAGGCGCGCTTCGGCAGCGTCGTCGCCGTGCTGCTCGCGGCTGCCGGCGCCGCGCTGCTCTTCAAGTAGGTAAGATCGAACGGTGAGCCAGAAGACGGCTGCGCGCCCGCTCCCGGAGACGCGCAACGCGGGCGCGCCCTACTGGAAGGCAGCGCGGGAAGGACAGCTCGTGCTGCCGAAGTGCCGGCGCTGCGCGAAGCCCTTCTGGTACCCGCGACCGCAGTGCCCGGCCTGCGGCGCGGACGACATCGAATGGGTGGGCGCGAGCGGCCGCGGGCGCGTGCACACCTTCACGGTCGTTCGGCAGTCGACCGAACCTTTCTTCCGCGGCCGCGTTCCGTTCGTTGTCGCCATGATCGAGCTGGTGGAGGGGCCGCTGCTGCTGTCGAACGTCCTCGGGTGCGATCCGGACGCCGTCGCCATCGGCATGCCTGTGGCCGTGGCCTTCGAGCAGACGGACGCTGGCCTCGCGATCCCCGTCTTCCGCCCGGTGGACGCGGCGTGAAGGCGGGCGAGGTCGCGATCGCAGGCATCGGCCTCGCCGGCATCGGCTGGGAGACCGATTCCAGCACGGCCGAGATCATGGCGCTCGCCTCGCGCCGCGCGCTTTCGGATGCAGGTCTCGCGGTGCAGGACGTCGACGGCGTCTTCGCGGTGACACCCTACTACGGCATGCCCTCGATCGTGCTCGCCGAGCAGCTCGGCGTGCGCCCGCGCCTCACCGACTCGACCACCATCGGCGGAGCCTCCGTGATCGCGCAGCTCGGGCACGCCGCGCGCGCCATCGCCGCAGGCGCCTGCGAGGCGGCGCTCATCGCCTACGGCAGCACGCAGCGCTCCGACGGCGGCCGGCTGGTGACGCGGGCCGACACGCTCAGCTTCGAGCAGCCGTACGGCGCGCTGTTTCCGATTTCGGCGTACGCCATGATGATGCAGCGCCACATGCACGAGTTCGGCACCACGCGCCGGCAGCTTTCCGAGGTGGCGGTGGCGGCGAGCCGCTGGGCCGCGCTCAATCCCGAGGCGCTCAAGCGCGAGCTGCTCACGCACGAGCAGGTCGAGGCCTCGCCGCTCGTCAGCGACCCCTTGCGCAAGCTGGACATCTGCCTGGTGACCAACGGTGCCGGCGCGATCGTGGTCGTCTCGCGCAGCCGCGCGGCGAGGCTCGGCCGGCGTGCGGTGAGCGTGCTCGGCTGCGGCGAGAGCCACGACCACTGCTACCTGAGCGCGATGCCGAGCTTCACCACCACCGCCGCCGTGCACTCCGGTCGTGCGGCCTGCGAGATGGCGGGCCTCGGCCCGCAGGACATGGACCTCGCGCAGATCTACGACGCCTTCACCATCATGACGGTGATCGGGCTCGAGGACCTGGGGTTCTGCGCCAAGGGCGAGGGCGGAAGGTTCGTGCAGGCCGGGATCGGCCCGGGGGCGCGCCTGCCCGTGAACACGAGCGGCGGCGGGCTGCGCTGGTGCCATCCGGGAATGTTCGGCATCTTCCTGCTCGTCGAGGCGGTGCGGCAGCTGCGCGGCGAGTGCGGCGAGCGCCAGGTCGCGAAGGCGCGCCACGCGCTGGTGCACGGCTTCGGCGGCGCCATGGCCGGGCAGGCGACGGCGGTCCTCGGCGCGGGCGCATGAACCGCCTCGCCGAGCTGATCCACCGCGCGGGACGCCAGTTCGCCGCGCGCACCGCCGTCATCTGCGACAGCGAGCGGCTCACGTTCGCGCAGACGGAGGAGGCGTCCAACCGGCTCGCCTCGGCGCTCGCCGGGCCGCTCGGGCTGCGAAAGGGAGATCGGGTCGCGGTGCTGCTGCCGAACTGCCCCGCGTACGTCGTCACCGACCTCGCGCTCATCAAGGCGGGGCTCATCCGTGTCCAGATCAATCCCCGCTTCACCGCCGCCGAGACCGGGTTCATCGTCGAGCATAGCGGGGCCTCGGTCCTGGTGACCTCCGGCGAGTACGCCGGGATCGCCGCCGACGTCGCGGCACGTACGCCGTCCCTCAGGCACGTGATTGCCGCCGAAGGGGGAGTGCCTGGAGCACGGACCTGGGACGAGACGCTTGCCGCGGGCGCGCCACAGCCGTTCGCGGTGGACACGAGCTTCGACGACGGCTACATGATCGGCTATACCTCGGGCACCACCGGGCGTCCCAGGGGCGCGTACACGACGCTGCGCTCGCGCTGGGCGACGCTGCTGCAGGTCTACGCCAACGAGACGCACTGCGCGCAGGGCGACGTCATGGCGCACGCGGCCTCCGTCGCCCACGGCAGCGGCACCAAGATGCTGCCGCACTACGCGAAGGGCGCGGCCAACCTGCTGCTGCGCAGGTTCACGCCGGAGGCGTTCTTCGAGGCGGTCCAGGCGCACCGCGTGACGACGAGCTGGCTGGTCCCGACGATGCTCGCGTCGCTGGTGCAGTCCCCGGCGCGCAGCCGCCACGACCTTTCGAGCCTGCACACCCTCATCTACGGCGGCGCGCCGATGCCCGAGGCGCTGATGGCGCAGGCGCTCGCCGCCTTCGGGCCGATCTTGGTGCAGATCTACGGCCTGAACGAGGCGCCCCACCCCGATTTGACGCTGCCGAAGGAGGACCATCTCGCCAGCCGCCCCGGCGTCACCGGGCGGCCATCGGTCGGCGTCAGGCTGCGCGTGGTGGACGCGGAGGGCAGGGAGGTCGCGCCCGGGGAGATCGGCGAGATCGTCATCGCGGGAGAGCACGTGATGGCGGGCTACTGGAGCGACCCGCAGGCTAGCGCCGAGACGCTGCGCGAGGGCTGGTGCCACACGGGCGACCTCGCCCGGGTCGACGCCGACGGCTACGTCTACATCGTCGATCGAAAGCAGGAGATGATCATCTCGGGCGGCTACAACGTCTATCCTCGCGAAGTCGAGGACGTGCTCTACCGGCACCCGGCGGTGCGCGAGTGCGCGGTGCTCGGCGCGCCCGACGAGCGCTGGGGCGAGACCGTGGTGGCAGTCGTCTCGCTCAAGCCCGGCGCGGCGGCGGACGCGCAGTCGATCGCGGCACACTGCGCGCAGTACCTCGCCGGCTACAAGAAGCCGCGGCGCGTCTGCATCGTCGAGGAGCTGCCGAAGACGGCCGCCGGGAAGATCGACAAGAAGGCCCTGAGGACCGTGGCATGAGCTGCGTGAGGATCCAGGAGTGGCGCCGGCGGCCGGCGCACCGCGGCGGCGCACAGTGGTACACGGTCCAAGGCGGCAGGCATCCGGTCTGAGAAAGAGGATCCATGGCGAAAAGCGTCGGCATCTGCGAGGAAGCGCTGCGCGACGCGCACCAGTGCCTGTGGTCGACACGCATGACCAACGAGATGATGCTGCCGGTGTGCTCGCGGCTGGACGCGGCGGGCTACGACGTCATCGACCTCATCGGCGGCGCGGTGTGGGACGTCTCGATCCGGTTCCTGAAGGAGGACCCCTGGGAGCGCATGCGCCACGTGCGCAAGCTCGTGCAGCGCACTCCGCTTAACGCCTGGGTGCGCGGCCAGAGCCTGTGGACCTTCGAGATCTTCCCCAACGACGTGGTCGAGCTCGCCATGGAGCGCCTCGCCGCCAACGGCATCCGCGAGATCGCGCTCTACGACCAGGCCAACGACCTCGCCAACGTCGAGGTGCCGGCGGCCAAGGCGCGCTCGGTCGGGATTCGCATCCGCGGCGCGCTCGTCTTCACCTGGAGCCCGGTGCACACCGATGCGCACTACGCCGCCAAGGCCGCCGAGTTCGTGCGCCTTGGCGCGCACGAGATCATCATCAAGGACCCGAGCGGCATGCTCTCGGTGGAGCGCATCGGGCCGCTCATCGGGGCGATGCGCGGCAAGGTCGGACGGCGCGCGCGGATCAACGTCCACAGCCACTGCATGACCGGGCGCGCGCCCGACGTCCTGCTCGCCGCCGCCGAGGCCGGGGCGGACGTGCTGCACACCGCGATCTCGCCGCTCGCCCACGGCGCCTCGCACCCGCCCACCGAGCAGATCCACGACGCGCTCGCCGCGAAGGGCATCGACACGGGGCTGGACAGGAAGCTGCTCGAGGAGATCGCGGGCTACTTCCGCTACGTCTGCCGGCGCTTCGACAAGCCGCAGGGCAAGCCCGTGGGCTTCGACCCCTTCACGCTCGAGCACCAGATGCCCGGCGGCATGATCAGCAACCTCATCTCGCAGCTGCGCGACAACGGCATCGGGCACCTGCTGGAGGACATCCTGCGCGAGAGCGCGGCGGTGAGGAAGGACCTCGGCTACGCACCGGTGGTGAGCCCTACCGCGCAGCTGATGGTGACGCAGGCGGCGCTCAACGTGGTGCAGGGCGAGCGCTACAAGACGATCCCCGACGAGCTGCGCAAGTACGTGCTCGGCTACTACGGCAAGCCGGCGGCGCCGCTCAACCCGGAGCTGGTGGACCGGGTGCTCTCCTACGGCGGCAAGCCGGTCAGCGGGCGCGCCGGCGACCACGTGCCGCACGCGCTCGAGCGGCTGAGGAAGACGCGCGGTCCTTTCGGTTCGGACGACGATCTGCTCCTTGCCGCGATGTACGGCGACGCGATCCTCAAGCCCCTGTTCGAGGCGCGCGCGAGGGCCGAGTACACGCGCTACTACAACGGCTTCAGTCCGCTCAGGCACCTGCTCGAGGAGGTGCAGCGCCAGCCGCGGCTGCATTACTTCCGCCTCGCCAAGGGCCGGCTCGAGGTGGAGATCTCGCAGTGAAGGACAACCTCACCTACGACGAGCTACTCCAGCTGCTCGACGTCATCAAGGCGTCGGAGCAGTTCTCGGAGCTGCGCGTCCGGGTCGGGGAGATGGAGCTTTCGCTGCGCCGGGGCAACGGCGTCCAGCCGGCGCACGTCCCGGCCCTCGCAGCGGCGCCTGGGCCGACTCGACGGGCGGTGACCCCGGAGGCGACGGACCTGCCGCAGGACGCGGTTCTGATCCGCGCGCCGATGGTCGGCACCTTCTACCGCGCCCCGGCGCCGGGTGCGAAGCCC
>CAZOWR010000187.1:0-5773 GCA_964583645.1 uncultured Enterobacteriaceae bacterium
GGCAATCCGCTTGCCCGCGGGCAGCCGGGCCTGACACGCCCGGTAGAACGCCACAGCCTTAGATTCAGCAACCAGCATGTGTTGATGAAACCCACGATAGCGATTCATGAGACGTTTCATGATTTCGCGGCCTATCCCGCGGCGCCGATATTCCGGCAAAACCAGTAAATGAGGATAGTAGACGACGAGCCCTTGGTCGGAGATGGCATTCCCTAAGCCGACAAGCGAACCCGCAACCCAGGCGGAAATGACCGAATTCGACCGCCCAATCGCCCGCATGAGTCGAGCCGGCTTTTTCGCCGCTGACCATCGAACCGAACGGTATAACTTCAAGACTTGGTCTCGCGGCAGCGACTTCGTTGAGCGATAGGTAACTCGCACGGCGTTTGTTGTCGATCTCTAACGTGAATTCATTCGCATGGCGGACGATCCTAGAAGCATCCAATAGTGGATGCAAGCATCTACCCGTAGATGCCGGCATATGCCGGCAGATGGCTACGGGCATATGCCATCTCGAATCCAGATAGCTAAGCGCGAACCACCCGATCCGCGATGCCGAGCTTGCGCGCGTCGCCCCAGCGCACTTCCCAGAGCTTTTGCGCAGGCCGCCACACCGCCCCGAGGTTCTTCGCGCGCTCGCGCAGTTCCGTCTCGTGCCAGGCGATGCGCACCACCACGATGTCGTCCTCGCGCCGGCGCGGAGTGCGGCCGCGCGGTGTCCAGGGAATGGACTGCACCACCAGTTCCACCGTCTTCAGCCGCCGGCCGTTGACTTCATCGTAGAGATAGCGCACGCGCAGGAGCCGCTCGCCGAAGCGCTCCACGAGCTTGCGCGTGCCCTTGTCGCCCGGGCGCAGGGTGAGCCGGGTTTCCATCTTCCCCAGAACGGCCTGTTTCGACTCCGGTTGACGCGGGCCGTGCAAGAATCGGGGCCGAACCGATTCCACGGGAGGACGGCATGAGCACGATTGCATTCATCGGCCTGGGCGCGATGGGCTCGCGCATGGCGCTGAACCTGATCGCCGCGGGCCACACGCTGCGCGTCTACAACCGCGACCGCGCGAAGACGAAGGACGCGCAGGCGAAGGGCGCTGCGGTCTGCGACTCGCCGGCCGACGCGGCGGAAGGCGCCGAGTTCGTGGTCTCGATGGTCACCGACGACGTCGCGACGCGCGAGGTGATGCTCGGGGCGAGCGGCGCGATCGGCGCCGCGGCGAAGGGCACGATCGTCATCGACTCGAGCACCAACACCCCCGGCATGTCGCGCGAGGTGGCGAAGGCGGGAACAGCGAGGGGCGTGATCTATCTCGATGCGCCGGTCTCGGGCTCGATCCCGCAGGCGCAGGGCAAGGAGCTCGTCTTCATGGTGGGCGGCGACAAGGCGGCCTTCGAAAGATCGCAGCCGCTGTTCTCGGCGATGGGCCGCATGGCGCGGCGCATCGGCGACTCGGGCGCCGGCGCCACCATCAAGCTCATCAACAACATGCTCTCGGGCACGGCCACTGCGGCGATGGCGGAGACCGCCGCGATGGTGGAGGCCGCGGGGCTGGACAAGGCGGCGGCGATGGAGATCCTGAACGAGGGCGCCTCGGGCTCGCGCCTGATGAAGACGCGCTACCCCAAGATGTTCAACCGCGACTTCACGCCCAACTTCCAGCTCGAGCTGATGGAGAAGGACCTGCGGTATTTCCTCGCGCTCGCGCAGGACCTGGACCGCCCGGCGCCGATCGCCTCGCTGGTGCGCAGCCAGTTCCAGGCGGCGCGCCGCGCGCAGCTGGGGAAGCTCGACTCTTCCGCAGTGTTCCTGCAGGCGGCGGGCGAGAAGCCGAAGGCCTAGCGGCGCTCTACGCGCTCGAGCATCGCCTCCGGAATCCTGTAGCCCGGGTGGCGCTTGCGGAATTCCGCGAGCTGCTTGTCGGCCTCCTCGTGCTCGCCCTTCCTGCGCAGCTCGGCGATGCGCTCGAGCCATTTCTCCGGCGTCTCCGCGACGTCGCGCTTCGCAGCCATCTCGGCTGAGGCCTCCTCGCGCACCTGCGCAGACCGGGCGAGCGCGCGCGCCTGCGGCGCAGACGCAGCCGTCCCGGCGCCGGGAAACGGCTTCGCCTCGCCTCGCGCCTGCACCTGCGCGGGCGGCGCGGCGGGAGCGGGCTCGATCTTCGCCGTGGCGGCGCCGAGCGCGGGCCCGGCGGCATCCCTCGCGGCGGCTACCGCTTTCTCCGCGGGCTTTGCCGGCGCGGGCGCGGGTGGCGGCTGGGCGCTTCGCCGCTCGGGCTCCACGGCCTTCGGGACAGGCTCGGCGACCGTCTTCGCCTCCGGCTTCGCGGCGGGCGCGGGCTTGTCGCGCCGCAGCGCGACGCCGTCCGCCTCCGGCTGCTCGCGCTCCATGCGCAGCGTCACCACCGCCGAGAGCACGATCACCGCCGCGGCGGCAAGCGGGAAGTACCAGCGACGGCGCCCTGCGGGGGAGACGAGCGGCGCGGGGCGCTCGCCCACCGCGCGGTGCGCTCTGGCGAGGATCGCGGCATCCACCTCGCGCGGCGGCTCCTCGCGCGGCAGCTCGGCGTAGCGCGCGCTGACTTTCGGGTCGCGCTCTTCAGTCATCGCCGACCGCCTCCTTGAGCTTGGCGAGCGCGTAGCGCAGGCGGCTCTTGGCCGCCTCCTCGTTGGCCGCGGTAACCGCGGCGATCTGCGCCACGCTCATGTCCGCCTCCTCGCGCAGCAGGAACGCCTCGCGCTGCGCGGGCGGCAGGGCTTCCAGCGCGCGCATGAAACGTTCAATGCGCTCCTTCGACTGGAGCTTCCGCAATGGGTCCTCGGCCGGGCTCGCGGGCGGGTCGAGCGCGGGATTCTCCTCCGCGTCGAGCGAGACGATCGACAGCCCGCGGCGTCGCCAGTGGTCCACCATGCGATTGTGCGCGATGGTGTAGAGCCAGGTGGTGAAGCGCGCCTGCGGCGCGTAGCGTTCGCGCGCCTCGACCACCCGCAGCCAGATGTCCTGGTACAGCTCCTCGGCCTGCGCCGGATCGCGGATGCCGCGCAGGACGAAGCGGAAGAGCGGCCCCTTGTGCCTCGCGTAGAGCCGGTCGAAGGCGGCGCCCGCGCCCTCCCGGTACTGCAGCATGAGCTCTTCGTCGCTCGCCTCCACCCCGCCAGTTTACGCGGGCGGGTCGGGGACGAAGCCCGGGAACGGGTGGGGATGCGGCAGCCGCGGAGCGACGGGCTCGCGGATCACGCCGCGCGCTGCGAGGTTCCTGTAGCTGTCGTAGTAGATGATCACCGTCTCCGCCGGCTCGCTCGTGGCGCGCTCGAAGCTCGCATAGCGCGCGTGCGAGGTTTCCACCCGCCCGTGGCCGGTGCCGAGCTTCTGCTCTGCCTGCGCGCGCGGCTCGGCTTCCGCCGCCCCGGAAGCGGCATCGCGCGAGGCTTCGCTCCGCGCGAGCGGCGCAGCCGGCGCGATCTGGCTGAAGGGCTGAGGCCGGGGCTTCCTCTTGAAGAGCGCCACGCCGATCACGCCTACGTGGTCGGGCCTGCCGGTGCGCGCGGCGTAGGAGTCGGGCAGCGGCGTGAAGTAGAAGGCGGCGGTGCTCGCGAGGTTCTTGCGCCAGCCCTGCAGGTCCAGCACGCGCCAGGGCTGCAGCACGTAGCCGCTCTGCTGCGGGCTCGCGGTCTGGCCGGTGACGACGTTGACGCCGTCCACCGAGACCACCGCGAGCAGGTCCTCGCGCGCCTTGTTGCGGATGCGGATCGAGTACTCGTTGCCGGGGTTGCCCACGACGTAGGCGCGGCCTTCGTGCCAGTAGAGCGGCAGCTGGCGCCCCTGCGCGCGGTCGTAGACGGTGATATCGGCGAGGCTGCCCAGGGCGAAGGCGAAGCCCGGGAATATCGCGATCAGTGCTGCGCACAGCCTTTGCAATCCCTTCATGTCGGTTCCTCCTGGGTCGGACACCGGATTGAACGCGGCCGACACCGGAAAGGGTTAAGCGGGCTTGCGCGCTTCCGAGGTAGAATATGGGTGCCCATATGAAGACCACGATCGAGATCGCCGACGACCTGCTGGCCCGCGCCAAGCGCCTCGGCCGGCGACAGGGCCGCACCCTGCGGGCCCTGGTGGAGGACGGGCTGCGCGAGGTGCTCCGGCGCCGCGAGCGGGGCGCGCCGGTCCGCGTCAAGCCGGTGATCTTTCGCGGCGGCGCGCTGACAAAGGAGTTCCGCGACGCGTCGTGGGAGAAGATCCGCGACGAAATTTATCGTGGTCGCGGTTGACACGAACCTGCTGGTGTATGCGCACCGCGCGGAAAGCCTCCACCACCAGACTGCGCTCGGGGCGCTGACTGAGCTCGCGCAGGGCGGCGAGCGCTGGTGCATCCCCTGGCCGTGCGTCCACGAGTTCTGCGCCATCGTGACGCACCCGCGCATCTACGCGCCGCCCACGCCGATCGCGATGGCGTTGCAGGCGATACGCGCCTGGCTGGCGTCGAACTGCGAGCTGGTCGGTGAATCCGAGGGCTACCTCGACCGGCTCGCCGAGGTCGCCGAGCAGGCCAAGGTTCAGGGCGGAGCGATCCACGACGCGCGCATCGCGGCGCTCTGCCTGCACCATGGCGCGGAGCTCTGGACCGTTGACCGCGACTTCTCCCGCTTTGCCGCCTTGCGGATGCGAAATCCGCTTGCCTCCTAGCCTGACCCGGTATTGATCGCCCCGCCCCCGTCCACGGGGAGCGCCGCCCCGGTGATGAAGCCGGCCTCCTCCGAGGCGAGGAACAGCGCCGCGTTCGCCACGTCCCAGGCCGTCCCCATCCGCCGCCTCAACGGCACGCGCGCGTCGCGCTCGGCGGCGATCTCCGCGCGCGGCCGGCCGCTCGCCCGAGCCCGCGTGTCCACCGCCATCGGCGTGTCCATGAGCCCGGGGAGGATGACGTTGGCGCGCACGCCGTACTCGGCGTTCTGGATCGCGACCTGCTGCGCAAAGGCGATCATCGCCGCCTTGCTCGCCTTGTAGGCGACCAGCGGGTACTTCTCGATCACCGCGAGCGAGGAGATCATCACGATGGCGCCGGAGCGCTGGGCGCGCATCACCGGCACCACGTGCTTGCAGGCCATCACCGCGCCGCGCAGGTTGATCGCCATGACGCGGTCGAACGCTTCCTCCGTGATCTCGGCGAGCGGCTTGTCGCCCCCGCCCAGGCTCACCCCCACGTTGTAGTGCAGGATGTCGATGCGGCCCCAGCGCGCCTTGGCTTCCGCCACCATCGCGGCGAGCGTCGCCTCCCGCGTCACGTCCGCCTCCAAGGCGAAGCAGGCGTCCGCGCCCGCCTGCGCTACGGTTTCCTGCGCGGAGGCCAGGTCGCGGTCCACGCACATCACGCGCGCGCCTTCCCGCGCGAAGCGGATCACCGTGGCGCGGCCGTTGCCCATGCCCTCGCCGGGCCCCTGCCCGGCGCCGACCACGATCGCGGTCTTGCCCTCGAGCCGGGCCAAGTCAGCCGCCGGCGCGGCGCTTGAGCGCCGCGGCGCGGATGCCGCTGAGCGTCGCCGCCGGCGTGATGGCCTCCGGGTCCAGGCGCAGCTCGAGCAGCGCGGGCTTGCCCGAGGCGCGAGCGCGCTCGAAGGCGGGCGCGAACTGCGCGGTCTCCTCCACCAGCTCGCCGTGCCCGCCGAAGGCGCGCGCGAAAGCCGCGAAGTCGGGGTTGGCGAGCGCGGTGCCGTAGACGCGCTCCGGGTACTCGCGCTCCTGGTGCATGCGGATGGTGCCGTACATGCCGTTGTTGACGAC
>CAZOWR010000188.1:0-5772 GCA_964583645.1 uncultured Enterobacteriaceae bacterium
GAGCTGCTCGGCGACCAGGAACCGGTGCTCGTGGCTGGCGAGCACGATCGGGGAGCTGCGCAGCCGCAACGCAGTGTCCTGCAGCAGCGAGCGCCCGGTGACCAGGGGCAGGAACTGCTTGGGGAGGTTGCGCCGCGACATCGGCCAGAGGCGGCTCCCGGAGCCGCCGCAGAGGATCACCGGGACGATTCGCGCGGCCATGGCGCTATTGTAGGTGGCCGAGGGCGGCGAGCAGCGCGCGCGCGCGCTCGAGGAGCGCCGGGAAGCGAAACTGCGCGAGGTGTGCGGCCGCCGCGGCGCGCGGGTCGGGCCGCGGCCGGCCCGCGAGGAGCGCATCGAGCGTCTCGGCGAAGCGGGCGCCGCCGTCCTCGCGCGGGTCGCGGTAGCGAAAGCCGCTCGCGCCCTCGAGCACCGTCTCGGTGAAGGGCGGCGCGTCGGGGGCGAGCACCGGCGTGCCGCAGGCCTGCGCCTCGATCGCGTTCAGGCCGAGCGCCTCCTTCTCGGGGAGCCCGGTCATCAGGTAGTCGAGCCGCGGATAGACCGCGGCGACGTTCGGCTGGTAGCCCCAGAAGCGCGCGCGCGCCCCGAGCGGCGCGAGCGCGCGTTTGAGCTCGCGCACCTGCGCGTAGCCGCCCGAGCCGAAGACCTCCAGGCGGACCGCGTCGCGCGCAGCGAGGATCGGCGCGAGCAGCGAGAAGAGCAGCGGCAGCTGCTTGATCGGCGCGATGAGCGAGACGATGCCGAGCGCGAGCCCCGGCGCGCGCTCGAACGCGGGGCGGCGCCGCAGCGGCTCGGCGAGCGGCTGCAGCGCCCCGAGCAGCCGGTCGCGGAGCTTGCGCCGGTCCCAGAGGTAGGGCGAGCGCGCGCGGAGCGGCGCATCGTCCCCGCGCGCGAGATCGGCGATGCCGTAGACGGGCTCGGGATGGAGGCGCTGCACGCCCGCCTTGCGCAGCAGATCGAGGCAGTACCTCGACACCGTCGCCACGAGGTGATACGGCCGGAACGGCTCGGCGCTGCGCCCGAGCATCGGCATGTGCGCGAAGCCGGCGAGCGCATGGCGCGCGGCTATTTTCTCCAGTACCGGAACCGAGACCGGGCCTTGCGTGAGCACGACCGTGCGCTCGCCCGGCAGGCGCTCGAGCAACTGCGCTTCGCTGCGGATCCTCACGAGCTCTACGCCGTTGCCCCCGAGCGCGTCCCAGAGGTGCACCGCGGGGTGCGCGTAGAGCGTCACCCGCGCGCCGGCCTCTGCGAAGGCCTTCGAGAGCGAGAGGGTGTAGACCTCGCCGCCGCCCGCGAGCGGCTGCAGGTTGACGTGGTGGATGTGCAGCATGCGCGCGCCCCGCGCCCGGGCAGGGGCGGCGAATTATAATCGGCGCCCCTCCGGATGAAGGTCCTCGTCCTCAAGCGCGACAAGATCGGCGACCTGCTGCTCACCACGCCGCTGCTCGCGCACCTGAAATCGAGCGTGGCGGGCGTACAGACGCACCTGCTCGCGAACGACTACAACGCCTGGGTGGTGGCGGGCGATCCGGACCTCGATCGGGTGTGGGTCTACCGGCGCGTGCGCGAGGGCGGGCGGCTGAATCCCTCCGCGGCGTGGGACTGGCTCCTGCAGGGGCCGCGGCTGCGGCGCGAGCGCTTCGACTGGGTGATCGTGGCGAACGGGGAGGAATCGCCGCGCGCGATCGAGCGGGCGCTTTCGGTTCGCGGCGCGCGCACGGTGGCCGTGTGCGCCGAGGCGAAGCGCTATCCGGCGCTCTCCGATCCGCTGCCGCCGGATCGGTCGGCTCACGAAGTGGAGCGGCTGCTCGCGCTGCTGTCGCCGCTCGGTATTCCGATGCCTTCCGCGCCGATCCTGCCGCGCTACGTGCTGCCCGCTGAGTCCGCGGACTTCGCCTCGCGCTGGCTCGGCGAGCGCGGCTTGAAGCCCGGCGGCTACGTCGTCCTCGGGCTCGGGGCGCGCCGCGCCAAGAAGCAGCCCTCTACCGCGCAGGTCCTGTCGTGGAGCGCGTGCTTCAGGCGGGCCTGGGGGCTGGAGACCGTTTTCATGTGGACGCCGGGGGGCGCGGAGGACGCCGGCTATCCGGGCGATGACGAGGTCGCGCGGCCGCTGCTCGATGCGAAGGCGCCGCAGATCCACCCGCATCGCGGGCCGATCGCCGAGGCGCTCGGGCTCGTCTGGAGCGCGCGCACGAGCGTGTTTCCGGACTCGGGCCTCATGCACTTCGCCGCCGCGAGCCCGGGCGGGGTGCTGGGGCTCTTCGCCGAGACCGGCGTCAGCCCTTCGCCGAGGCAATGGGCGCCGCGCGGGGCGAGGGCGGACTGGCTTGAGGCGGCGAAGAGCGTGGCGGAGCTGGAGGAGCGGGCGGTGATGGAGCGGGTGGGCCAGCTGGTCGGCGACAAATAGGGGTCAGACCCTATTTTCCGTCGCGCCGGCGGCGAGGGCGCGCAGCGCCGCGTCGGTCGCCGCGTCCGCCGGGAAGAAGCTCTCGATGCGCAGCTCGTGCAGCGTGATGTCGTAGGGCGTGCCGAGGCTCGCGATCAGGGTGAAGAAGCTCATGCGCACGGCGTCCCTCCTGAACTCCATCGCGAGGAAGGGGGCGGTCGAGGCGTCGAGGTCCAGCGCGAGCCAGGCGCGCGGGATGCCGGGGTAGGCCAGCAGCTCGTCCAAGAGCGCCGCGCTCTTCGGGTCGCCGGTGCGCAGCAGGTCGCGGTGCAGCCACTGGATGTAGGCCGAGGCGGTCTCCTCCCAGTTGACGATCCAGGAGCGCAGGCCCCTCGGGTGGTAGGTGAGGCGCATGATGTTCGGCGCGCCCGCCCGCGCGGCCTCCGCCTCCGAGAGGAACAGGCGCGTCAGGCGCTGCATCGCCTGGTTCGCGAGCACGATGTTCCAGTGCCGGTCGAGCACGATCGCGGGGTAGGGCTCCTGCTGGTCGAGCACGAAGTGCACCGCGCGGCGCACCTGCGCAAGCTCCGGGCCCGCGAGCGGCCGCTCGCGGTAGAGCGGAGCGAAGCCTGCGGCGGTGAGCAACTCGTTTCGCCCGCGCAGCGGGATATCGAGGCTCCTCGCGAGCGCGAGCAGCAGCTCGCGGCTGGGCTTCGCGCGCCCGGTCTCCACGAAGGAGAGGTGGCGGGCGGAGGTGCCCGCATCGAGCGCCAGCGCCTGCTGGCTCGTTTTCCTCAGCTCGCGCCAGCGCTTGAGGAGCGTGCCCGCCGAGAGCTTCTTTCGCGCCATTACCGGAAGGTAATTGATCCGCACTGCCTGGAGCGGAGACGATAGCACCATGCAGGGGCCCGAGCGCGCGGGCGTCGTCGCCGCGATCGCCTCCAGCGCGCTCGGCGGCATGGCGGCCGCGGTGACGCGCTTCGTAGTGGGTGCCACCGACCCGGTGATGCTCGCCGTGTTCCGCTTCGGCCTCGGGTTCCTGTTCCTGCTTCCCGTGGCGCTCCTGCTTCGCAGCCGCTTCCCGCGCGGGCGCGACTGGCTTCCCGTCGCCGCGCTCGGGGCGATGTTCTACGGCGTCTTCTTCGTCGTCTACGGCGAGGCGCTCGTCCACACCACCGCCGCGCGCGGGTCGCTTGCCATCTCCACGCTGCCCGTGCTCACCATGATCGTCGCCGCTTTGCTCGGGCGCGAGGTGCTCACCGTGCGCAAGACCCTGGGCGTGCTCATCGCCATGGGCGGCGTAGCGCTCGCGCTCGCGGCGGGATTGCAGGAAGCGCCGCCCGGGGCCTGGCGGGGCGATCTCATCATGACCGGCGGCATGCTTTCCATGGCGCTCTACAACGTCCTGTCGCGGCCTTTCATGGCGCGCTCGAGCCCGCTCGGCTACGCCTGCGCGGGGATGGCCTTCGGCGGCGGAGGGAACCTGCTGCTCGCCTGGCACGGAGGGAGCTTCGCTGCGGTGGCGGAGTTCGGGGTTAGCCAGTGGGCGGCGGTGCTGTACCTGGCGGCTTTCGCCGGAGCGCTCGGGTTCTACCTGTGGGTGTACGCGCTCGAGCGGACCACGCCTACGCGGGTGGCGAACACGATTACCGTGAGTCCGGTTGCTGCGGCGTTGCTCGGGGCGGTGCTGGTGGGCGAGCCGATCGGGGTGAGTCTGGTGGCGGGGGTGGTGGCGGTGGGGGTGGGGATCTGGGTGGCGGCGACGGAGGGGCGGAGGGTCTAGCGCGGGCAGCCGCCGGCGCCGCCCGGCTGCGGCGCCAAGTCAAGCGGCGACGGTCTGGACCGTGCCGGGGAGCTTGCTGACGACGAGCTCCTTGAGCTGGACCTTGGCGCTGGCGTTGTCGATGTCGATGCCCACCAGATTGCCCTCGGCGTCGTAGTCCAGCACGACCCCTTCGGAAATCTCGCGGCTCTCCACGCTCGGACGCTCCGAGAGATCGATGTACAGCGAGTCGGTCTCGGGGTGGTAGTTCAGCTTCATGGCTTGAACCTGCGGTCGGGGAAGGCGTTGTGGATGGTCACTTTATCCTCAAGCGTGATCACCCTCAAGTAACGCCCTTCGAGCTCCTCGATCTGCGCCCAGAACCGGTGCCGATTGCCTTCCTGAGGCTCGGACCGGAGCGGGTTGTCCAGCACGCGCGTGCACCATTCCTTTTTCAGGTGGAGCGCTTGCGCAGGACTTCCTTCTCGAAGTACTCGGTGAAGCGGTACTCGGCCATCGATCGCAGGATACCGCGTCGATCGAAGCCGGCGGTCCCCGGACTACGGCGCGCGAGCTTGCAGACCGGTGCGAACGACTCGGAAGTACTCGGAAGTCCCGGCCCTTCCGAGTCCGGAAGCTAGAGAGGAGATATGCGGGTTCTCTACCTCGGGGCTTTCGCCGGCGTGCTCGAGCGGACCACGCCTGCGCGGGCGGCGCGGAACCCACTTTCAAGTAGCAAATGGTCCGAAGATCCCTGGGCAGGTCAGCCCCTTGACCTGCCGTTGCGCTGGCGGCCCGTCCGTTCCACCTGGAGTTAGCGAGCACAGCGCTACCGCCGTGGCCAAACGGCCGGGTCACGCGCATGGTGCAGGACCGCCAGAACGGAAAGGCGCGCCGACCTGACGACATAGAAGATGAGGTACGGGAATCGCGATACGACCGCACGTCGCACGTCACGGTAGATAACGGGGCTCGCTTCAGGAAACGCGCGTACGGCCTCGAGCCGTTGCCGGACGGCCACCAAGAACTCTTCGCCGAGCCCTGGGCGCTGTGACTCGTACCATTCGAAAGCGGCCTGGATGTCATGCTCGGCCCGCGGTCGAAGGGTAAACCGCGGAGTCATCTACCCCGGCGGATCCGGGCAAAGACCTCTTCGAGGGATGCACCAGCGTCGGGATCCGATTCCAGTTCGGCCAGTCGCCGATCCAGTTCCTGCCTTTGCCAATCAGTCAGGGGAAGCGCTTCCGGAACGGCCGAGATGCTGTCCCAAATGGCCTCGACTAGCCGCACCCGATCTGGGACGGGCAGCGCAAGGATTTCAGCTACGAGAGTTTCTTGCTTCATGTGCCTAGCCTATCACCGTTGTACTTGTGCGCGCTAACGATCGCAGCCACCGGCGCGCGCCCACCGACCCTTGCAAGACATCGCGCTTGCGCGCGCGTCCGCGTGGGCTGCGCTGATACTGATTGAGGCCCCCGTTTTCGGCGGGCTTGGCAGCTCGACGCTACCATCCAAGAACGTGTTTGCCGACACGACCATTCTTTTTCCGAAAAGGAGGCCTCGAATGCGATTCTATACCCGGCAACATCGGCACTACTGCGGCGTGGACCTGCACGCGCGC
>CAZOWR010000189.1:0-5761 GCA_964583645.1 uncultured Enterobacteriaceae bacterium
CCTCGATGAAGATGCCGAACTGCTCGCGGATCTTGTCCTGGCCGATGTACTCGGCGAGCGTCGCGGGGCGCAGGCTGCGCTCGAACTGCTCCTCCTGGGTGGAAGCGGGCTTGGCCGCGATGAGGCGGTCGGTTTCGATCACCAGAGTACCTCCGCCCCGTACCTGCGCATCACCGCGTCACGCGAAACCAGGGTGAGCCTATCGGCACGCGCTTGCGCGAGCAGGATCCGATCAAACGGATCGCTGTGGTACAGGGGCAGTTCCGCGAGCTCCCAGACGTGGGGCAGCGTCAGGCCCACGACCTGCACGCCGTTGCGCTCCTGCTGCGACTCCACTGTCGCCCGCACCGTCCGATCCAACTGCAGCGTACCCTTGCTTTGCTTGATCTGCATTTCCCACACGCTCGCGATGCTCAGCAGCAGGTCGTTGCCGGGCGCCTGGATCGCATCACGGACCCGGTCCGGAAGTCGCGATGGTTCGCGGTCCCACCAGATCAGCGTATGGGTATCGAGCAGCAGCCTCATCTGCGGCCGGCACGGCGGCGCCGGGCCGGCCTCGCCGTCCCGCCGCGCGCGCGCCTAGCCGCCGCCGCGCGCTTGCGCTGCCGTTCGCGGATCCAGGTGTTCAGCGCGTCGTTCGGGTCGCCGTCCCAGAATTCCTCGGGAAGCGGTGCGTCGAAGTCCGGAGCCATCCAGTAGACCCCGCCGGCGTTGAGTCCGGCGACGCGCCGCTTCGGCCGCGGCGCCACCGGCACGAGCTTCACCACCGGCTTGTTCGCCCGCGCGATCACGATCTCCTCGCCGGCTTCCGCCCGGTCGATGAGCTGCGACAGGCGGGTCTTCGCCTCGTGCACGTTGAAGGTGTCGGCCACGGGTTAGTCCACTAGTTAGCTAAGACAGTCTATCACGCTTTCGCCAGCGACTTGAGCGCCTGCCGGATGCCTTCGGCCACGGCGATCCCCGGCGCGAGGCCCCGCACCGCCGCCTGCGCCTCCTTCTGGCTGTAGCCCAGGGCGACCAGGGCGTGCAGGATGTCGCCCGAGCTCTCGGCGCCGGCCTGCGCCGCCGCGCCCGGCAGCGCCTCGG
Organism: uncultured Enterobacteriaceae bacterium; assembly: GCA_964583645.1. Lineage (GTDB taxonomy): Bacteria > Pseudomonadota > Gammaproteobacteria > Burkholderiales > SG8-39 > RBG-16-66-20. The sequence continues at coordinate 1,087 of CAZOWR010000189.1, forward strand.
CGAGCTTGCCTTTCAATTCCAGCAGCAGCCGCTCCGCGGTCTTCTTGCCGATGCCCGGGATCTTGGTCAGCCGCCCAGGCTCCTGCAGGGCGACCGCCTGCGCGAGGTCGGCGACCGAGAGCCCCGAGAGCACCGCGAGCGCGGTGCGCGCCCCCACCCCCGCGATGCGGATGAGCTGGCGGAACGCGGCGCGCTCTTCCAGCGTCGCGAACCCGTAGAGCAGCTGCGCGTCCTCGCGCACCACGAGGTGCGTGTGCAGCGTCACCGCCTCGCCCGTGGCCGGCAGCCCGTAGAAGGTGCTCATCGGCACGTCCACCTCGTAGGCGACGCCACCGACGTCGAGGAGCACCTGCGGCGGGTGCTTGGCTAGGAGCCTCCCGGCGAGCCGCCCGATCATACGAGCCGCCCGCCCTTGATCCGGTAGCCGCGCGTGGAGAAACCGCCGAGCCGGCCCGCGTGCGCGTGGCAGATGGCGCAGGCGAGCGCGTCCGCGGCATCCGGGCTCGGGTTCCCGGGGAGCGCGAGCAGGCGCCTCACCATGTGCTGGACCTGTTCTTTTTCGGCGTGGCCCTTGCCGACCACGGACTGCTTGACCTGCAGGGCAGTGTACTCCGCGACCGGGAGCCCGGCGAGCACGGCCGCGCAGATCGCAGTGCCGCGCGCCTGCCCCAGCGCGAGCGTGGACTGCGCGTTGACGTTCACGAACACCTTCTCGATCGCGACCTCCTGCGGGCGGTTGGCCGCGATCACCTCGGCGAGGCCCTCGAGGATCGTCTTGAGGCGCGCGGCGAGCTCGCCCGATCCGGAGCGCACGGTGCCGCTCGTCACGTAGGCAAGGCGGCTGCCGCGGCGCTCGACGACGCCGAACCCGGTGATGCGCAGGCCCGGATCGACGCCGAGGATCCTCACGAGGTCTCGAGATCCGAGGTGGTATAGACGTCCTGCACGTCGTCGAGCGCCTCGAGCGCATCGAGCAGCCGCCGCATGCGCGCCGCCTCCTCGCCCGCGAGCTGCACCTCCGCAGCCGGCTTCATGGTGACCTCGGCGAGCCCGGGCTTCAACCCCGCCCTCTCCAGGCCGGCCTTCACGGCGTCGAACTGCGCCGGCGCGCACAGCACCTCGATCGAGCCGTCCTCGTTGGCGAGCACGTCGTCGGCGCCCGCCTCGAGCGCCGCCTCCATGATTTTCTCTTCCGACGCTCCCGGCTCGAAGACCAGCTGCCCGCAGTGCCTGAAGAGGTAGTCGACCGAGCCGTCCGCGCCCAGGTTGCCGCCGTTCTTCGCGAAGGCGTGGCGAATCTCGGCCACGGTGCGCGTGCGGTTGTCGGTCAAACACTCGACCAGCAGCGCCGCGCCGCCCGGCCCGTAGCCCTCGTAGCGCACCTCCTCGTAGGCCGCGCCCTCGAGCTCGCCCGTGCCGCGCTTGATCGCGCGCTGGATGTTGTCCCCGGGCAGGTTGTCGGCGCGCGCTTTTTCGAGCGCGAGGCGCAGCCGTGGATTGCCCCCAGGGTCGCCGCCGCCCAGGCGCGCCGCTACGGTGATCTCCTTGATGTGGCGGGTGAAGATCTTGCCGCGCTTGGCGTCCTGGCGGCCCTTGCGGTGCTGGATGTTCGCCCATCTGGAGTGACCCGCCATGTCATAATTTTAGCGTCACGGGGAGGAGAGCATGGACCTGGGAATCAAGGGCAGGACGGCGCTCGTGTGCGCCGCATCGAAGGGCCTCGGCAAGGGCTGCGCCATGGCGCTCGCGCGCGAGGGCGTGAGCCTCGTCATCACGGCGCGCGGAAAAGAAGCGCTCGAGGCGACCGCCGCGGAGATCCGCAAGAGCACCGGCGCGAGCGTCACCGCGGTCGCCGGCGACATCACCACGCCCGAGGGGCGCGCCGCCGCCCTCAAGGCCTGCCCGAGCCCCGACATCCTGGTCAACAACGCGGGCGGCCCGCCGCCGGGGGACTTCCGCAACTGGTCGCGCGAGGACTGGGTGAAGGCGCTCGACGCCAACATGCTGACGCCGATCGAGCTCATCAGGGCCACCGTCGATGGCATGATCGCGCGCAGGTTCGGGCGCATCGTCAACATCACCTCGGGCGCGGTAAAGATGCCGATCCCGGAGCTGGGCCTCTCGAACGGCGCGCGCACCGGGCTCACGGGCTTCGTCGCCGGGCTCTCGCGCCAGACCGCGCAGCACAATGTCACGATCAACAACCTGCTCCCGGGGCCTTTCGACACCGACCGGCTGCGCTCGAACTTCGCGTTCAACGCGCCCAGGCTCGGCAAGACGCCCGAGGAGCTCGCGCGCATGCGCGCCGAGGCCAACCCGGCGAAGCGCTTCGGCAACATCGACGAGTTCGGCGCGGCGTGCGCGTTCCTGTGCAGCGTGCACGCGGGCTTCATCACCGGGCAGAACCTGCTGATGGACGGAGGTGCGTTTCCGGGAACTTTCTAGGGGGAGAAAGGCATGGCGTATCGCGAGTACAAGGTGATCCACGTCGCCGAGGGCGGCTGCGGCACGATCTTCCTCGGCGCTTCGGGGCTGCCGCTGAAGCGGATCGAGGTCGAGCTCAACAAGCACGCCGCCGAGGGCTGGCAACTCGTCTTCATGGTGATCGAGATGAAGCGCTTCTGGCTCTTCTGGAGCCGCGAGGCGGCGATCGTGACGCTGGGCAGGTGACGATGCTCGCCCGGCTCCTCGTCCGGCTCATCGAGCGCTACCAGACGCGCGGCGGGGGGCTGCGCTACAACGTTGATTGCAACTTCGAGCCCTCCTGCTCCGAGTACATGCGCCAGGCGCTGCTCAGGCACGGCGCCGCGCGCGGGTTGCGGCTGGGATTCGCGCGGATCTGCCGCTGCACGGAGCGCGACGCGGTGGCGAGGCGCTCCGACCCGGTGTGCTGAGCCGCGACGCGGTCGAGCGCGAGGAGGAGGCGCTTCGCGCCGCGCTCGCGAAGCTGCCGGACGCGCGCCGCGCGGAAGTCTACCGCGAGGCGGAGAAGCAGCTTCGCGACCCCGACACCTATGCGGCGCTCAATTGGCTCCTCGTCTCGGGGCTGCACCACTTCTATCTCCGGAACTGGGCGCGCGGCGTGGGTGAGCTCGCGGGCGCGATTGCCGCCATCGCGCTCTTCTTCACCGATCTCTGGGCGCTCGGGATCCTCGTGCTTCTGGGCGTGGCCGCGCTCGAGCTCTACGCGCTCTTCAGGAGCCAGCTCATCGTGCAGGATCACAACAACCGCGTGTTGCGCGCGGCGCTCGAGCGCGCTTCGGCCCGGCCCTAGGCCGCGTCCTTCGCTTCCGGGCCGCCGATGCGCCCGATCTCCTCCAGCCGCCGCTGCAGGCCGAGCCGGTCGAGCTTGTCCAGCGGCAGGCTGACGAAGATCGAGAGCCGGTTCTGCAGCTCGTTGTAGGCCTTGAAGAAGGCGCGCCGCTTCGCCTGATCGTCGCCTTCGGCCGCGGCCGGATCGTTGATGCCCCAGTGCGCGCTCATCGGCTGCCCGGGCCAGACGGGGCAGACCTCGCCCGCGGCCTGGTCGCAGACGGTGAAGACGAAGTCCATGCGGGGCGCGCCGGGCGCGGCAAACTCGTCCCAGCTCTTCGAGCGCAGGCCCTCGGTAGGGAGCCGGTTCTTCTGCAGCAGCTCGAGCGCGAAGCGGTTGACGCTCCCGGCCGGGTGGCTCCCCGCGCTCCAGGCCCTGAAGCGGCCGGGCGCCATGGCGTTGAGCAGCACCTCGGCCATGATGCTGCGCGCCGAGTTGCCGGTGCAGAGAAAGAGGACGTCCAGGGTCATGGATGACATGCGGAAATCTCCTCCTTGGAGCGCGGGGCAGTATCTCCGAAACTGCGCCGGCCGGGCACCGTCACCGAACTGTCACGCTATTGCCGTGCGCTCGTACCACGCCTTCGAGCGATTGGCTGCGGCCACCACCAGCAGCATCACCGGGACCTCGATCAGCACGCCGACCACGGTGGCGAGCGCGGCCCCCGACTCGAAGCCGAACAGGCTGATCGCCGCGGCGACCGCGAGCTCGAAGAAGTTCGACGCGCCGATGAGGGCCGATGGGCAGGCGATGCTGTGCTTCTCCCCGACGAGACGGTTCAGCCCGTAGGCGAGCGCCGAATTGAAGAGCACCTGGACCAGGATCGGCACGGCGAGCAGCGCGATGACGAGCGGCTGCGCGAGGATGGCGTCGCCCTGGAAGCCGAAGAGCAGCACCAGCGTCGCGAGCAGCGCCGCCACCGACCAGGGCTGCAGCCGCGCGAGCAGCGCCTCGAGCGCCCCCGGCCCGAGCGCGAGCACGCGCCGGCGCCAGAGCTGCGCCAGGATCACCGGGATGACGATATACAGGACGACGGAGGTGAGCAGGGTGTCCCAGGGCACCGTGATCGAGGCGAGACCCAGCAGCAGCGCGACGATTGGGGCGAAGGCAAACACCATGATCGTGTCGTTTAGCGCGACCTGCGTCAGCGTGAAGTAGGGGTCGCCGTTCGTCAGCCGGCTCCAGACGAACACCATCGCGGTGCAGGGCGCCGCCGCGAGCAGGATGAGCCCCGCCACATACGAGTCGATCTGCGCCGCCGGCAGCCACGGGGCGAAGAGCTCGCGCAGGAAGAGCCAGGCGAGGAACGCCATCGAGAACGGCTTCACCAGCCAGTTGACGGCGAGCGTGACGCCGATGCCG
>CAZOWR010000190.1:0-5735 GCA_964583645.1 uncultured Enterobacteriaceae bacterium
TCTCCAACCCGAAGTCGCGGCGCGTGGAGGTGCGCTTCCCGGATCCGACGACCAACGCCTACCTCGCCTTTGCCGCGATGCTGATGGCGGGGCTGGACGGGGTGCAGAACAAGATCCATCCCGGCGACCCGGTGGACAAGGACATGTACCACCTGCCCCCGGAGGAGGCCGCCAAGGTTCCGCACGTCTGCGCGACGCTGGAGGAGGCGCTCGATTGCCTGAGGAAGGACCACGCCTTCCTCACCAAGGGCGGGGTGTTCGACGACGACATCCTGGAGGCCTACATCGCGCTCAAGGAGGACGAGCTGACGCGCTTCCGCATGACGACGCACCCGCTCGAGTTCGAGATGTACTACAGTTCGTAAGCCGCGAAGAGGTTTCGTGCGTTAAGGGAAGGGCGGGGCAACCCGCCCTTTTTTCTTATAGACTTAGCGGTCCTACTTGAGGCGGCTTCTGCAAATGACGCCCCTGATCGCAGGGTTGGTCCTCGCCGCGGTCGTGCTCGCAGGGCAGGCGCGCGCCCAGTCCCAGCAGGTCGATACCTTGTGGAACTGCAAGGACAAGGACGGCAGGACCATCCTGACCAACCAGCAGTCCGACACCGTGGGCAAGGACTGCCGGATCGTGCAGCAGCAGCGCGTCACTGTGGTGCCGGCGGCGAAGCCGGGTGCGAAGGCGCCATCGCCGAAGGACTTTCCCAAGGAGTCGCCCGCCGACCGCGCCAGCGCCAAGGCGAAGCAGCGCGAGACCCTCGAGCGCGAGCTGGCGCAGGAGCAGCAGATGCTTGCGGACGCCCGGCGCAAGCTCGCCGAGCAGGAGGCGATCCGCACCGGGGACGAGAGGAACTACGCCAAGGTGCTGGAGCGGCTGCGCCCCTACAAGGACGCGGTCGAGGTCCACGAGAAGAACGTAGACGCCCTGAGACGCGAGATCAGCCGGCTCGGCCGCTAGGGCGCCGGCGCATGGGCACCTCCTTCTCCGGGCTGGAGCTCCTCGCCACGGCGGTGGTCGCCCTGGACGAGGGCTTTTGCGTGCGCTACGCGAACCCCGCCGCGGAAAGCCTGCTCGGTACCGCGGCGAGGAGCCTCGTAGGCCAGCGCCTGCCGACGCTGTTCGCCGACGGTGGCCAGCTCGAGCCGATGCTCGAGGGGGCGCTCGCCGCCCATTGGGACTACCGGGCCTGCCAGGTCAGCTACGAGCGCTCCGGACGCGAGCCGCTGCCGCTCGCCTGTACCGTGACGCGCGTCGATGCGCTGGGCACGCCGCTGCTCGCGGAGCTGCGCCCGATCGAGCAGCAACTGCGCCAGGAGCGGGAGCTGCGCCTCGCCGATCAGCAGGAGGCGAGCCGCGAGTTGATCCGCAACCTCGCGCACGAGATCAAGAATCCGCTCGGCGGCCTGCGCGGCTCGGCGCAGCTGCTGGAGGCGGAGCTGGAGCGCCCCGAGCTGCGCGAGTACACCCAGGTGATCATCAAGGAGGCCGACCGCCTGCAGGCGCTCATGGACCGGCTGCTCGCCCCGAGGCGCGCGGGAAGCATCGGGCCGCTCAACATCCACGAAGTGCTGGAGCGCGTGCGCCACCTGCTGCTCGCCGAGTTTCCGCAGGGGGTCTCGATCCTGCGCAACTACGACCCGAGCGTCCCCGACCTCGTAGGGGACGCCGAGCAGCTCATCCAGGCGGTGCTCAACATCGTGCGCAATGCCGCCCAGGCGCTCGTTTCGGAGGCGAACGGACGCGCCGGGGGCACGGTCGTGGTGCGCACTCGCGTGGCGCGCCAGGTGACGATCGCGCGGCGGCTGCACAGGCTGGCACTGGAATTGCAGGTGATCGATGACGGGCCCGGCGTGCCCGAGGAGATTCAGGACCGCGCCTTCAACCCGCTCGTTTCGGGGCGGGAAGGCGGCAGCGGCCTCGGGCTTGCGCTGGCCCGGACCTACGTGCAGAACCACGGCGGCTCGGTCGAATTCGACAGCCGCCCCGGGCGCACGGCGTTCACCGTGATGCTGCCGATAAAATGAATCCGGTCTGGATCGTCGACGACGACCGCTCCATCCGCTGGGTGATCGAAAAGGCGCTCAGCAGGGAGGGTATCGCCTACAGCTCCTTCGGCTCGGCGCGCGAGGCGCTGGATGCGCTCGCCGGCGGCCCGCCGCAGGTGCTCGTCTCGGACATCCGCATGCCGGGCCAGTCGGGCATCGAGCTGCTCCAGGCGGTCAAGCAGAAGCACCCGGCGGTGCCGGTGATCGTGATGACCGCGTACTCCGACCTCGAGTCGGCGGTGGCGGCGTTCCAGGGCGGAGCCTACGAGTACCTGCCCAAGCCCTTCGACGTCGACCAGGCGGTGGAGCTGATCCGCCGGGCGCTGGATGAGAGCCAGCGCGAGGCGGGAGCGCTCGAGCCGCCGGGCGAGGCCCCCGAGATCCTCGGCCAGGCGGCGGCCATGCAGGAGGTGTTCCGCGCCATCGGGCGGCTGGCGCAATCGAGCGCGACGGTGCTGCTCACGGGCGAGTCCGGCACCGGCAAGGAGCTGGTGGCCCGCGCCCTGCACCGGCACAGCGCGCGCGCCTCGCGACCGTTTGTCGCCATCAACACGGCGGCGATGCCCAAGGACCTGCTCGAGTCCGAGCTCTTCGGCCACGAGCGCGGCGCCTTCACCGGCGCGCAGGCGCTGCACCGCGGCCGCTTCGAGCAGGCCGAGGGCGGGACGCTGTTCCTGGACGAGATCGGCGACATGCCGCCGGAGCTGCAGACGCGGCTGCTGCGCGTGCTCTCGGACGGCACGTTCTACCGCGTCGGCGGGCACCAGCAGCTGAAGGCGAACGTGCGCGTCATCGCAGCCACCCACCAGAACCTCGAGGAGCGCGTGCGCGAGGGGCTGTTCCGCGAGGACCTCTACCACCGGCTGAACGTGATCCGCATCCGGCTGCCGGCGCTGCGCGAGCGGCGCGAGGACATCGCGCTGCTCGCGCGCCACTTCCTCGCGCGCAGCGCGCGCAGCCTCGGCGTGGAGCCCAAGCGCCTCTCGGAGGAGGCGCTGGCGCAGCTCATGCGGCTGGACTTTCCCGGCAACGTGCGCCAGCTCGAGAACCTGTGCCACTGGCTCACCGTGATGGCGCCGGGCCAGGCGATCGGCGTCGCCGACCTGCCGGCCGAGTTGCGCAGCGAGCACGGCGCGCCCGCCGCAGCGCGCGGGGACTGGGTCGCCGCGCTCGAACGCGAGGTCGAGTTGCGGCTCGCGCGCGGCGAGACGGGGATCCTCGATGCGCTCTCGCGCCAGTTCGAGCGCTCGCTCATCGAGCAGGCGCTCGCGCGCACCGGAGGCCGGCGCATCGAGGCCGCGGGCCTGCTCGGCATGGGACGCAACACCATCACGCGCAAGATCCAGGACCTGGGCATCGCGGGCGACGCCGAGCCCGGAAAATAGGGTCAGGCCGGGTTCCCGGCGGCCTTGCGGTTGTCCTCCAGCCGGGCGTCCACCAGCGCGACGACCTCGTCCAGCACGGCCGAGCGCATGCCCTTCTGCGCCGCGACTGCCTGCACCAGCCGGTCAACGCGCTCGATGTAGGGCGCGCCGCCGTAGAGCGCGCGTGCGGCGGAGGAGGGGCCGGTGAGCCCCTGCGCCGCGGCGGCGTACTTCTCGAAGGGCACGAGGTCCCGGGCCTCGGCCCCGAGCGCGCGGCACAGCGCCACGACCCAGTCGTAGACCGCGCGCGAGGCCTCGAGGTCCGAGTGCACCGTGTCCTTGATCGAGCGGATGCCGCCGGGGGTGACGCAGCGGTAGTTGCCGGCCATCAGCATGGCCCACTTCGCGAGCGGCACGAATACCGACTCGTGCACCTTGAGCTTGACCGGCAGCTCGAGCGGCCCCGAGCCGTCGTCGAAGCGCGCCGCCTCGATGTCGGCCTCCAGGCGCCGCAGCAGCCCGGTGTGCGTATCGGAAGCAAACCGCGCCGCCTTGAAGTTGGTCGCGAGCCGCACCTGCAGCACGTTGATTTTCTCCTCCGGCGGGCGCGAAGCCTGCGGGTCCGGGCTGCACAGCGTGACGAGCGCCGGGTCGAGCCGGTCCCACACCGCGGGGTCGGTGTAGCAGTGACGGCAGGCTGCAGCGTCGAGACCCGGGATGCGCTTCAGGTAGGGCAGCGGCGGCATGTTCATGATCGACATGCAGGGCACGCGCGCCGCCGCCACCGCCTCGAGCAGCCCCCGCACGCCGGGCGAGCGGTACTGCGGCTCCTGCATCGCGAGCGCGACGAGGTCGAACTGCGCCGGCTGCGCCGTCTCGGGACCGCCCGCGGAGAGCCTGCCGGGCAGCCGGCGCGAATCCAGCTCCACCGGCTTGTCCCTGCCCTTGACGGGCAGGCGCACGCGAGCGCCCTCGGCGTTGATCAGCTCGGCTTCCGCCGGCAGGCAGACCAGCCTCACCGTGTGCCCGGCGAGCGCCAGCTTCACGCCGAGCAGCGAGCCGTAGGAGGCACCGAGGATGAGGACGTCCGCCATTTCACGATGTGAAATCCAACGCCGCAGTATGGGAGGCTACTCCGGGCGATAAGGGCGCGCAATCACGCAATGCAGCAGATTTCATTTTGCAGTGCGGTATCGGCCACGTAAAATGATTTTTCCCATGCCCGCTGCCGCTGCCCGCTCCCCCGCGCTTCCCAAGGGCGTCGCCGTCGACGGCGCGACGTCCCCCGCGTTCGCCGAGATTCTCACGCCCGCGGCGCTCGAGCTGGTGGCGCTGCTGCACCGGGCGTTCGAGCCGCGCCGCGAGGAGCTGCTCGCGGCGCGCGCCGCGCGACAGAAGGAGTTCGACGCCGGAAGGCTCCCCGACTTCCTGCCGCGGACGCGCGCCATCCGCGAGTCGGACTGGACGATCGCGGCGCAGCCCGCGGACCTGCTCGACCGGCGCGTCGAGATCACCGGGCCTACCGACCGCAAGATGGTGATCAATGCGCTCAACTCCGGCGCCTCGACCTTTATGGCCGACTTCGAGGACGCCAACTGCCCGACCTGGTTCAACATGATCGACGGGCAGATCAACCTGCGCGACGCGGTGCGGCGCACCATCACCTACACGCAGCCCGACGGGCGCTTCTACCGGCTGCAGGAGAAGACCGCGGTGCTGCTCCCGCGGCCGCGCGGCTGGCACCTGGAGGAGAAGCACGTCACGGTGGACGGCATGCCGGTGGCCGGGGCGATCTTCGATTTCGCGCTCTACTTCTTCCACAACGCGCGAGAGCTGCTCGCGCGCGGCTCGGGGCCGTATTTCTACCTGCCGAAGCTGGAGTCGCATCTCGAGGCGCGGCTCTGGAACGACATCTTCAAGCGCGCGCAGGAAGCGCTCGGCATCGCGCAGGGCTCGGTCCGCGCCACCTGCCTCATCGAGACCGTGGTCGCCGCCTTCGAGATGGACGAGATCCTCTGGGAGCTGAAGGACCACTCCGCGGGCCTCAACATCGGCCGCTGGGACTACATCTTCTCGTGCATCAAGAAATTCCGCGCCAACCGGGATTTCTGTCTCGCGGACCGGTCCCAGGTGACGATGACCGCGCCCTTCATGCGCGCCTACGCCCTCGCGCTCGTCAAGACCTGCCACCGGCGCAACGCCCCCGCGATGGGTGGCATGGCGGCGCAGATCCCCATCAAGAACGACCCGGCGGCCAACGACGCCGCGCTCGAGAAAGTGCGCCAGGACAAGCTGCGCGAGGTGACCGACGGCTGCGACGGCACCTGGGTCG
>CAZOWR010000191.1:0-5669 GCA_964583645.1 uncultured Enterobacteriaceae bacterium
CGCTGCCCAAGACCGCGACCGGCAAGATCTTCTGGCGCAAGCTCCAGGAGGAGGAGAACCGGGCGTGAAAGCGCTCGCGGTGCTGCTCGCGTTGCTCGCCGCGCCGGCGCATGCGCAGGTGCAGGTCGAGGGCGCGTGGGCGCGTGCCACCGCGCCCGGCGCGACGGTGGCGGGCGGCTACCTGGTGATCCGGAGTGCCGCGGCCGATCGGCTGGTCGGCGTTTCTTCGCCCGCCGCGGCGCGGGTCGAGATGCATGTCCACATCCACGAGGGCGGGGTGATGAAGATGCGCGAGGTGCCCGGCTACGACGTGCCCGCGAACGGCAGCTTCGAGCTCAGGCCCGGCGGCGCGCACCTCATGTTCGTGGAGATCCGCCGGCCCTTCAAGGAGGGCGAGAAGATCCCGGCGAAGCTCAGGTTCGAGAAGGCCGGGGAGGTCTCAGTCGAGTTCAACGTCGGACGGCTGAGCGAGCCCGCCCCGGCACATCGGCACCCCAAGCACTGAGTCAGTCCTCTCCGCCCAGCCCCTGGGCGGCGACCCGCTCGCGCAGGCGGCGCATGCCCGCGAGCCAGCGGTCGCGGTCGGCGGCCTTGCGCTGCTCGTACTGCGCGACCTCGGGGTGCGGCAGCACGAGGAAGCGCTCCGCATCCATCGCTTCCACCACGCGCGCGGCGACCTCCTCGGCGCTCACCGAGCCCTCGAGCAGGAACGAGCGGCGCTTGCCGTCGGGGCCGAGCAGCATGCGCGTGCGCACGCCCTGCGGGCACAGGCACGAGACGCGGATGCCGCGGCCGCCGTAGCTCACCGCCAGCCACTCGGCGAAGGCCACCGCGGCGTGCTTGGAGACCGTGTAGGTCGCGGAATCCACCTGCATCAGCAGCCCCGCCGCGGAGGCCGTAGCGACGATGTAGCCGCCGCCCTGCTTGAGCATCACCGGCACCACCGCGCGCGCCGCGAGCACGTGCGCCATGAAGTTCACGTCCATGGTGCGCCGCCATTCCTTGAGCGAGGCGTCCAGCCCGTGCAGGCCGATGATGCCGGCGTTGGAGCAGAACACGTCCACCGCGCCGTAGCGCTCCAGCGCCGCCACCACCATGGCGTTGACGTCGCCCTCCTGCGCCACGTCGCAGCGCACCCCCAGGCCGCCCACCTTGTCGGCCACCGTCCTGGCGGCGGAATCGTCGAGGTCGGCGCAGACCACGCCGCGCGCGCCCTCCTGGGCGAAGCGCTCCGCGAGCGCTCTTCCGATGCCGGATGCGGCGCCCGTGACGACGCAGACCCTGCCTGCAATCTTCATGACGCGATTGTTCCATACAATCGCGGCCGTGGCGGAGATCCTTCTGGTGCGGCACGCGCAGGCCTCCTTCGGCGCCGAGGACTACGACCGGCTGTCCGAACTCGGCTGGCGCCAGGCGCGCTGGCTGGGCGAGCATTTCGCGGCGCACGGGCTCGCTTTCGATCGCGTGGTGCGCGGGACGCTGCGCCGGCACGCCGAGACGCTCGAGGGCATCCGGCAGGGCATGGGGCTGGCGCAGGACCACGAGGAGCACGCCGGGCTCGACGAGTACGACGCGCACGCCATCCTGCGCGCGCACACCGGCCGCGAGACGCTGCAGGGAGCGGACCGGCGGGCGCACTTCCGGCTGCTACGCGAAGCGCTCTACGCCTGGACCGAGGGGACGCTGCCGGTCGAGGCGGAGCACGGCTTCCAGGGCTTTCGCGCCCGCGTGCGCGAGGCGCTCGCGACGCTGCGCTCGGGCGGCGCGCAGCGCGTCCTCGTCGTGAGCTCGGGGGGGCCGATCTCCACGATCCTCGCCGAAGCGCTCGGCATGCCGGCGCGCGGCGTCGTGGACCTCAACCTCCAGACCCGCAATACCGGCGTGACCGAGCTGCGCGTGAGCGCGCGCGCGGCGCATCTCGTCTGCTTCAACGCCGTGCCGCACCTCGAGCGGCCCGAGCGGCGCGCGGCGCTGACCTACGCCTGAGGCTAGATGACGCGCGCGCTGCGCAGCGCCGCCTGCTCGGCCTCGCTCAAGGCCAGCCACTGGCCGTAGACCTCGGCGTTGTGCGCGCCGGCCGCCGGCCCCGAAGCGCGCACCTCGCCCGGCGTCCCCGAAAGCCGCGGCACCACGCCGGGTACCGCGACCGAGCCGAAATCCTCGTCGGCCGCGCGGGTGATCGCGCCGCGCGCGCGAAAGTGCGGATCCGCGGCGATCTCGCGGTTGGAGTAGATCGGCGCCGCGGCGATGCCGCCTTCCGCGAGCAGCCGCACGCCCTCGGCAAGGGGCCGCGCCCCGATCCAGTCGGCCACCAGCGCGTTCAGCTCCGCGGCATGCGCCATGCGCGCCGGGTTGGTGGCGTAGCGCTCGTCCTGCGCCAGCTCCGGGCGTCCGATCACGGCGCAGAAGCGCTCGAAGATGCTCTGCGTCGCGGCGGCGAAGGTCACCCACCTGCCGTCGGCGCTGCGGAACACGCCCGAGGGCGCGACGTAGACGTTGCCCCCGCCCGGGGGCTCGTGCACCAGGCCGAGCTGGTCGTACTCGATCGGCAGCACGTCGAGCAGCCGCATCACCGCTTCGGTGCACGAGAGGTCGATTTCCTGGCCGGGCGCCTCCGGGTGCCGCGCGCGGTGCAGCAGGGCGACGAGGATGCCGAGCGCGCCGAACGCGCCGCTGATGGGGTCCCCGATCGGGTAGCCGGGATGCAGCGGCGCGCGCCCCGGCTCGCCGTTGATGTAGGTGAGCCCGCCGTAGGCTTCGAAGAGGCGCGCGAAGCCCGTGTAGCTGCGGTAGGGCCCGGTCTGGCCGAAGCCGGTGACGCGCAGGATCACGAGCTTGGGCTGCAACGCCCACAGCGCCTCGCGCCCGAGCCCCCAGCGATCGAGCGTCCCGGGGCGGAAGTTCTCGATCAGCACCTCGAAGCGCGGCAGCAGGCGCTCGAGGATCGCCCGGCCCTGCGGCTTGCGCACGTCCAGCGTCACCGCGCGCTTGTTGCGGTTCACCGCCTTCCACAGCAGGGGCTTGCCGTCCTTGTGCGGCGGCATGGCGCGCAAGGGGTCTCCCCCGCCCGGCAGCTCGACCTTCAGCACCTCGGCGCCGAAGTCGCCGAGCAGCGCGGCGGCGAACGGGCCGGCGATGACGGTCGAGAGGTCGAGGACCTTCAGCCCCGCGAGGGGCCCGCTCACGAGCGCAGTCCCAGGCCGAGCGCGCGCAGCTCGGCGATCTCCGCCTCGGCGAAGCCCCACTCGAGGAGCGCCTGCCGGCCGCCCTCGCCGCGCTCCGGGGGCGCGTGGCGCACCTCGGGCGGCGTGCGCGCGAAGCGCGGCGCAGGCGCCGGCTGGGGCACGCCGGCCACGGTGACGAAGCTCGCGCGCGCGACGTTGTGGGCGTGGCGCCGCGCCTCCCCGAATCCGAGCACCGGCGCAAAGCACGCGTCCGAGCCCTCGAAGACCGCGCACCACTCCTCGCGCGTCTTCTCGCGGAACTTCTCCGAGAAGGTCTTCCTGAGAGTGGGCCATCCGGCGCGGTCGTGCTGGCCGGGGAGCGCCTTCGGGTCGAGCTTCAGGCGCGCGAGCAGCTCGTCGTAGAACTTCGCCTCGATCGCCCCGATCGAGACGTAGCCGCCGTCGCGCGTCTGGTAGACGTCGTACCAGGGCGCGCCCGTGTCGAGCACGTTGGCGCCGCGCTCCTCCTGCCACTGTCCCGCGGCGAGGAACCCCGAGAACATCGCCGCGAGGAGCGAGGCGCCCTCCACCATCGCCGCGTCCACCACCTGGCCCTCGCCCGTCTTCTGCGCGTGCAGCAGCGCGCAGCACACGCCGAAGGCGAGCAGCATGCCGCCGCCGCCGAAGTCCCCCACCAGGTTGAGCGGCGGCACGGGCGCCTGGCCCGAGCGCCCGAAGGCCCCGAGCACGCCGGCGAGCGCGATGTAGTTGATGTCGTGGCCGGCGCGGGGCGCGAGCGGCCCGCTCTGGCCCCAGCCGGTCATGCGGCCGTAGACCAGGCGCGGGTTGCGCGCGAGCATCGGCTCGGGCCCCAGGCCGAGCCGCTCCATCACTCCGGGGCGAAAGCCTTCGACGAGCGCATCGGCGCGCGCGGCGAGCGCGAGCGCGGCGCGCGCGCCGTCGGCGGACTTCAGGTCCAGCGTCGCCGAGCGCTTGCCGCGCATCATCACGTCCATCCAGCGCTCGCGCTTCAGCCCCAGCCCGGAGTCGCCCGGCCGGTCGAGCACGATCACGTCCGCGCCCATGTCGGCGAGCAGCATCCCGGCGAAGGGCCCCGGGCCGATCGCCTCGAATTCGAGCACCTTCAGGCCCGCGAGCGGCCCCATGCGCTAGTCCTGGAAGCGCGCCCTGCGCTTCTCGAGGAAGGCGGCGAGGCCCTCGGCGCCCTCCGGCCCGTACATCGCCTCGGCGAAGGACTCGCGCTCGCGCTCGAGGTGCGAGGCGAGGTCGCGCCCGGCGGCCTCCTCGAGCAGGCGCTTGGTGCGGCCGATGGCGCCGGTCGCCCCCGAGGCGATCTCGCGCGCCCACTCGAGCGCCTCCTCGCGCGCGCGTCCGGGCGGCACGACGCGGTTCACCACGCCGTGCGCGGCGAGGCGCGCCGCTTCCACCGGCCGCGCCGTCAACGCAAGCTCGGAGGCGAGCTGGGCGGGAAGCGCGCGCGCGAGGTGCCAGGTGCCGCCGCCGTCCGGGTTCACGCCGATGCGCACGTAGGCCATGGTGAAGCGCGCGTTCTCGGCGGCCACCACCAGGTCGCAGCCGAGCGCGATGGAGAAGCCCGCGCCCGCGGCATGGCCCTCGACCGCGGCGATCACCGCTTTCGGCGTGCCACGCAGCGCCCGTGCCAGCTCGTTCACCGCGGCGATACGCTCGAGGATCGCCTGGCGCGGCTGGCTGGCGCGCATCTCGGCGAGCGATTTCACGTTGCCGCCGGCGCAGAAGTGGTCGCCCTCGCCGCGCAGCACCACGGCGCCTACACCGGCGTCCTCGGCGGCGAGGCGCAGGGCGCGCGTCAGCGCGGCGGAGATCTCGGGCGTGAGCGCGTTGCGCTGCGCCGGGTTGGCGATCACGAGCTCGAGCACGCGGCCGTGCCGGTGCTCGTGGACCCTGGCCGCGCACATCGCCGCCCCCTCAGGTGATGCCGACGGCGGCCTCGATGCCGCGCACCATCGCGACCAGGCGCGGGCCGATGTCCTCCTCGAGCTGGCCCTTCTTCAGCAGGAACGCCGGCAGACCGCAGTTGAAGGCGACGATCTCGCCGTCGACGAGGCGCCGCATCGGCACGCCCACCGCGTGCACCTCGCGCTGCAGCTCGCCGGTGGTCAGGCAGAAGCCGCGCGCGCGGATGTCCTCCAGGCTCTTCGTGATCGAGCCGTGGAACCTGCGCAGCATCTCGGGCTCCTTGACCTTGATCTGGTTGAGCATCGCCTCGCGCTCGGGCGGCGTGCAGGCGTAGAGGTAGGCGCGGCCGATCACCGACTGCGCGATCGGCACCGAGGTGCCGATGTCGGGCAGCGTGGCGATGCCGTTGCCGTTGCGGCAGGCTTCCACGTACACCATGTTGAGGCGGTCGCGGATCCCCATGTTGACCGCGCCGTTCGCGTAGTCGGCGAGCTCCTTCATGAACGGGCGCGCGATCTGGCGTATGCTCATCGAGGCGAGCAGCGG
>CAZOWR010000192.1:0-5649 GCA_964583645.1 uncultured Enterobacteriaceae bacterium
GCCGCGGTTCACCCAGTGGATCAGCTTGTGGCGGTCGGTGCGCACCGCCTTGTAGCTCATGCCCACGAGCCAGGGGTAGGCCTGCTCCGCCCAGTACTCGATGAGGAAGGACTTGCGCCAGCCGGCGCGCCGTCCGGCGAACAGCGGCGCGATCGAGCGGCCCTGGACCTGCGGCCCGGGGCGGCCGCCGGCGAGCTCGAGGAGCGTCGGCGCGATGTCCTGGCAGATGACGAGGCTCGCGTTCCTCGTCCCGGCGCGGATGCGCCGCGGCCAGCGCGCGAGGAACGGCGAGCGGATGCCCTCCTCGTACGCGAAGCGGCGCTCGGGCCCCAGGCCGTGCTCGCCGAAGAAGTAGCCGTTGTCGCCGAGGAAAAGGATCAGCGTGTCCTCGAGCAAGCCCTTGCGCTCGAGCGCTTCCAGGATCGTGCCCACGCCCTCGTCCACCGCGGCCATCATGCGCGCGCGCTGGCGGATCTCCTCCTGCGTGCCCGCCTGGATCGAGGCGAGCAGCGCCTTCGAGACGGGCGCGGAGCGCATCGCGAAGATCTCCTTCCAGGCCGGCTTCTGCTTCGCCACCTGCGCGTACGACAGCATGTTGGGCTTCTTCGGGAACACCGCCCCGGCGTACAGCTCCTCGTGGCGCTCGGCGGCGATGTAGCCGCCGAACTTCTGCATGTCGAGCGTGCCGTCGGCGGCCTGGTGCGCGTCCGGGTGCACCGCCTTGTGCGCGAGAAACAGCGACCAGGGCCTGGCGTGCTTGCGCTCGATGAATTCCACCGCGTGCTGGTTCAGCAGATCCGTGATGTAGCCCCTGTGCTCCAGGTACTTGCCGTCGTGGTTGAAGGTCGGGTTGACGATGCGGCCGTGGCCGTCGAAGCTCACCCAGCGGTGATAGCCCGGTCGCGGCATGCCGTCGTTGCCCATGTGCCACTTGCCGACGTGTGCCGTCTCGTAGCCCAGGCGCTGCAGCTCGAGGTGATAGTTCGGCAGCCGGTGGCTCATGCGGTCGCGCGCCACGTTGTCGATCACGCCGTGGCGGCTCGCGTACTGTCCGGTCACGATCGAGGCGCGGTTCGGCGAGCAGATCGGCGTGGTGTGGAAGGCGCGCTCGAAGAGCATGCCTTCGGCGGCCAGCCGGTCGATGTGCGGCGTCTTCATGTACGGGTGGCCGCCGGCGCCGAACTCGTCGTAGCGCAGGTCGTCGACCAGGATGACCAGGAAGTTGGGGCGTCGGCTCTTCATGGCGGCTCCGATGAGGGCTCATGCAAGTCTAAGGGAGCATCCGCGCCGCGGCCAGCCGTGTTTTGCCCGTCACCCCGGCGAGCCGGCGTCGAGGTGAGGTCTTCTTTCAGACATGCGGATCGACATCGGCCGGCAGGTCGCGCGATCCCGCGATGGATCGTTGCGACCAGGGGCGGATCGTTCTAGGATGCCCTAGGTTCGATCGGAGGGTGGAGCGGATGACGTCGGATGACATCAAACGAGGGTTTGTTGCACCTTGACGGAAGGAGGACGGCATGGAAACGCTGGCGCAAGTCTTGTTCTGGGCCGGATTGATCTCGATCCCGCTGTCGTGGCTGGTGTGGTTTTTCGGGCCGCAGCTCGAGCTCGGGCGGCACGTCCTGAGCAAGATCACCGATCCCGCGCTGAAGGCAGCGCTGCAGGAAGCTCACGCAGAACGCTGGGGAATCTTCGTCGGGCTCTGGCCGGCGACGCTTCTCGTTCTCAGCTTTATTGTCGAGAAGAGGGTCTGACGCCGCGGCGGCGCGGCAGCCGGGCGTCACCGACCTGATCTGGCTCCCCGAGGTGCAGTCAGCCTAGCGGCGCGAGGCTGCCGAGCAGCGTAGGGACCAGCTCGGTCACCGTGGGATGGATGTGCACCGCGCGCTGGATCGTGGTGTAGGGCTTCCTCGCGTACATGACATCCAGCAGCGAGTGCACGATCTCGTCGCCGTTCAGCCCGAGGATCGCCGCCCCGAGCAGCTCCTTGGAGCCGGCGTCCGCCAGCACCTTCATGAACCCCTGCGTCTCGCCCGCCTCCCTGGCGCGCCCCACGCGCGTCATCGGCATCTTGCCGGCGAGCAGCCGCCGGCCGCTCGCGCGGGCCTCCGCCTCGTTCATGCCCGCGCGCCCGAGCGGCGGGTCGATGAACAGCGCGTAGCACGGAATGCGGTCGGAGATCTTGCGCGCATCCTTGTCGAACAGGTTCGCGGCGACGATCTCGTGGTCGTTCCACGAGGTGTGGGTGAAGGCGCCGCGGCCGTTCGCGTCCCCCAGCGCCCACACGCCCTCGGCGCTGGTGCGGCACTGCTCGTCCACCTTGATGAAGCCGCGCGCGTCGGCCTCGATCCCGGCTTGCGCGAGGCCCAGCTCGTGCGTGTTGGGCAGCCGCCCCACCGCGAAAAGCAGGTGCGTGCCCTCCGCGACCGGCGCCCCGCCCTGGCACTCGAGCCCCACCACGATCCGCTCGCCCTTCCTCGAGAGCGCCATGCACTCGGCGCCGGTGCGGATCTCCACGCCCTCGCGCTCGAGGATCTCGCGGATCCCGGCGGCGACGTCGTCGTCCTCGCGCGGCAGGAGCTTCGCCATGCGCTCGACCACGGTGACCTTCGAGCCGAAGCGCCGGTACATCTGGGCGAATTCCAGCCCGATGTAGCTGCCGCCGACGATGACCAGGTGCTCGGGCACGAAGTCCACGTCCATGATCGAGCTGTTGGTGAGGTACGGGACCTCGTTCACGCCCGGGATGTCCGGGACCAGGGCGCGCCCGCCCACGTTGAGGAAGATGCGCTCGGCCTCCAGCTCCCGCCCGTTCACGGCGACCGTGCGCGGCGCGGTGAAGCGCGCGTGGCCCTCGATCAGCGTCACGTGCTTCATCCCCGAGAGCCATCCGCCGAGGCCCTTGCGCGACTGCTCTACCACGCCGTCCTTGCGCGCCTTGATCCGGCGCATGTCGACGCGCACCTCGCCCGCGGAAAATCCGTACTCGCCGCCGCGGCGCGCCATGTGCACGGCGCGCGCGCTCGCCACCAGGGTCTTGGTGGGGATGCAGCCGTCGTTGACGCAGGTGCCGCCCGGGCGCCGGCGCTCGATGAGCGCGGTCCTCAGGCCCTCGCGGTCCAGGCGCGCGCACAGCGCGGGGCCGGCCTGGCCCGCGCCGATGACGATGGCATCGAATCTCTCGGTCATGCCGTGGCTCCGTGGATGATGACGCCGTCCATCGCGTCCTCGCAGCGCGCCCAGGGCCGCTCCTCGAGCGCGCGGCGCGCATCCGCGTAGCCCGCCTTGCGGCGCGCGTCGATCCCCGCGGGCGTGAAGTCGATGTCCTTGGTGTGGTCCTCGGCCTCCAGCCGCGGCGCGTGCAGCGGCACGAGGTGCATCACGGTGGCGCAGCCGTAGTCGAGCATCTTCTTCACCTCGGGGTCGGCGCAGCGCTCCTCGGGCACCAGGCGCGAGAGCTCCCGGATGATGTGGCGCAGGCGGTGGATCTGCTGCTGGCGCATGATGTGGCTGGAAGCGCGGCTCGCGTACTGGATGTCCTTCTGGCGCCCCAGCACCTGCCAGAGCGTCTCGGGCTCGGGCCCCTGCGAGTGCCAGACGTTGGCGGCGAAGATGAGCGAGTCGCGCCGCGGCTTGTCGTCCAGCACCACCTCCACGGGCGTGTTGGAGTACAGGCCCCCGTCCCAGTAGGGATCGCCGTCGATGCGCACCGCGGGGAAGGCGGGCGGCAGCGCGCCCGAGGCCATGACGTGGCGGGCATCGAGCGGCTGCTGCCGGCTGTCGAAGTAGTGCATCTCGCTCGTGCGCACGTTGACCGCGCCGAGCGTGAGGCGCGTCTGCGCCGAATTGACGCAGCCGAAATCCACCAGCCGGCCGAGCGTCTCCTCGAGCGGCGCGGTGCGGTAGAACGCCGCCTTCTCCGCCCCCAGCGGCACGTGCATGCCCCAGGCGGCCTCGCTGTTCGGCACGAAGAAGCCGGCGATGCCGTTCAGCATCACGTCGCTGTGCGCCACCGCGTTCGCCACCTGCGGCCACAGGCCCCAGACGGCCGCGACGCGGTCGTTGCGCACCATACGCCAGAATTCCTCGAGGCGCGCCATGCGGCACTCGGGGCGATTGCCGGCGATGATCGCGCCGTTGATCGCCCCGATCGAGGTGCCGATCACCCAGTCGGGCTCGACGCCCGCCTCGTGCAGCGCCTCGTAGACGCCGACCTGGTAGGCGCCGAGCGCCCCTCCGCCCTGCAGGACCAGCGCGACCTGGCCGGGGTAGCCTTCCATGCGCACGAGAGTAGCTCAGTTGGCCTTGACGCTGGAGGTGATCGAGGCGATGACGCCCGCGGCGGTCTCGAAGGGCTTCGCGGCGTCGCCCGCGATGCCGTGGCGGCGCGCGATCCAGCGGAAGTCGGTGTAGATCGCCCAGACCTGCCCCGCCTGGTCCTGCTGCACCAGCAGCCGCACCGGCCAGTCGAGGCCCGCCTCGGGCTTGGCGCTGACAAAGAGCGTGCCCAGGGGCGGGTTGCCGAAGACCAGCAGGGTGGAGGGCCGGATCGAGACGCCCGCCTGTGCGGCGAGCTTCGCCTGGTCCACCTCCTGGAAGAACATGATGCCCTTCGCGGCGACGTCCTGCTTCAGGCGCGCGATCGTCTCCTGCATGGGATAGGCGCTCCTGACGCGCACCACGCCGTCCTCCGCGGCGAACGCGCTGCCGGCGAGCACGAGGAGCAGGGAAAGCGCGAATCTGACGAGTCGGGGAAACACGCGGATCTCCTTTCAGTTCAGGTCGGATTTTCGGGGACCGGCCGCTGCCACGGCCAGCGGCCCTCCAGCTCGAGCGCGAGGCTCCAGCTGAGGAAGGTGCGGATCGCGACGATCATGGCGAGCACCGCCACGCTGTCCATGGTCGGAGTGAAGGCGACGGTGCGCACGATGTCGGCCGCGACCAGCACCTCGAGCCCGAGCAGGATGGCGCGGCCCATGTCGTGGCGGTAGCGCCGGTAGCGCTCGCCCGCCGGTGCGAACGCTACGCGCGCGGTGGCGAGCGCGAGGCCGCCCGCGATCAGCGCCACGCCGGCGATCTCGGCGCCGTTGGCCGCCAGCTCGACCAGCTCGCGCGTCATGTCGCGGGCGCCGGCGCGCGCACCGGCAGGCTCAGCCGTGCGGCGAGCAGCGCCGCGAGCACGAGGGCGACCCCGATCCCGGCGACGCAGGCCGCCCAGCCGGCGCGCTCGAAGAGCGCGCCGAGGATGGCGGTGCCGGCCAGTCCGCCGGTGAAATAGCAGGCGAGATAGAGGCCGCTCGCCGAGCCGCGGTCCGCGGTCGCCGCGCGCCCTACGAAACCGGTGGTCGTCGCCTGCGCGAAGAACGTCCCCGCGCCGACCAGGACCAGGCCGGCGAGCACCGCGGGGACGCTGGGCAGCACGAGGAGCGGCAGCCCCGTGACCGCCACCGCGATCGCGCTCCAGAAGGCCGCGCGCGTGCCGAAGCGCGCCACGGCCCTGCCGGCGAGCGGCGTCGCGAGCACCGAAGGCAGGAACACGAAGTAGACCAGGCCGATCGCCATCATCGAGAGCGCGAGCGGCGCGCGCACCAGCACGAAGTTGACGTAGGTGAAGGTGCCGATGAAGGCGAACAGGATCAGGAAGCCGAT
>CAZOWR010000193.1:0-5648 GCA_964583645.1 uncultured Enterobacteriaceae bacterium
TACGCGGTGTTCGCCGCGATCGCGGCATTGCGAGCGCTGCGCGAGGAAGACCGCGCGCACGCCCGCTGCGCGATCCTGATCGAGACCTGCGAGGAGAGCGGCAGCTACGACCTGCCGGCGTACCTCGAGGCGCTCAGCTCCAGGATCGGAACGCCGGCGCTGGTGGTGGGCCTGGACTCGGGCTGCGGCAACTACGAGCAGCTCTGGGGCACGACGTCGCTGCGGGGCCTTGTGAACGGCGTGCTGACGGTGGAGGTGCTGGAGGAGGGCGTGCACTCGGGCGACGCGAGCGGGGTGGTGGCCTCGAGCTTCCGCATCGCGCGCGAGGTGCTCGGGCGCGTGGACGACCCGGCGACGGGAAAGCTGCGCGACAAGGCGTTCCACGCCCCGATCCCGGCGGAGCGCAAGGAGCAGGCGAAGCGCGCGGCGAAGGTGCTGGGCCGGCAGGTGCACGCGCGCTTTCCCATGGTGCGCGGTATGAAGCCGATGGGGAGCGATCTCGCGGAGCTGGTGCTGAACCGCACCTGGCGCCCGGCGCTCTCGGTGACGGGCGCCGAAGGGCTGCCCGCGCCCGCGCACGCGGGCAACGTGCTGCGGCCGAAGACGGTGCTCGCGCTCTCGCTCAGGATCCCGCCCACGCTGGGCGGGCCGGAGGCGGCGAAGAAGTTGAAGGCGCTGCTGGAGAAGAACCCGCCCTACGGCGCCCGGGTCAAGTTCGAGTACGGCGCCGCGGCGACCGGCTGGCACGCGCCGAAGACGGCGCCGTGGCTGGAGAAGGCGATCGACGACGCCTCGCGCCGCCACTGGGGCAAGCCCGCGATGTGGATGGGCGAGGGCGGCACGATCCCCTTCATGGCGATGCTCGGCGAGAAGTACCCCCAGGCGCAGTTCCTCATCACCGGGGTGCTCGGACCCCACGCCAACGCCCACGGCCCGAACGAGTTCCTGCACATCGGCTACGCGACGAAGCTCACCGCGGCGGTGGCCGACGTCATCGCCGCCCACGCCGAAAAAGGTTCCTGACACCTTTTACGAGGAGAGTCCCATGCCCAAGGCCTACGTCGTCACCACCTACCGCTCGATCAAGGATCCCAAGGCGCTCGCCGAGTACGCGAAGCTCGCCGGGCCGGCGGTGCAGGCGGGCGGCGGGCGGTTCCTCGCGCGCAGCGACGCGAAGAAATCCTACGAGCTCGGCCAGACGCTGCGCACCGTGGTGATCGAGTTCCCGAGCTTCGCGGCGGCGGTGGCCACCTACGAGGGGCCGGCGTATGCGAAGGCGCTCGAGGCCTTGGGCAAGGGCGCGGTGGAGCGCGACATGCGCATCGTCGAAGGCATGGACTGAGCGGGAAATCGTGGTCTGACCCCGATTGCTTCCCGCTGGATCGGCCTCGGGGTCATCGCCCTCACGCTCGCGCTCGCCTACGGCGTCTGGTACGCCTACAGCGTGATCCTGGTGGCGCTGCTGAAGGAATACGGCTGGAGCCGCTCGCTGCTCGCGGGCGCGTTCTCGGTGTTCACGCTGGTGCACGGCGCGGCGAACCCGCTCGTGGGCGTGCTCTGCGACCGCGTGCGGCCGCTCGCGCTGCAGGCGGCGGGCGGCGCGGCGCTCGGGGCGGCGCTGCTCGCCTGCAGCTTCATCGACGCGCCCTGGCAGCTCTATCTCTACTTCGGCGTGCTCACCGCGGCGGCGGTGGCCACCGCCGGCTGGATCCCGGCGCTCGTGCAGGTGCAGCGCGAGTTCCAGGACCGCCTGGGGCTCGCGCTCGGCATCGTCAGCTCGGGCGTGGGCGTGGGGATGCTGCTCGTGGTGCCCCTCACCCAGCTCCTCATCGACGCCTGGGGCTGGCGCACGGCGTTCCGCGTGCTCGGGGCGGCGAGCGCGCTCTGGATCGTGCCCTCCTCGATCTGGCTGCTGCGGCGCGCGCCGGCGCGAAGGCCGCAGCCGCAGGCGGTGGCTTCGAGCGCGGCGCCGCGGCGCCCGGTGACGCTCGCCGAGGCGCTGCGCGGCGAGCCGTTCTGGCTGATGCTCGCCGCGTTCTTCTTCGGCAACGTCTGCTCGCAGACGCTGCACGTGCACCAGGTCGCCTATCTCGTCGACCAGGGCGTGGCGGCGATCGCCGCGGCTTCCGTGGTGGGCGTGGTGGGCGCGGCGAGCATCGTGGGCAAGACGGGCGGGGGCTGGCTCGCGGACCGGGTGGAGCGCGAGCTCGTCTACGTGGCGGGCATCGCGGTGATGCTCGCGGCGGTGGCGGTGCTCGCCGCGGCGGCGCCGGGTGCGCTCGCGATCTACGGCTACGCGGTGCTGCTCGGCCTGGGCTACTCGGTGACCGCCTCGCTCATCCCCGCGATGGTGAGCGACCGCTTCTCGGGCGCGCACTTCGGCGCCATCGTCGGCGTGGGCCTGATGGGCAGCGCGGCCGGAAGCGCGCTCGGCCCCTGGATGGCGGGGTTCCTGTTCGACCTCGCCGGCAGCTACCTGCCCGCGTTCGCGATCGCCGCCGGCTGCGGCCTCGTCGCGGGCGCCGCGGGGTGGCGGGCGCGCACGCTGCGCCTCGCCGCCTGAAAAACAGGGTCAGACCACGTTTTCCGGACGTCCCGTAGCCCGAAAAATCGTGGTCTGACCCTGATTTTTTATACAGTATGATGTCGCCCCATGAGGGCGAGCGAGGCGTTTGCGAGGCTGAACGGGCGGCAGCGCGAGGCGGCACGCGCGCCCGCCGGGCCGCTGCTGGTCATCGCGGGCGCGGGCACCGGCAAGACCAACACGCTCGCGCACCGGGTGGCGCACCTGGTGCTCGAGGGCGCGGCGCCCGAGCGCATCCTGTTGTTGACGTTCACGCGCCGCGCGGCGCTCGAGATGACGCGGCGCGCCGCGCGCATCGTCGCCGAATCGCACAAAGGCGTGCGCCTGCCCTGGTCCGGGACCTTCCACTCGGTAGCCAACCGCCTCATCCGGCGGCATGCAGCGCGCGTGGGCCTGAGCGAGAACTTCAGCGTGCTCGATCGCGGCGACGCCGCCGACCTCATGGACGTGGTGCGCCACGAGCTGGGGTTCTCCAGGGTCGAGCGGCGCTTCCCGCGCAAGGACAGCTGCGTGGCGATCTGCTCGCACCGCGTCAACACGCAAGGGACGCTCGCGGAGACGCTCGAGTCGGCGTTTCCCTGGTGCGCGGAGTGGGAGGCGGAACTCAAGCGCCTCTTCGGCGCGTTCGTCGAGCGCAAGCTCGCGCACCAGGCGCTCGACTACGACGACCTGCTGCTCTACTGGCACGCGATGATGCAGGACGAGGCGCTCGCGCGCGAGATCGGCGATGCGTTCGACCACGTGCTGGTGGACGAGTACCAGGACACCAACGCGCTGCAGGCGGAGATCCTCGCGCGCCTGAAGCCCTGCGGCCGCGGCCTCACGGTGGTGGGCGACGACGCGCAGGCGATCTACTCGTTCCGCGCCGCCACGGTGGAGAACATCCTCGGCTTCGAAGCGCGCTTCGGCGCGGCGGTCGTGACCCTCGAATCCAACTACCGCTCTACGCAGGCCGTGCTCGATGCGGCGAACGCGCTCATGCGCGAGGCGAGCCGGCGGTACCGGAAGGAGCTCCGCTCGGAAAGAAACGAAGGCGGCAAGCCTCGCTACGTCACGGTGGCCGACGACATGGGGCAGGCGGCCTACGTGGTGGCGCGCGTGCTCGAGGCGCGCGAGGAGGGCGTGGAGCTCAGGCGCCAGGCGGTGCTCTTCAGGAGCTCGCACCACTCGGACATGCTCGAGCTGGAGCTCCTGCGCCAGAACATCCCCTACGTGAAGTACGGAGGGCTCAAGTTCCTGGAAGCCGCGCACGTGAAGGACGCGCTCGCGGTGCTGCGCTGGGCGGACAACCCGAGGAACCGCGTGGCGGCGTTTCGCGCGCTGCAGCTCATCCCGGGCGTGGGCCCGAAGGGCGCGGCGCGAGCGCTCACCGCATTCGAGGCGCAGGGCCTGCGCTTCGCCGCGTTGAAGAGCGGGTCGGCCGGGCTCGACGCGCTCCTCGCCGAGATCGGCGAGCCGCACGCGCCCTGGGCGGGGCAGATGCAGCGCGTGCGCGAGTGGTACGCGCCGGTGCTCGAGCGGCTCTACGACTCGCCCGAAGTGCGCGCGGCGGACCTGGTGCAGCTCGAGCGCATCGCCGGCACCTACGGCACGCGCGAGGCCTTCCTCACCGAGCTCGCGCTCGACCCGCCCGCCGCGACTTCGGACCTCGCGGGCGAGCCGCTGCTCGATGAGGACTACCTCGTGCTCTCCACCGTGCATTCCGCGAAGGGCCAGGAGTGGGAGGCGGTGTACGTGCTCAACGTCTCGGACGGCAACTTCCCCTCGGAGTTCGCCACCGGCAGGCCCGAGCTCGTAGAGGAGGAGCGGCGGCTGCTGTACGTGGCGATGACGCGCGCGAAGACGAGGCTCGACCTCGTGGCGCCGCTCAAGTACTACGTCACGCAGCAGTCGCGCATGGGCGACCGGCACGTCTACGGCGCGAGGAGCCGCTTCCTCACGCGATCGGTGATGGCGTGCCTGGAGGAAGTGGCCTACGGCGGGCCGGAGAGGGCGGAGGCGCGCGGCGCCGGCGCGGCGGTGGACGTGGCGGGCAGGCTGCGCGGGATGTGGGCCTGAGAAAATGGGGGTCAGACCCCATTTGCCAAGCGGGAACCGGCGCCGGTGGTGCTCGCGCACGGCTTCAGGCGGCTGCTGCCGCCCTACTGAAAAAGGGTCCTGACCCCTTTTTACGCAGCCTGCTTGAGGGCGAGCGCCTTGTCGCAGGCTTCCCAGGTGAACTCGGGCTCCTCGCGGCCGAAGTGGCCGTAGGCGGCGGTCTTCTCGTAGATCGGCCGCAGCAGGTCGAGCATCTGGATGATGCCCTTGGGCCGCAGGTCGAAGTTGGCTTCCACGAGCTGCGCGAGCTTGTCGTCCGATATCTTTCCGCTGCCCTGCGTGGTGACCATGACGCTCGTGGGGCGCGCCACGCCGATCGCGTAGGAGAGCTGCACCAGGCACTTCGAGGCGAGCCCCGCCGCGACGATGTTCTTGGCCACGTAGCGCGCGGCGTACGCGGCCGAGCGGTCCACTTTCGAGGGGTCCTTCCCGGAGAACGCGCCGCCGCCGTGCGGCGCCGAGCCGCCGTAGGTGTCCACGATGATCTTTCTCCCCGTGACGCCGCAATCGCCCTTGGGTCCGCCGATCTCGAAGGAGCCGGTGGGGTTGACGAGGTAGCGCACCTTGCCCTTGACCAGGTTCTTCGGCAGCACCGGCTTGATGACGGTCTCGATGACGCCTTCCTCGATTCCCTTGTGGTCGATCCCCGGCGCGTGCTGCGTGGAGATGAGCACGGTGTCGATCGAGTCGGGCTTGCCGTTGACGTAGCGGATCGTGACCTGCGACTTGGCGTCGGGCCGCAGCCACGCGAGGCGCCCGTCGCGGCGCACCTCGGACTGGCGCTCGACCAGCCGGTGCGAGAGGTAGATCGCGAGCGGCATCAGGCTCGGGGTCTCGTCGCAGGCGTAGCCGAACATGAGGCCCTGGTCGCCCGCGCCCTGCTCGAGGTCGAGGCCCTTGCCTTCGTCCACGCCCTGCGCGATGTTCGGCGACTGCTCGCCATAGGCGCGCAGCACCGTGCATGTCG
>CAZOWR010000194.1:0-5634 GCA_964583645.1 uncultured Enterobacteriaceae bacterium
CGGCGTCGGTCTCCACGACCCAGGTCGAGCGCCCGGGCTCGTACTGGTAGCAGTGGGCGAGGATGATCCCTTCCGGGGTCTCGCGGAAGAAGTACTTGAAGGCGTCCAGCGGGCAGGTCGAGCCGAGCCAGGTGAACTTGTTGGGGCGCAGGTCCACCTGCGGCTGGAAATGCGCCTGGTGGCGCTCGCGCACGGTCGAGTTGATGCCGTCGGCGGCGACGATGAGATCGGCATCGGCGAGCTCCTCGATCCCGCGCACCTCGCGATGGAAGACGAGCTTGACGCCGAGCTCGCGGCAGCGGTCCTGCAGCAGTCCCAGGAGCGCGACGCGCGAGCAGCCGCAGAAGCCGTTGCCGCCCGAGCGCATGACGCGCCCCTTGTAGACCACGTCGACATCGCCCCAGTAGGCGAAGCGCCGCCGGATCATCTCGTAGCTCGGCACGTCGTAGGCCCTGAAGGTGTCCAGCGTCTGGTCGGAGAACACCACGCCGAAGCCGAAGGAGTCGTCGGGCCGGTTGCGTTCGCAGACCGTGACGTCCCAGCCCGGCCAGGCCTTCTTCGCGAGCAGCGCGAAGTACAGGCCCCCGGGGCCGCCGCCGATCACCGCGACTTTCATGCCGCCTCCTCCGGCACCACCGCGGTGGCCTCGATCTCCAGGCGCGCCTCGGGCTCCACCAGCCCGCCCACCTCGAGCACCGCCATGACCGGGAAGTGCCGGCCCATCAGCTCGCGGTAGGCGGCCCCGACCCCGGCGAGCGCGGCGCGGTACTCCTCTCGATCGAGCACGTACCAGGTGAGCCGCACGACGTGCTCGGGCCGGCCGCCGGCCTGCGCGAGCACCGCGAGGATGTTGGCGAGCGCCTGCCGGAACTGTCCTGCGAAGCCCTGCTCGGCGAAGCGGCCGTCGGGTCCGCAGCCCACCTGGCCCGCGATGTACACGGTGGACCCGCCCTTTACCGCGATGCCGTTGGAGAAGCCCTTCGGGCGCGCCCAGCCGGGCGGCTGCAGGATGCGCATCATGGCGATGTCCTCAGCTTGAAGCGCTGCAGCTTGCCGGTCT
Source organism: uncultured Enterobacteriaceae bacterium (assembly GCA_964583645.1). Lineage (GTDB taxonomy): Bacteria > Pseudomonadota > Gammaproteobacteria > Burkholderiales > SG8-39 > RBG-16-66-20. The sequence goes on from CAZOWR010000194.1 coordinate 1,061, forward strand.
CGGTGCGCGGCAGCGCCTCCACGAATTCGACGGCGCGAGGGTATTTGTACGGGGCGATGTTGCGCTTGACGTGCTCCTGGAGCTCGCGCACCGTCGCCCCGCCCTTCTCGAAGCCGGGGCGCAGCACCACGAACGCCTTGACGATCTGGCCGCGCTCCTCGTCGCGCACGCCGACCACGCCGCACTCGGCCACCGCCGGGTGCCCGAGCAGCGCCCCTTCCACTTCCGGGCCGGCGATGTTGTAGCCGGCCGAGATGATCATGTCGTCGGTGCGCGCCTGGTAGTGGAAGTAGCCGTCCATGTCCATGACGTAGGCATCCCCCGTCAGGTTCCAGCCGTTTTGCACGTAGTCCTTCTGGCGCTCGTCGGCGAGGTAGCGGCAACCCGTAGGGCCCTTCACCGCGAGCCGCCCGATGACGCCCGGGGGACAGCGCGCGCCCGTCTGGTCGAGCACCGCGGCGCTGTAGCCCGGGATGGCGTAGCCGGTCGCGCCGCGGCGCGCCGTCTCGGGCGTGTGCGAGACGAAGATGTGGATCATCTCGGTCGAGCCGATGCCGTCGATGATCTCGATGCCGGTGGCCTGCTTGAAGAGCTGCCGCGTCGCGTCCGGCAGCGCCTCGCCCGCGGAGACGCACTTGCGCAGCGAGCGCAGGTCGTAGCCGCCGGCGAGCCCCGCGAGCGCGCGGTACATGGTCGGCGCGGTGAAGAGCACCGTGGCCCGGAAATCCTGGATCGCCTGCAGCAGCGAGTCGGGGGCGAGCTTCTCCACCAGCACGGTGCTCGCCCCGGCGCGCAGCGGGAAGCACAGCAGCCCCCCCAGGCCGAAAGTGAAGGCGAGCGGCGGCGTGCCGATGAAGACGTCCTCGGCGCCGGGCTTGAGGCAGGAGCGCGGGAAGCAGTCGCACATCGCCAGCACGTCGCGGTGGAAGTGCATCGTGCCCTTGGGCTTGCCGGTGGTGCCCGAGGTGAAAGCGATCAGCGCCACGTCCTCGGCCGCGGTATCGACGTTCGCGAACTCGATCGGCGCGCGCGCGCACAGCGCGTCCACCGAGCCGAGCGCGTCGTCGTACCAGTACTTGATGCGCCCGAGCGTGGGACAGCCGGGCAGCGCCGCGTCGAGCTCGCCGGCGAGGCGCTTGTCGCAGAGCGCGTGCGTGACTTGCGCCTTGTTGACGATCTCGGTGAGCTCCTTGGCGCGCAGCAGCGGCATGGTGCCCACGCAGATGCCCCCCGCCTTCATCACCGCGAGCCAGGCGGCGGCCATCATCGGGTTGTTGGGACCGCGCAGCAGCACGCGGTTGCCCGGCACTAGGCCCATCTCGTCGGCCAGGATGTGGGCGATGCGGTTCGCCTGCGCGAGCAGCTGCGCGTAGCTGCACTGGCCGTCGGGCGTGCGGATCGCGACGCGGTCGCCCTCGCCCGCCGCGACGCGCGCATCGAGCAGCACCGCCGCGCAGTTCATGCGCGCCGGGTACCGCAGCTCCGGCAGATCGAAGCGGAACTCGGGCCACTGCTCGCGCGGCGGCAGGTTCTCGCGCGCGAAGGTGTCGACGTGAGCCGTTGCCGTCATTTCAGCATCTCCCGTGCGATGATCAGCTTCTGCACCTCGGTCGCCCCCTCGTAGATGCGCAGCGCACGCACCTCGCGGTAGAGGCGCTCCACGGGATGGCCGCGCTGCACCCCGAGGCCGCCGTGCAGCTGGACCGCGGCGTCGATCACCTGCTGCGCGGTCTCGGTGGCGTGCATCTTCGCCATCGCCACCTCGCGCGTCACGCGCCCGCCCGCCGTGTCCCGCTGCCACGCCGCGCGATAGGTGAGCAGCGCCGCCGCCTCGATCCCGGTCGCCATGTCGGCGAGCTTCGCCTGCGTCAGCTGCAGGTCGGCGAGCCGGCCGCCGAACATCGAGCGGCCGAGCGCGCGGCCGAGCGCCTCGTCGAGCGCGCGCCGCGCGAAGCCGAGCGCCGCGGCCGCCACGCCGGTGCGGAAGATGTCGAGCGTGCGCATCGCCAGCTTGAAGCCCTCGCCCGGCTCGCCGAGCAGCTCGGCGCGGCTGCCGCGCAGGCGCAGCGTCGCCATGGGATGCGGGGCGATCACCTCGATGCGCTCGGTCGCATCGAGGTCCTCGGCGGCGACGATGAACGCGGTGATGCCCTCATCGGCCCGCGCGAACACGGTGTAGAGGTCGGCGATGCCGCCGTTCGAGATCCAGGTCTTGGTCCCATCGAGCGTCCACGCCGCGCCCGAGCGCCGCGCCCGCGTCGTCATTGCCGCGATGTCCGAGCCGGCCCCGGGCTCCGAGAGGGCGAAGGCGGCGATCGCCTCGCCCGCGGCGACGCGCGGCAGCCAGGCGCGTCGCTGCGCGTCGCTCCCCGCGAGAGCCACCGGCGCGCTTCCCAGCCCCTGCATGACGAAGGCGAAATCCGCGAGGCCCGAACGGTACGCCAGCACCTCGCGTACGAGCGCGATCGAGCGGACGTCGAACTTGTCGTTTCCCGGGACGCAGTGCTTCAGCCATCCGGCTGCGCCGAGCGCCCCGGCGAGCCTGCGGCAGGCGGCGTCGGTGTCGCTCTCATCCAGGGCAGCGAGCTCGGCCGACGCCCAGGTTTCGACCTCACGCGCCAAAGGCGCGTGAGGTCGATCGAAGAAAGGCCACTCATAGTGCGCGAAGCGGTCCATCAGTCGCCCTCGAACACCGGTCTCTGCTTCGCCACGAACGCGTCATACGCCCGCCTGAAATCCTTCGTCTGCATGCAGATCGCCTGCGCCTGCGCCTCCATCTCGATCGCCTCGTCCAGGCCGACGTGCCACTCCTGGTGCAGCATCCTCTTGGTCATGCCGTGGGCGAACGTCGGGCCCGAGGCGAACGCCTGCGCCGCCTCCAGCGCCGCGGGCAGCACCGGATCCGCGATGCGGTTGAAGAAGCCCCAGGCGAGCCCTTCCTCGGCGGACATCGAGCGCCCGGTGTAGAGCAGCTCCGCCGCGCGGCCCTGCCCGATCACGCGCGGCAGCATGGCGCAGGCGCCCATGTCGCAGCCCGCAAGCCCCACGCGCGTGAAGAGGAAGGCGACTTTCGCGTCCGGCGCGCCGTAGCGCAGGTCGGCAAACAGCGCGATCAGGGCGCCGGCACCCGCGCACACGCCGTCCACCGCCGCGATCACCGGCTGCGGGCAATGGCGCATCGCCCTTACGACGTCCCCGGTCATGCGCGTGAATTCCAGCAGCTGCGGCATGGCCATCCTGGTGAGCGGCCCGATGATCTCGTGCACGTCGCCGCCCGAGCAGAAGTTGCCGCCCGCGCCGGCGATCACCACCGCTTTCACCCGCGGCTCGCGCTGCAGGCCGACGAACAGCTCGCGCAGCTCGGCGTAGGACTCGAAGGTGAGGGGGTTCTTGCGCTCGGGCCGGTCGAGCGTGACGACGCCCACCCCGCCCTCCTCGCGCCAGCGGAAGTGCTTCGCTTCGATCATGGCCTGACCTCCAGCGCGTGCTGCTTCACCTTGGCGAGCAGCCGCAGCAGCTCGTCGTGCTCGCGCTGCGTGAGCCCGGCGAGCAGCTCCACGATCCAGCGCTCGTGCTCGGCGGCCATCTCGGCGAAGGCGCGGCCGCCGGCCCGCGTCAGGCGCACCCGCAGGGCGCGCCGGTCCGCCGGCTCGGGCAGCCGCTCGACCAGCCCCTCGCGGGCGAGCTGGTCGACGATGCCGGTGACATTGCCGCCGGTGACCATCATGAGGCGCGAGAGCGCGCTCATCTTCAGGCCCTCGGGATGCCGCTCGAGCTGCGACATCAGGTCGAAGCGCGGCAGCGTGGTGCCGAAGCGCTCGCGCAGGCGGGCGCGCACCCGCCGCTCGATCAGCTGCTTGCAGGTGAACAGCCGCAGCCAGACGCGCAGCGCGCGGTGATCGTCGGAACGCGCAATCGTCTCCCGGTCGGGCCGCAGCGTGGAAACTTGCATACCTAAATATATTAAACCTAAAGCATTCTGCGTCCTGCGCGCCGCCGTGTCACGCCGCGCTGCAACACGCGGTCATGCGGGCACGGGCATTCTGATATCGTTGCCCTGATGCACTTCGGGAACTCATGAAGCGGATCGCCGCGTTCCTCGCGCTCCTGCTCGTCGCGGAGGCGGCCCTCGCGTTCAGGACGCCGCGCGCCGCGCGGCCGTCGATGCAGCCGCCGCCCCCGCCGGCCTCGGTGCGCATGCCCGACGACAGCCTGCCCTCCAGGCCGGGGAAAGCCGACATCACCGTCGAGCCGAAGCCGGGAGAGCCGTCGGCTCCGCCGGAGCCGGCTGCGGCGCCCAAGCCGGAGCCCGACAAGCCCCCGGTGATCGTGAAGCCGGCCCCGCCCACTCCCCCGCCGCACGCAGCGCCGATCGCGGCGCCGGTGGCGCCCAAGCCCGCGCCGGTGGCCGCGCCCGCGCCGCCGCCTCCGCCCAAGCCCGCGCCGGTGGCCGCGCCCGCGCCGCCGCCTCCGCCCGCGCCCGCGCCAGCGCCCGCGCCCGCACCGCCGCCTCCGCCCAAGCCCGCGCCGGTGGCCGCGCCCGCACCGCCGCCTCCGCCCAAGCCCGCGCCGGT
>CAZOWR010000195.1:0-5626 GCA_964583645.1 uncultured Enterobacteriaceae bacterium
TGGAGGTCGAGGAAGAGCGCGTTGCTGCCGCCGCCGAGGTCCACGGCCTCGATGCCGTGGATTCTTTCGGTTGGGATCAGCGTGAGATCGAGGTCAAAGCTGCCGTCGAGGCGCAGGGTGTCGGTGCCGGATCCGCCGTCGATGCGCAGGAAGGTTGCATCGCCGATGCCGACGAGGTCGCTCCCTGCGCCGCCGGAGAAGGCGTCCTCGCCGCCGTTGCCGGACATGGTGTCGTTCCCGCGCCCGCCGACAAGGGCCTCGGCCGCCGCGGTGCCGGCGAGGGAATCGTTCCCCGCGCCGCCGAGCAAGTCCACGGCCCCCGTCAGGTCGCCGCCGAAGATCACGTAGCTCTCCCCCGCGAACGAACCCCCGCCCGGGTCGGCAGCCGAGGCCCCCACGATCAGGTCGGCAAAGCCGTCCCCGTTCACGTCCCCCGCGGAGGCGACCGAGACGCCGCTCCCGTCGAACGCATCGATGCCATCGAGCCGGAAGCCGCTCGTGCCATCGAGCGAGCCCAGGTCGATCGCCGAGCCAAAGCCCGAGGCGCGCCCGAACACCACGTAGCTCTCACCCGCGGCCAAATCCCCGCCCGGGGCGGCAACGAAGGCCCCCGCGATCAGGTCGGCAAGGCCGTCCCCGTTCACGTCCCCCGCGGAGGCGACCGAGGCGCCGCTCAGGTCACCGTCATCGATGCCGTCGAGCCGGAAGCCGCTGGTGCCTCAAGCGACGCAAGATCGATCGCCGAGCCAAAGCCCGAGGCGCGCCCGAACACCACGTAGACCTCGCCCCCGTCCGCATCGCCTCCCGGGTCAGCGGTCAGCGCCCCCACGATCAGGTCGGCAAAGCCGTCCCCGTTCACGTCCCCCGCGGAGGCAACCGAGAAGCCGCTCCGGTCGTACGCATCGATGCCATCGAGCCGGAAGCCGCTCGTGCCATCCAACGCCCCGAGACTGAGCGCCGAAACCACGATCCCCGACCGCCCCGCATCCACGTCCACCCGCAACACCGCCGACCCGTTCGCGTACTCGGCGTAGGTCTGCCCGCCGACCACGACATTGGCGACATGGCCCCAGGAGCCGGAAGCCTCCACCGCGTCCCCCGCATTCCCCTTCACGAGAACCGTGTCGCTGCTCCCGGAAAGCGCGACGATGTCCGCAGGCGCTGCCACCAGGGTGTTGTCGCCGGAACCGGTCAGATCGATCCGCTCGAGATTGACGAGCACGCCGCCCGCGAGCCCGTCCAGGTCGAGCGTGACGCCGGAGCCGCGCAGCTTGAGCGTGTCGGTGCCGCCCCCGCCGTTCGCTTTCACGTCCGCCGCGTCGTAGAAGAGCAGGTCGTTCCCGCCGCCCCCGAGAAGGGTGTCGATGTCGGCACCGCCATCGAGCCGGTCCTCGCCCGCTCCGCCCTTGAGGTTGTCCTTCCCAGTGCCCCCGTTGAGGGTGTCGTTTCCGCCAACCCCGGAGAGCTCGTCGTTCCCCGCGCCGCCAGCCAGGCGATTGGCCGCGGAGTTGCCGGCGATGGTGTTGGCGAGGCCGTTGCCGGTGCCGCTGATCGCGAGGGATCCGGTGAGGGTCAGCCGCTCGAAGTCCGCGCCGAGCTTCCAGGTGACCGAGCTCTTGACCCAGTCGCTGCCGGAATCGGGCGATTCTCGAACGACGTCGAGCACGGAGTTGACGATGTACGTATCGTTCCCCGCGCCGCCCCTCACGGTGTCGGCGCCGGCGCCGCCGTTGAGGAGATCGTTGCCGCTGCCGCCCAGGATGTTGTCATTGCCCCCCGACCCGCTGAGGGTGTCGCTGCCCCCGGCGCCGCTGATCGTGTCCGCCCCGGCGGTGCCGGGAAGCAGGTCGTCGCCCGGAGTACCCTTGATCGTCGCCATCCTCCCCGTCCCCCAGCGAGAGCACTGCCCGCATGCTACTGCGGGCCGGGGGGCTATCCTAGCCGCGGTGACCGGCAGCGAATCCGAGGCAGCGCGCGCGGAAGCCGCGTTTCGCGAGCTCATCGCGCGCGAGCCGGAGAGCGCCGCCGCGCGCCAGGGCCTGGGCAAGGCGCTGCTCGACCAGCTGCGGCTCGCAGAGGCGGAAGAGGCGTTCCGCGAGGCGATCCCGCTCGAGTCGGTGCCGCAGCTCGCCGAGTACCACCCCGGGCTATGCCGGCTGCTCCAGGGCGACTACGCGGAAGGCTGGAAGGGCTGGGAGAAGCGCCTGCTCGTGCCCGCGTTCGGCCACAAGCACATCCCGCTGCCGCGCTGGGAGGGCGGCGCGCCGCCCGGGAGAAAGCTCCTCTGCCTCGCCGAGCAGGGCTACGGCGACACGATCCAGTTCGCGCGCTTCCTGCCGCGCGCCGCGCGCGAGCACGGCCTCGAGATCACGTTCCTCTGCCCCGAGCGGCTGCTCGCGCTCTACGCGGGGTGGGGCGGGGGCGTGGGCGCGGCTGCGAGCATCGGCCGGCTGGGCGAGTTCGACGGCTGCTTCGCGGTGGCGAGCCTCGGCGCGATCCTCGGCGTGCGGCTCGAAGAGCTGCCGGGCGAGCTGCCGCCGCTTCAGGTGGAGCAAGAGAAGGTCGCGCGCTGGCACGCGGCGCGGCCGAAGGCGAAGCGCGCGATCGGCGTCAACTGGGAAGGCCGCCACACGCACCCGCAGGACGCGCAGCGCTCGCTCCCGCCCGAAATGCTTCTGCCGCTCAAGGAGCTCGCCGACACCGCGCTCGTGGGCTTGCAGATGCATCCCTGGAAGCGCCGGCCACCCGCGGGCCTGCTCGATGCCGACTGGGGCGGCGAGATCCGCGACTTCTCCGACACCGCGGCGATGGTGCGCTCGCTCGACGCGGTGGTGACGGTGGACACGTCGCTTGCGCACCTCGCGGGTACGCTCGGCGTGCCCACGTTCGTGCTGCTGCCCTACGCGCCGGACTGGCGCTGGCTGCTCGGGCGGGAGGACAGCCCGTGGTATCCGAGCATGAGGCTCGTGCGTCAGGAGCGGCCGGGGGAGTGGTCTGCCGTCACTGAGCAGATGGTTGCGTGGTTGCGATGATGTATTACGATTGCGTGCTACGTCGGCATTGGTCCCGGCCCATGACCCGCTTCTCGTCCCCCAGTCAAGCCAGCAAGCGCCGCTCGCGGCATCGCCGTGCTTGCGCAAACGCCTATTCGCTCGCTGCCGACCTCATACCGGGGCGCGAAGCGCCCGAGATCCAGTCGTCGCGGCTGCGCGCGCTGGCGCGCGCTGCGTTTCGCGCTCGCTGAGTCGAGCCGCAAGCGTCGTTTGCCGGTTTTCCCGAAGCGGGAGGGGGTTTCATGATCAAACGCATCCAGGAGCTTGTGAATTCCGATCCCGCGATCCAGCGCTGGGGCAGGCACATGAACGAGACCTTCATGGTCGAGGTCGGCGCGGACCAGTATCTGGTGACCGTGCGCGCCGGCCGCATCGAGCAGGTCGAGAAGGGTCCGCTCGTGATGCGCGCCTGGCGCTTCGCCATCCGTGCCAAGCAGGAGTGCTGGGACCGGTTCTGGCGCCAGGTCCCGGAGCCGGGCTGGCACGATCTGTTCGCGCTCCTGAGGCGCGGGGAGGTCGCCTTCGAGGGCGACCAGCGCGTGCTGATGGCCTACCTGCTCTATCTCAAGCTCGTGCTCGCCGCGCCGAGAAAGCTCGCGTCATGAGCGCGCAACTCGAGCCGATCACCGGGCGGTATGCGCGCATGACCTTCGAGGGTCGCCCGCACCGCGTCTACTTCGAGGAGGCCGGGCAGGGCATCCCGCTCCTCTGCCTGCACACCGCGGGCTCGGACGGTCGCCAGTACCGTGCGGTGCTGAACGATCGCGAGATCACGCAGCACTACCGCGTCGTGGTGTTCGACATGCCCTGGCACGACAAGTCCTCGCCGCCCGCGGGCTGGGAGAAGGAGGAGTACCGGCTCACGACCGACCGCTACACCGATCTCATCATGACCGTGGCGCGCGAGCTCGGCCTCGAGCGCCCGGTGGTCATGGGCTGCTCGATCGGCGGGCGCATCGTGCTCAACCTGGCGCTGAAGCACGCGAGAGCGTTGCGCGCGCTCATCGGCCTGCAATCGGCGGCGTACGTGGAGCGCTATTACGATTCGGGCTGGCTCAACCACGCCGAAGTACACGGCGGCCAGGCTTGCGGCGCGATCGCGTACGGCCTCATGTCGCCCCTGAGCCCGGAGGCGGAGCGCTGGGAGACGACCTGGCACTACATGCAGGGCGGCCCCGGCGTGTTCACGGGGGATCTCTACTTCTACCAGGTCGAGGGCGACATCCGCGGCCGCATCGGCGCGATCGACACCTCGGTCTGCCCGCTCTACATGCTCAGCGGCGAGTACGACTACTCGGCCTCGCCGCGCGACACGCAGGCGGCGGCCGAGCGCATCAGGGGCGCGAAGGTCACGATCATGAAGGGCCTCGGGCACTTCCCGATGAGCGAGCACCCGGAGGCGTTCCTGCGCTATCTGCGGCCGGTCCTGGAGCAGATCCGCCTGCGGGCATGAGGCGCCGCTCGGCGGCGAGCGCGAGCGCCTCGTTCGCGACGAGCGCGCCGAGCACCAGCGCCCCGCCCGCCAGCACCGCGGCGCCCGGGTCCTCCCCGTAGGCGAGCCAGACCCACAGCGACCCGAAGATCATCTCCAGGAGCGAGAGCAGCCCCACTTCCGCGACCGAGAGCCGCGGCAGCACGAACTGCACCAGCAGGATCCCGGGGATCGCGAGCTGGAACACCGCGAGCAGCCCGAAGAGCGCGAGGTCGCGGCCGGCGGCGCCCAGGGGCGCGGCGAAGGGCGCGGCGACGAGCGCCGAGATCGCGCCGCCGGCGAGGATCGCGGGCACGAAGTCCACCTTGCCGCGGCCGAGCTTCACCGCGACGGAGTTGGCCGCCGCGGCGACGGGAATCGCGAGCGCGATGAGGCTCCCCGCCAGGTTCCCCTCGGCGAGCGCCTCCTGGAACATGATGCCGATGCCGGCGGCCGCGACCAGCATGAAGGCGAGCGTGCGCGGCGCGACGCGCTCGCCGAGCACCAGCCACCCCGCTAGAGCGGAGAAGAACGGCAGCGCCCCCATGATGAAGAGCGTGTTGGCGACCGTGGTGCGCGCGAGCGCCAGCATGAAGCAGGTGAACATGGTCGCCCAGGCGAGCGCCGAGACGAGCCCCGGGAGCCCGAGCGCGGCGAGGCGCCGCGGCGCGCCCGCGCCGTGGCGCGCGAGCATCACGGCCGCGATCGCCACGGCGAGGAAGGAGGAGCGCCAGAAGGTGGCCTCCCAGCCGTTGGCGACCGTGGTCGCGCGCATCACGAGGCCGGCGCTGCTCCACAGCAGCGTGCACAACACCATTGCCGCGATGCCGAGCCGGTGCTCGCGCGGGTTCAGTGCGAGATGTCCATGGGCAAAGGGGCGAAGTTTACGCGAGCCGCCTCCGCGATGCGCCCGCGCGCGATGCGCCCCTCGACGATCTCGTAGCCCATGAGGGCGAACACGCGGCCGCCGACAAAGAGCGGCCGCGAGTTGCCGTACCAGTCGACGCAGGAGGCACGGCAGCCGTCGCGCGCCGGGGCGGGGCGCGAGTCGAGCGTGCCGAGCTCGCTGAAGCTGAGCGCGTCGTTGCGCAGGTAGAGGATC
>CAZOWR010000196.1:0-5597 GCA_964583645.1 uncultured Enterobacteriaceae bacterium
GCATCAACTACTTAACCCTCGCCGACCCCTCGAATCCGCGAAGTCCGGCTAGCGCGCCTCGAGCCGGCGCCTGAGCTCCGGCTTCTGCACCTTGCCGAGGGCGTTCTTCGGCAGGCTGTCGAGGAACACGACGCGCCGCGGGTGCTTGAACTTGGCGAGGCGATCGCGGAACAGCGCGAGCACGGCGGCTTCGTCCAGGCTCGCGCCGGCCCTGGGCACGACACAGGCGCAGGCGGCTTCTCCCCACCTCGCGTCGCCGATGCCGACCACCGCGGCTTCCGCGATCGCCGGGCAGTCCGCGAGCACGTTCTCGAGCTCGGCCGGGTAGATGTTCTCGCCGCCGGAGATGATCACGTCCTTCGACCGCCCCATGATCCAGTAGTAGCCCTCGTCGTCCACCCGGGCGAGATCGCCGGTCCTGAACCAGCCGTCCTCGAACGCCGCCGCGCTCGCTGCCGGATCGCGCCAGTAGCCGCGCATCAGGTTCGGCCCCCGTACCTGGATCTCCCCGTCCACGAGCCGGACCTCGCAGTGAGGCGCCGCCTTGCCCGCGCTGCCGAGCTTGCGCGCGGCGTCCTCGCGCAGCAGCACCGTGGCGATCGGCGCGGTCTCGGTGCAGCCGTAGACCTGGCCCACCGGGACGCCGCGCGCGTGGAAGGCCCGGATCAGCGACTCGGGCACCACCATCGAGCCCGAGTTGAGCAGCCGCAGGGAGGACAGGTCGGCAGCGGCCCAGGCGGGGTGCGCGATCACCGCCTGCATCGCTGCCGGCACCAGCAGCGAAAGCGTGGAGCGGCCGCGCGCGACCTCCGCGAGCCATGCGCCGGGCTCGAAGCGGGAGTGCAGGGTCACCGCGGCGCCCGCGAGCAGCGCGGGCACGGTCTGGATGTTGAGCCCGCCGACGTGGAACATCGGCAGGCAGGTGAGGACGCGGTCGGACTGCTGCAGGTCGTGCGCATGGATCCCGTTGTACGCGTTCCAGAGCAGCGCCGCCTGCGTCAGCACCGCCCCCTTGGGCGTCCCGGTGGTCCCGGAGGTGTAGACGACCAGCAGGTCGTCGCCGTCGGTGCCCTCGAGCGGCCGGCCGTGCGCGGCATCGAGCGCCGGCCGCGGGACGCCGAGGCCCGTGGCATGCTGCTCGAACCCGGCGCCGGCCACCAGCCATCGCGGCTTGCAGTCCGCGAGGATACTGCGATGCTCCGCCGCCGTGAGCCGCCAGTTGAGCGGCACGAGAATGCCCCCGAGGCGGGCCAGCGCAAACAGCAGCGCCAGCATCTCCGGATCGTTGTAGCCGAGCCAGGCCACGCGCTCGCCGCGGCCGGCGTCGAGGGCCCGCGTGAGCGTCTCGACGCGCGCCCAGAGCCGCGCGTAGCTCCAGTCCTCGCCGGCGCCATGCAGCGCCGCGCGCGAAGGCGCGTGGCGCGCCCAGAACTCGACGATGCGGGAGAGATTAATCGTCCGCCTCGCCGGGCTCGTAGAGCGCTTCTCGGCCGAGGCGGTCGAGGCACAGCTCCGCGGTCCAGGGCAGCATCAGCGCGCCGCAGCGCGAGTCGCGGTACAGGCGCTCGAGCGGCAGGCTCTTCAGCATCGACTGCCCGCCGCAGGTGCGGATGGCGAGGCGACACAGGTCGTTGGCGTTCTCCATGATGGTGTATTGCGCCGCGTAGGCGCGCAGCCGCGCGTCCTTGGGCGGGTCGACCCGCGCGTCCTCCAGCATGCGCAGGAACAGCGCGCGCGTCTGCTCGAGGCGCACCCACATCTCGGCCACGGCGATCTGCTTGGTCGGGTACATGCGGCGCTTCACCGGCGGCATGCCCTCGAGCTCGCCGCGCAGGTACCTGACGGTGAACTCGAAGGCGGCGATCGAGATTCCCATGTAGGTGGGGGCGAGCGTGGTGAACATGTGCGGCCAGCGGCTCGCCGCCTGGAAATACACCCCGCGCGGCATCATCTGGGCGTCGTCCGGCACGAACACGTCCTTGAACACGAGGTTGCGCGATACCGTGCCGCGCATCCCGAGCGGGTCCCAGTCTCCCGTCACGCTCAGCCCCGGCGCCTCGGCCGGCACCGCCATGTAGAGCGTGTCGCGCATCGAGAGCTCGGGCCGCGCCTCGGTGCACAGCACGCCGTAGTAGTGCGCGGCGCCGGCGAGCGAGGCGAAGATCTTCTTGCCGTTGATCCGCCAGCCGCCCTCCACCTTGGCGGCCGTGGTGCCGAAGGGCGCACGGCCCGCCGCCGCGGCGCTGCCCTCGGAGAACGGCTGCGCGTAGATCGCGCCGTCGCGTACGATGCGCTGGAAGTGCAGCGCGCGCCGCTGCTCGTGCTCGGCGCGCTGCTCGGGCGTCATGTCGAGATCGTCGGCCAGCGCCCCCGGCCACAGCGTGGAGCAGACGTGCATGTTGAAGGTGAGGGCGGTCGCGCCGCAGTACTTGCCGAGCGCCGCCGAGACGAGGGCGTAGGTTTTCAGGTCGGCGCCGCGCCCGCCGTAGCGCTCCGGCACGCAGATACCCAGCAGCCCCGCCTGCCTGAGATCCTCGAAGTTCTCGTGCGGGAAGCTCGCCTCGCGGTCGTAGCGCTCGGCGCGCGCGGCGAGCCTCGGGCCAAGCGACTCGGCCGCGGCGAGCAGCTCCTGCTGCCGCGCGCTCAAGGACACGCCCGAGCCAGTCACAGAGTAGCGCGCGTCGCGGGGCAGGGCGGTCAGGTCCATGCAGGGTCCTCAGAGGGAATGGCGTCGCAGGAAGGCTTCGAGGGCGTCGTTGAAGGGTTCGGGCTGGTCCATCGGCCCGAGGTGCCCGCAGCCCTCCAGCAGCCGGTATTCGGCGGCCGGGATTTTCTCGGCCATGCGCTGCATCACGGCGGCGGGCGCGGTGCGGTCGTCAGTCCCCGCGAGCACCAGCGTGGGAACCCGGATTTCGGGGAGCAGGGCGCGCCGGTCGAAGGTGGTCAGCATGGCCACGGCCCTGCGGTAGGTGTCGGGCGCGATGCCGGACATGATGCGCTCGGCAAGCGCGAGCCCGGCAGGGTCGGATTTCGTGCCGCGCAGGGTCGGCATCAGCCGCGCCGCGATCTCGGCCATGCCGCGGCCCTCGTCGAGCGCGCCGGTGCGCGCGGCGATGAACTGGCGCGCGAACTCTCCGGCGCCGCCGCCGAAAGCGGGGCTCGTGAAGCAGAGCGCGAGCGCCCTGACACGCGCGGGATGGCGCGCGTAGGTCTCGAGCGCGACGAACCCCCCCATGCTGTGACCGACCAGCACCACCGGCTCGCCACCGAGCATCTCGAGCAGGCGCGCGAGCGCGCCGCTCACCCGCTCGAGGTCGTAGGGCTCGACCAGCGGACTCGAGCCGTAGCCGGGCTGGTCCCAGGCGTGCGAGGGATAGCCGAGCGCGGCGAAGTGCGGCAGCTGGCGGTCCCAGGCGTGATGCCCGCCGCCGACGCCGTGCAGGAAGAGGAGCGGCGTCACGCCGAGAGCTTCCCGTCTCGCACCACGGCGCTGCCGTCCAGCTCGATCGTGCAGTGGCGCAGCGGCAGGTCGAAGTGCCCGAGCGTGTGGCGGCCGGCGACCTCGTTGGCGCCGGTCGAGTAGAGGAAATTGCCGGCGAAGGCGCGCTGCTCGGTGCCGTTGACGTCGCGCCGGTCGTACATCACGAGCGCTTCCCAGCGCGCTCGGGGGTTGGTGCCCCAGCCGACGTGCGACACCGCATAGGCCTCGCGGTCGCCCCAGGCGGCGAAATACTCGCGCATCAGCTCGGCGTCGAGCGAGTCGCCCTCGATCCGGGTCACGTAGTCGCTCTCCACCGTCAGGCGCACCGGCGACTCGAGGTAGCGCTTGAAGGTGAGGTTGAGGTCGCCCGGTGCGAGCACCAGCGTGCCCTCCACGCCGCCAGCCTTCGGGAAGCACAGGCACAGGCCGCCCGGCCAGTGCGACAGCGTTCCGGGCTTCTCGGTGTAGCCCCAGACCCCGCCCACGCGCGCGCCCTGCACGTCGATCTCCAGGCGGGTTCCAGCGGGGGAGGTGACAGTCATCCGCCTTGACTCGCGCAGCCGCCGCATCCCTGCCCTCACCTGCTCCTCGTCGGCGGGGGAGGGGGCGAGGCGCTCGAGCACCTCGGGGTGCTCGTCGGAGATGTAGAGCACCCTCGCGCCGCCCTTCAGGATCTGCGGCAGCTCGGCGGCGTGCATCAGGCCCTCCACGGTGCAGTCGGCGACGAAGCGCGACGCGGCGAGCGCCTGGAGGGCGGGGCCGAGCCCCTGCAGCACGACCGAAGCGCCAGTGGAGCGGATGGGGACCGGGGCCGCCTGGCGGGGGGTGGGTACCACGACGTGGAAGGGGCGCGCCCCGAGGCGCGCGAGCGCGAGCTCGGCGAGCTGCACGTTGAGCGGGCGCGACTGCGTCTCCGAGAGCACCGCGCAGGGGTCGCCGGGGGCGACCCTGCAGCGCGCGAAGACCTCGGCGAACAGGTCGATCCACTTGGCCTCGAGGCGGTCGGCGATCATGGCGCTTGCTCCCGCATGGATGCTGCTCTATCGTATTGCATGAAAAGGAATCGGTCAATGAACATTCATATATGAGCAAGAAAGCTCGCTTCCCTGACGACTACCTTCCGTACCTCGTGGCGCGCGCGAGCTTCGTCATCCTGCGCGACTTCCACGCCCTGCTGAAGCCGCGCAAGATGCGCGTGCCGGAATGGCGCGTGCTCGCCACGCTCTCGGCGGGCGGCGCCTTCACCGTGGGGGCGCTCGCGCGCGCCACGCTCTTCAAGCAGCCGACGCTCTCCAAGCTGCTGGATCGGCTCGAGCAGCGGGGCCTGGTGCGGCGCGTGGCGGGCGGGATGGACCTGAGGCATTCGCGGGTCGAGCTTACCGCCCGGGGGCGCAAGCGCATCGCGCCGGTGGTCGCCCAGGCGCGCCGGCGCGAGAAGGCGGTGCTGAAGCGGTACAGGGCCTCGGACGTGAGGGTGTTCAAGAGGCTGCTGAAGGCGTTCACGAAGGGATTTGATCCGAATTCGGGCTAGAATCATTCGCCTATGATCGTTTTCGACCTCCACTGCGGCGCCGGGCACCGATTCGAGGGCTGGTTCGGCTCAGGGGAGGACTTCGAGTCCCAGAGATCCCGGGGTTTGCTGACTTGCCCGAGCTGCGGGGTCTCGAGCGTGGAGCGCCTGCCCTCGGCAACCCGTTTCAATCTGGGGGCGGAGGCGCCGAAGCCTGCGGAGGCGGTGAAGTTGCAGAAGACTCCAGACATGGAGGGAAAGGATCCCTTCGCGATCGCGCAGATGCTGTACTCCCGCATGCTGGACGAGATCCTGACGAAGACGGAGGACGTCGGGGGCGAGTTTCCGGCGGAGGCGCGGCGGATCTTCTACAGCGAGGCGCCCAAGCGTGGCATCCGGGGCCAGGCGACGAAAGACGAGCACGACGCGCTGGTTGACGAGGGAATCCCGGTTGCGCGTTTTCCTGTCCCGCCGCCTGGTCATCTGAATTGAGTCCGTAGGCCAGAGGACATCAATCCCGCGGCTCTCACAGGCTGTTCCACCGGGGGCGTGCTAGCCGGACTTCGCGGATTCGATCACCGCTGAAGGCAATTTAGCGGTGGCGGT
>CAZOWR010000197.1:0-5562 GCA_964583645.1 uncultured Enterobacteriaceae bacterium
AGATCGAGGAGATCATCGCCAAGATCGCCCGCATCCCGCCGCGCAGCGTGTCGACGGACGACCGCAGCGCGCTCGCCAACCTCGACCGCGACCTGAAGGCCGTGGTGTTCGGCCAGGACCAGGCGATCGACGCGCTCGCCGCCGCCATCAAGATGGCGCGCTCGGGCCTGGGCAACCCGCAGAAGCCGATCGGCAACTTCCTGTTCTCGGGGCCCACGGGCGTGGGCAAGACCGAGGTCGCGCGCCAGCTCGCCTACTGCATGGGGATCGAGCTGATCCGCTTCGACATGTCCGAGTACATGGAGCGCCACGCCGTGAGCCGGCTGATCGGCGCGCCCCCGGGGTACGTCGGCTTCGACCAGGGCGGGCTGCTCACCGAGGCCATCACCAAGAAGCCCTACGCGGTGCTGCTGCTCGACGAGATCGAGAAGGCGCACCCCGACATCTTCAACATCCTGCTGCAGGTGATGGACCACGGCACGCTCACCGACAACAACGGCAGGAAAGCCGACTTCCGCAACATCGTCATCATCATGACCACCAACGCCGGCGCGGAGTCGCTGGCGAAGACCTCGATGGGCTTCACGCCGTCGGTGAAGGCGGGCGACGAGCTGGAGGCGATCAAGCGCATGTTCACCCCGGAGTTCAGGAACCGGCTCGACGCGATGATCTCGTTCCGGGCGCTGGACCACGACATCATCATGCGGGTGGTGGACAAGTTCCTCATCCAGCTCGAGGAGCAGCTCGCCGAGAAGAAGGTCGAGGCGCACTTCACGCAGGCGCTGAAGGAGTACCTGGCGAAGAAGGGGTTCGATCCGCAGATGGGCGCGCGGCCCATGGCGCGCCTGATCCAGGACACGGTGCGCCGCGCGCTCGCCGACGAGCTGCTGTTCGGCAAGCTGCAGCACGGCGGCAGGGTGAGCATCGACATCGACGCCGCGGAGAAGGTCCTGCTCGTTTTCGAGCCCGAGGTCGCGCCGCCGCCCGCGGCCTCCGTCTCCCCCGTGTCCTGAGCGCTTGACAGGCCTCGCGGCGCGAGCGGAAACTGCGCCGCAGCTTGATCGCACCTCGGGAGGAGGCTCTGATGCGAATCGCTATCGTCTCTCTTGCGGCCGGGGTCGCGCTCGCACCGCTCACCGCTGTCGCCCAGGATACCCAGGGGCGTAATCTGGCCGCGGCCTGCGCCATCTGCCACGGCACCGGAGGGCGCGTCGCCGCCGGCGCCCCGCTCATTCCGCTCGCCGGACTGCCGAGCGACCACATCGCTACCCAGATGCGGGCGTTCCGCGACGGCAAGCGCCCCGCGACCGTCATGCACCAGATCGCCAAGGGGTACACCGACCCGCAGATCGACGCGCTCGCGGCCTGGTACGCCGCGCAGAAGCGCTGAGGAGGCCCGATGAGCACGTACGGAAGGCGCGATTTTCTCAAGGCGGGCGCGGCCGCGGCGGTCGCGGCGTCCTTCCCGCTGTTGCCGGGCTGCGCGACGACGCCCTCCGGCGCGCGCGTGGTCGTGATCGGCGGCGGCTTCGGCGGCGCCACGGCGGCGAAGTACATCCGCCTGTGGGACCCGTCGATCGACGTCGTGCTGGTCGAACGCGAGCCAGGGTTCACCTCCTGCCCGATCTCGAACCTCGTGCTCGCGGGGTACGCGAGCATGCGCGAGATCAGTCACGGCTACGACGGGCTGCGCGCCCACGGCGTGCAGGTGGTGCAGGACGAGGTGGTCGCGGTGGACGCGGCGAAGCGCACGCTGCGCCTTGCCCGCGGCGGGGACCTCGGCTACGAGCGGCTCGTCGTCTCGCCGGGCATCGACTTCATGTACAACGAGATCCAGGGCTACGAGCCGGCCATGCAGGCGGGCGGCGTGCTGCACGCCTGGAAGGCCGGGCCCCAGACCGAGGCCCTGCGCGCCCAGCTCGAGCAGATGCGCGACGGCGGCGTCTACGCGCTCTCGATCCCGCTGGCGCCCTACCGCTGCCCGCCCGGGCCCTACGAGCGCGTCAGCATGGTGGCCGCCTATTTCAAGCAGGCGAAGCCGCGCTCGAAGGTGCTGGTGCTGGACGCCAACCCGGACGTGACCTCGAAGGGGGGCCTGTTCAAGCGCGCCTGGGCAGACCTCTACAAGGGTCTCATCGAGTACCGCGGCAACGCCAAGGCGATCGGCGTGTCCCCCGGGGCCATCCGGCTGGAGGTCGAGGACGTGAAGGCCGATGTGCTCAACGTGGTGCCGCCGCACCGCGCCGGCGACATCGCGGTGAAGGCGGGCCTGATCACGCACAACAACCGCTGGTGCGAAGTCGACTGGCGCAGCATGGAGTCGAAGAAGGTGCCTGGCATTCATGTCCTCGGCGACGCCACGCTCTCGGCGCCGGGGATGCCGAAGTCGGGCAGCATGGCGAACAACCATGGCAAGATTGCGGCCGCCGCGATCGTCGAGCTGCTTCGGGGGCGCGCGCCTGAGCCGCAGAAGATCATCAACACCTGCTACAGCTTCGTCTCGCAGAAGGAGGCGATCCGCGTCTCCTCGGTGCACCAGTGGGACGGCAAGACGCTGACCCCGGTGAAGGGCGCGGGCGGCGTCTCCCCGGCGAGGAGCGAGGCCGAGGCCTCGTTCGCGTGGAACTGGGCGAGGACGATCTGGGCCGACTCGGTCGGCTGAGCCGCTAGCGCCCGGTGCTGCCGAAGCCCCCGGCGCCGCGCGCCGAGGAGGCGAATTCGTCCACGACGTTGAACTCGATCCTCTGCACCGGCACGACCACCAGCTGCGCGATGCGCTCGAGCGGCCGCAGGGTGAACGCCTCGCGGCCGCGGTTCCAGAGCGAGACCAGCACCTCGCCCTGGTAGTCGGAGTCGATCAGCCCCACCAGGTTGCCGAGCACGATGCCGTGCTTCGCCCCCAGCCCCGAGCGCGGCAGCACCAGCGCGGCGTAGCCGGGGTCGGCGATATGGATCGCGATGCCCGAAGGCACGAGCTCGCTGTCGCCCGGTCGCAGCGTGAGCGCCGCCTGCAGGCAGGCGCGCAGGTCGAGGCCCGCCGCCCCGGAGCTGGCGTAGTGCGGCAGCATGGCGCGGATCCTCGGGTCGAGGATCTTGACGTCCACCTTGCCCACGTCAGCGCTTCGCCTTCGGCAGCATGCCGGCGAGGTGCGCGACGAGCTTGCGCGCCAGCTCGATCTTGGGGCCGCTGCCGAGCCGGTGGGCGCCGCGCCGGTCGAACAGCGTGATCGCGCTGTCGTCGGCGCCCAGCGCCTTCTGCGCCAGGTTCGCGGCGATCAGCGGGATGCCTTTCCTCGCGCGCTTGGCGCGCGCGTTCGCCGCCAGCTTCTCGCTCTCGGCGGCGAAGCCGACGCAGAACGGCGCCTTGGGCAGCGCCGCGACCCAGGCGAGGATGTCCGGGTTCTCCTCGAGCTCGAGCGGCCCCAGGCCGCCGTTCGACCTCTTGATCTTGCGCGCGGCCATCTGCTTCACGCGATAGTCCGCAACCGCGGCCACCGAGATGAAGACGTCGCTCGCCTTCACGGCGTGCTTGACGGCGTCGAACATCTGGCGCGCGCTGCGCACGTCGACGCGCGCCACGCCCGCCGGCGTCGGCAGCGACACCGGCCCGCTCACCAGCGTCACTTGCGCACCCGCTTCGCGCGCGGCGCGCGCCACGGCGTACCCCATCTTGCCGGAGCTCGTGTTGGTGATCACGCGCACCGGGTCGATCGGCTCCTCGGTGGGGCCCGCGGTCACCAGCACGCGCTGTCCGGCGAGCAGCTTGGGCGCCAGCGCAACCTCGATCTCGGCGAGGATCTCGGCCGCCTCCAGCATGCGGCCCATACCGGTCTCGCCGCAGGCCTGGTCGCCCGCGGCCGGCCCGGCGAGGATCACCCCGTCCTCGCGCAGGGTCTTCGCGTTCCTGCGGGTCGAGGGGTTGTCCCACATCTCTACGTTCATCGCCGGGGCCACGAGCAGCGGGCAGCGGCGCGCGAGGCACAGGCTCGACAGCAGGTCCCCGGCCAGCCCGTGCGCGAGCTTGGCCATGAAATCGGCGCTCGCCGGCGCCACGGCGATCAGGTCGCGGTCGCGCGAGAGCTCGACGTGCGCCATGTGGTCGCCGACCCGCGCATCCCACAGGTCGGTCCACACCGGCTGGCCGCTGAGCGCCTGCAGCGTCATCGGCGTTACGAAGCGCGTGGCGGCCTCGGTCATCGCCACCCGCACCTCGGCGCCGGCCTTGACGAGCAGCCGGGCGAGCTCGGCGGCCTTGTAGGCGGCGATGCCGCCGGTCAGCCCGAGCAGAATGCGCTTTCCTTTCAACGTCATCGCGACCGGGGCCTCGGGCGTTAGGGGGTTGGGATTCTAAGGGAAAGCTCCTGCCATGGCGATTTCGGACTGGCCCGAAACGGAGCGCCCGCGCGAGCGTCTGCTCGCGGGTGGTGCCGGCGCGCTGAGCGACGCGGAGCTGCTTGCCGTGCTCCTGCGCACGGGGGTGCGCGGCAAGAGCGCGGTCGACCTCGGCCGCGAGTTGCTCGACCGCTTCAAGGGCCTCAGGGGCCTGTTGGGCGCGGATCTGGCGCGGGTAAAAGGACTGGGGCCGGCCAAGCGAGCCCAGTTCGCCGCCGCGCTCGAGCTCGCGCAGCGCTCGCTGCGCGAGGACCTGCAGGCCGGCGCGGCGCTCACCACGCCCGGCGCGGTGCGCGACTTCCTGGCGCTGAAGCTCGGCGCCCTCGGCCACGAGGTGTTCCACTGCGTGTGGCTCGACGCGCAGCACCGCGTGATCGAGGTCGAGGAGAGCTTCCGCGGCTCGCTGACACAGACTTCCGTCTTCCCGCGCGAGATCGTGAAATCCGGGCTGCGGCACAACGCGGCGGCGGTGATCTTCGCCCACAACCACCCCTCGGGCGTGGCGCAGCCCAGCCAGGCCGACGAGCTGCTGACGCGCAACCTCGGGCAGGCGCTCGCGCTGGTGGACATCAAGGTGCTCGATCACTTCATCGTCGCGGGCCGGCTGGCGATCTCGTTCGCCGAGCGGGGCTTGCTGTGAAGTGCCTGGTCTCGCGTATAATTCGCGCCTTTTCGGCGCCACCCTGGAGCCCGCGATGTCCCGAGTCTGCGACGTGACCGGCAAGAAGCCGATCAAGGGCCACTACGTCTCGCACGCCAACAACAAGACCATCCGCACCTTCGAGCCGAACCTGCACTACCGCCGCTTCTGGCTCGAGAGCCAGAAGCGCTGGGTGCGGCTGCGCGTCTCGACCGCGGGCCTGCGCCGCATCGACAAGCTCGGCGTGGAAGCGGTGCTCGCCGAGATCAAGGCCCGCAGGAAAGCGGCCTAGGGAGCGACGCCATGCGCGAGAAGATCAAGCTCGAATCGACGGCCGGCACCGGCCACTTCTACACCACGACCAAGAACAAGCGCACCACGCCGGACAAGCTCGAGATCAGGAAGTACGATCCGAAAGCGCGCAAGCACGTCCTCTACAAGGAAACCAAGCTGAAGTAGGGCAGCCGGCTGCGCGCCGGCTAGCCTGAATATTTCATGAGGTGAGGTCGGCGGATTCCGGATTCAAACGT
>CAZOWR010000198.1:0-5561 GCA_964583645.1 uncultured Enterobacteriaceae bacterium
ACCGGCCACGGCACGCTCGGCTGGACGCACGCCTGCGGCTCGGGCCGCGCGCTCGCCGACATCGTGAGCGGGCGAGCGCCGCAAGTCGACTTCGCCTTCTGCTAGGCTGACGCCCGGGAACGTGGACACTCCCGACTCCCTGGGCAGCGTCGCTTCGGTCGCGCGCTCGCGCGACAGGGATATCGACGGCCTCATCACCGAGCTGAAGTGGAGCGCGGCCGACGACGGCACGACCCGCGTCAGCTACAGCTTCCCGGTCGACGGGAGCGTCTGGTCGAGGGATCCGGTGACGGGCTACGACGTTCCCTCGAGCGGCTACGAGCCCTGGGACCCGTCGTACCGGCCGCTCGACGCCGCCCAGCAGGAAGCCGCGAGACTGGCCCTGCAGAGCTGGGGCGCGCCCGCACGGCTCTCCCTGGTCGAGGTGGCCGACGATGCCGCCTCGGCCGGCGTCGTTCGCGTCGCCCTCACGGATACGCCGGGGGCGTACGCCTGGGCCTACCTGCCCGAGGCCACCGCCTACGCGGGCGACATCTGGCTCGGCGCGAACGAGCCGACCCACGACGCGCTCGATGCGGGCAGCTTCGGCTTCAGCACCCTGATCCACGAAATCGGTCACGCGCTGGGCCTCAAGCACCCGCACGAGAGGGGCTACACCGGGGTGAGGCTCCCGGCCGCCGACGACTGGCTCGGCATGACGCAGATGTCCTACAAGACGTACCCCGGGCTCGACGACGCCGAGGCAAGCATCTACCCGACGACGCCGATGATGCTCGACATCAAGGCGATCCAGTACCTCTACGGCGTACCTCAGCCCGACGACGCGGACAGCCTCTACAGGTTCCGGCAGGGAAACGACTACTACCAGACGATCTGGGACGGGGGCGGACGCGATACGCTGGTGTGGGACGCTTCCGCCCAGGGCGCGCTCATCGACCTCAGGCCGGGGCACTGGAGCCAGCTCGGCGATCCGATCCGGTACTCCTACGACGGGTTCGAGACCATCGAGTACGCGCGGCCGGAGACCGTGGCCATCTACCGGACCGTGATCATCGAGGACGCGGTGGGAGGACGCGGCGCCGACACCATCATCGGCAACGACGCCCGCAACCTCCTCTGGGGCCGTGCGGGCAAGGATTTTCTGGATGGAGGCGCCCTCGGCGATACCCTGCGGGGGGGCGTAGGCGACGATTCCCTGCAGGGCGGCGCGGGTGGCGACCTGCTCAATGGCGGCCCGGGGCGCGACACGCTGGGCGGCGGGGGCGGCAGAGACCGCTTCGCCTTCCGCCACCCGCTCGAGCCGGAGTCCGGCATCGACACGATCCTCGACTTTGCGCCGGGTGCGGACCGGATTCGCCTCGACAACGACATCTTCACGGCGCTCGGCACGCAAACCGCCACCACCAGCCTGCGGGCGCGGAACTTCTCGAGCGACGGCACGCCCGGCCCAACCAGTTACATCGTCTATGCGCCGTCGAGCGGCCTGCTGTACTACGACGCGGACGGCAGCGGGCCGGGAACCGCGATCGCCTTCGCGGTGCTCGGCACGACCACCCACCCGACGCTCACGGCCGCGGACCTGCAGGTCCTGGCCTGACGCCGGACCGCGCGCGCACTAGCTTTTCAGCGCCGCGAGCACCTTTTCGGGCGTGAACGGCACCGAGCGCAGCCGCGCGCCGGTCGCATCCCAGATCGCGTTCGCGATCGCCGAGGGCACGACCGCCGCAGTCGGCTCCCCGGCACCCCACGGCCGCTCGCGCGGACGATCGATCAGGTCGATCGCGACGTCGGGAACGTCCGGGAAGCGCAGGATCGGATAGCTCTCCCAGTCGAGGCTGGTGACCGCCGAGCGGCTCCACTGCAGGTCCTCGAGCAGGGTGCGGCTCACCGTCTGGACGACGTTGCCCTCGATCTGGTTGCGCAGGCCGTCGGGGTTGATGATCTGGCCGCAGTCGTGCGCGACGTGGAAGCGCTCCACCCTCACCTGCCCGGTGCGGCGGTTGACCGCGACGTCCGCCACGACCGCGACGTAGGTGCGGACCAGCTCGTACTTGATGTACGAGAAGCCCCGGCCGCGCGCAATCTCGCCCGGATCGCGCGCCCTGGCGCCTCGCGGCGCCCAGCCCGCGAGCCGCACGCAGCGCTGGATGCACTCGGCGCCGCGCGGGTCCTTGAGCTGGCGCAGCCGGAACTCGACCGGATCGACACCCGCCGCCGCTGCGAGCTCGTCCATGAAGCTCTCGTTGGCGTAAGTATTCTGCATCCGGCCCGGCGTGCGGATCCACGACGGCTTGAACGGAGTTTCCGCGAGCCAGTGCGCGGTCGCCTTGATGTTGGGAAACGCGTAAGGCACGGCAAGCGACTGGTGGATGTTGCCGGGGAAGGCAGGATCCTTCGGCAGGCCGGCGAGGTCGGCCGCCACCAGGGTCACCGCGATGCCCTTCGGCCGGTCCGGGATGTAGACCTCGCCCTCCCACGCGAGCACGTTGCCGCTCGCGTCGAGCGCGGCGCGATGCTCGAGCAGCGTGGGAGGCCCCTTGGGATCCCAGCCGTGCTCGTCGGCCCGGCTCCACTGCACGCCCACCGGCTGACCGGTCTCCCGCGCGAGCAGCGCGGCATCCGCCGCGGCATCCTCGTGGCCGTTGCGCCCGTAGCACCCCGAGCCTTCGAGATAGATGCAGCGTACCTCCCCGGCCTTCATGCCGAGCATGTTGGCGAGCTGCCTTTGCAGCAAGTGCGTCGCCTGCGAGGCCGTCCATACGCTGAGCTTGCCGTCCTTGTAGTGCGCCACCGCGCAGGACGGCCCCATCGAACCGTGGGTGTGCACCGCGAAATCGTAGGCTGCGCCCAGGCGCGTCGCGCCCCCACCGAGCGTGGCCGCCGTGTTGCCGACGTTCTGGAACACCTCGTCCTTGACGCGTTTGGCATTGCGCACGTGGTCCCAGAGCTTCGACTTCTCCGGCAGCCCGGACCAGCTCGACCAGGCCGCGCTGACGGCCCCTGCCGCCCTGATGGCCGCCCACTCGTCCTTGGCCAGGACCGCGAGGAAGCTGCCCTTGCGCACCGCGGTGACATAGCCGGGGATCCGGCGGCAGGCCGAGTCGTCGAAGGACTGCAGCTGCGCGCCCATCGCCGTCGGGCGCAGCACGCGCGCATGCAGCATCCCCTTCAGCCTGAAGTCGTGGATGTACGTGAAGCGCCCGGTGACCTTGTCGGGGATGTCGAGCCGCTGCACCGAGCGGCCGACGAGGTTGTACTCGCGTGGATCCTTGAGCGGCGCCTTCGGATCCACCTTGAGCCGCCATTCGCCGGTGCCGGCGAGCTCGGCGTACGAGACGCCCTTGCCGCCGCCGCGCGGAGAAATCATGCCGCCGTCCGCGGCCAGGTCGTCTTTCGCCACCTTGAGCTTCGCCGCCGCCCGCTCGAGCAGGGCGTTACGCGCAGTAGCGCAGGCCTGGCGAATCTGCATGCCGCCTGCCTGTATGCTGAGGCTACCCCACGTCGTCCCCTGGTCCGGGGTGAGCGCGGTGTCGCCCTGCACCAGAGTCACCGCATCGAGAGGCACCGACAGCTCGTCGGCGGCAATCTGCGTGAGCGCGGTGTACACCCCGGTCCCGAGGTCCACCTTGCCGGAGTAGACCGTGACCCGGCCCTTGGCGTCGATGGCGATGAAGCCGTCCACCTGGTCCGCGGCGAGCGATTTCGCCTTCGCTGCCTTGCCCGCGCCCTCGGCAAGCCGCGGCGCCAGCGAGAAAGACACCACCAGCGCGCCGCCGGTCTTGAAGAAGCTTCTGCGGGAAAAACTCTTCGGCTCGTTCATTCTCATGGCGGCCTCCTACGCCCGCATGGCGGCGGCGCGCTTCACCGCTCGCAGGATGCGCACGTGCGTGCCGCAGCGGCAGAGGTTGTCGGCCAGCGCCCGGCGAATCTCCGCGTCGCTCGGCTGCTTGTTGCGCTCAAGCAGGACTTTCGCCTGCATGATCATGCCGTTGATGCAGTAGCCGCACTGCACTGCCTGCTCCTCGATGAACGCCTGCTGCAGCGGGTGCAGCTTGCCTCCCGCGGACAGCCCTTCGAGCGTCACCACCCTCTTGCCCGCGGCCTGCGAGACCGGGTAGGAGCATGAGCGCACCGCCTCGCCGTTCACCTGCACCGTGCAGGCGCCGCATTGCGCCAGGCCGCAGCCGAAGCGCGGACCGTGCAGGTCGAGCTGGTTGCGCAGGGCGTAGAGCAGCGGCATCTGCGGATCGTCGGTCTTGACCGCGCGTGCCCTGCCGTTGACGTTCAGGCGGATCGTGGATGACATCGGCAGCCTCCCCTCGCCGGATGACTCAGACCCCACCATACGCCGCGCCGGGCGAAAAGGCATTTTGCGGCGCACAGAGCGGCGGCCCGGGGGCCAGGTTGCCGGACGCTGCCCTAGAGGATGCGGCTGAACCAGGCGAGCGAGAGCGCCGCCGCTGCGATCGCGAGCACCGCGGCGAGGGCCGCGAACAGCGCGGTCACCTCGGTGCGCTTCTTCTCCAGCACGATGCGCGTGCCGAGCGACTCGTAGACTTTCTTCAGGTCGGTCGCGGTGCCGGCGTAGAAGTACTCGCCGCGCGTCAGCGCCGCGACCTGCTTGAGCGTCTCCTCGTCCAGGCGCACGCGGAAGGACCACCCCTCGAAGCCGATGACGTCGCCTTCCTTGGTGCCGATGCCCACGGTGAAGATGCGCACCCCGCGGTCGGCCGACATCTTCGCCGCCTCGATCGGATCCGGCCCGGTGGTGCGCTGCCCATCGGTGAGCAGGATGATGGCCGCGGAGTCGTGCGAGCCCGGCGGCACCGGCTTGAATTCCGCCTTCGCCTCCTTCCTGCGCTCGGGAAAGCTCCTCGGGTGCGGCCGCGCCTCGCGCCCGTAGATCATCTGGCTGACGTCGATGCCGTGGTCCGGGAACAGCGTCGCGAGCGACACGATGATGCCGCTGCCGATGGCGGTCGCGCGCTGCAGCTGGAAGCGGTCGATCGCCGCGAGCACCTCCTCGCGGTTGTCGGTCGGCGCCTGCACCACCGAGGCCGTGCCCGCGAACGAGATCACGCCGATGCGCGTCTGCCTGCCGGGCAGCTCCCTCACGAAGGCGCGCGCCGCCTCCTGCATCGCCTCCAGCCGGCTGGGCTTGACGTCGCGCGCGCGCATGCTGCCCGAGACGTCCATGGCGAGGATGATGGTCTGCTTCTGCGAGGGCAGCACCACCACGCCCTCGGGCCGCGCCACCGCAAGGATCAGGATCGCGAGCGCGAGCAGGAAGAGGGCCGGCGGAACGTGCCTGCGGACCTGCACGCCGCTGCCCATCGCCTCTTTCACCATGAGGAGATTGGCGTAGCGCACCAGCGCGCGCTTCTTGCGCCGCAGGACGGCGACATAGCCCGCCACCAGCAGCGGCAGGGCCACCAGCAGCCAGAGCGCCTCAGGCCAGGCGAAGCTCATGACCCGGCTCCTTTCGAGGGGCGAATCGTCCGCGGCCCGCGATGCGGCTGCGCCGCCGGCGCAGCGCCGCGAAGCGCGCGAGCGCCTCCACC
>CAZOWR010000199.1:0-5535 GCA_964583645.1 uncultured Enterobacteriaceae bacterium
TTCAGCAGGTCGCCGCTTGATCAACCCGTCGTACACAAGATTTGACGATAGCTCCCTTGTTCAGGTGCTGGATGACTTTGCGGTCGCCTTTCATGCCGCCAGTGTAGCGGCTCTAGGCGGAAGCACCCGAGAGAGTGATTCGCGGCTCCGAACGGGACTCGATCAGGATCTCCTTCGCCGCCGCCTTGCACTTGCCGCAGCCTGAGCCCACGCCGAGGCAGTGCTCGAGATCACGCATCGAGCGCGCGCCTTCGCGCGCGCAGGCGCGGATTTCGCGTTCGGTGATGCCGTTGCAGATGCAGATATACATGGCTCAACAATGGAAACAATTATCATTTAAATCATTGGAAAAGCGCAACTTGCGAGCGCCCACTCGCATATAACGCATTGTTTGTACTTGATTCTGGTATTGACTAACAAGATGCGAATAATTATTGTTTGCAAATGGGGGAACAAAAAACCGAAGTCACTGCGCCGTCACCGACCCAGCCCAGGCGCGTCTCCAGCGAGGCGCTGCTCGGGCAGAGGAAGGAGCTGGTGATCGTGCACAACGGGCGCGAGTACCGCCTGCGGCTCACCCAGAACGGGAAGCTGATTCTCACCGCGTAGCAGACGGACCGGGCGGGAGCCTCCCAGCCCGGCCCAGTTGTTCTTTCGCAAGCCAGCAAGCGGCTTCGCGCCGCGCGCCAGCCAGCGCTTTTTTCAAGGAGCCTGGCATGGACGCACCGAACCCGGAAGCCGACCGCCCCGAGACGCTCGCGGCGGCGCTGATCTACCTGATGACCCACTACGCGCGCACGGGCTGCCCGCGCCTCGCGCTGTGCGTGTCGCGGCACATGCAGTGCCTCGCGACGCATCCCGAGGCCGCGCCGGTAGTGCGCGACATCTGCTCCGCGCTGCACGGCGCCTGGAGCGAAGCCGCGGAGCCGCACGAAGCGCGCGGCAGCGTGCACTGATGCGCGCCGTCTGGATGGTTGTCGCTGCGCTGGCTGCATCGCCTGCGCTCGCCCAACAGGCCGAGCAGCAGCTCCCCGAAGTCAAGGTGCGCGCCGCGCCCGTGGAGGAAAGTCCCACGGGCCCGGACCAGGGCTACCGCCCCGGGCGCAGCGCCACCGCGACCAAGACCGACACGCCGCTGCACGAGGCCGCGCAGTCGCTGCTTGCCGCGCTCGCGGTGATATTCACGGGGCACGGCGTCGCTGCACTGCAGGAGGCTGGCGCGCTCGGCACGACCGCGCTCGGCTTCGAGCCGCTGCCGCTGCTGGGCATCTACCCGAGCGGCGAGGCGCTCGGGGCGCAGCTCGCGGCGCTGGCGCTCGTCGCCGCCGGAGCGTGGTCCGCCCGGCGGGCGGCGGCTGCGGTATGATTCCCGCCGCGAAATCTCGTCAACGCTTTTCCGGAGGAGGTCGACAATGAGAATCAAGGCACTGGCGCTCGCGCTCGGCGCGCTCGCCGCCGCGCCCGTCGCGGCACAGCAGGTGACGTTCATGACCGGGCCGCAGGGCGGCTCGTGGATCCCGCTCGGCGGGGCGCTGAAGGGCATGTGGGAGAAGCACGTCCCCGGCCTGCAGATCCAGCAGACGCCCGGCGCGGGCATCTCCAACGTGCGCGGCGTCGACGAGGGCAAGGCGCACATCGGGCTGGCCAACTCGAGCACCACGGTGGACGGCATCGAAGGCCGGCCGCCCTACCCCAAGAAGGTCACCAAGGTCTGCCAGCTGGCGAACCTCTACCCGCAGTACTTCCAGGTGGTGGCGCTGCAGAGCGCCAACGTCAACTCGCTCAAGGACCTCAAGGGCAAGTCGCTCACCACGCAGGCCAAAGGCAACACCGGCGAGCTGCTCACGGCGCTGGTGCTGAAGATGAACGGCTTGTCGTACGACACGCTCTCCAAGGTCAACTTCAACAGCTACACCGAGTCGGTCGGGCTCATGAAGGATGGCCATGCGCAGGTGTTCACGCTCGGCACCACGGCGCCCGCCTCCGCAGTCATGGACCTGGCGAGCGCGCGCGACATCCGGCTGGTGCCGGTGGACGACGGCATCATGGGGCAGTTGAAGAAGATGAACCCGGGCTACAACAAGCTCACCCTCAAGGCGGGCACCTACCCCAAGCAGGACAAGGACGTGCCGGTGATCGGCTACTCCACCCACCTGGTGGTGGCCTGCGACCTGCCCGAGGCGACCGTCTACGGCATGGCGAAGACCATGGCGGGCAACGTCGACTCGATGGCCGCAGTGGTAAAGGCGATCAGCGGCATCACGCCCAAGGACATGGCGCTCGACATCGGCGTGCCGTTCCACAAGGGCGCGGTGAAGTTCTACAGGGAAGCGGGCGCGATGTAGGGCCGGCCGCGTGAGGCTCGGACACGGGCGGCCCGGCCGCCCGTTTTTTTGAGCGGGAGGGGGAGATCTTGCTGCGCAGGGTCGTGCTCGGCATCGCGGTCGCGATGTCGCTGTACCACATGTACGTCGCGGGCTTCGGGCCGCCCGAGGCGATGATCTTCCGCGGCACGCACCTGCTGTTCGCGCTCACCCTCGTGTTTCTCCTCTACCCCACCCGGCGCGGCGGCGGCTGGGGCTGGCGGCTGCTGGACGCCGTGCTGCTCTTGGCCGGGTGGAGCTTCGTGCTCCACATCTTCCTCAACTACGAGTACTTCACCAACCGCATCATCTACATCGACGAGCTGACGCTCTCCGACCGGGTCCATGCCGTCCTCGCCGTGCTGGTGGTGCTGGAGGCGACGCGGCGCGTGATCGGCTGGGCGCTGCCGCTCACCGCGATCTGCTTCCTCGTCTACGCGGTCGGCTTCACCAACGTCACGATGCAGGCGCTGATGGAGCAGGTGTACCTGTCGCTGGAGGGCATCTTCGGCTCCACGCTCGGCGTCTCGGCCTCCTACGTGATGCTGTTCGTGCTCTTCGGCGCGTTCATGGAGAAGAGCGGCACGGGGCAGCTCTTCATGGACTTCGCGATGTCGATCACCGGGCACACCGCGGGCGGCCCCGGCAAGGTCGCCGTGGTGTCCTCGAGCCTCTTCGGCACCGTGTCGGGCAGCGCCGTGGCCAACGTCATGGTGGACGGGCCGATCACGATCCCCCTCATGAAGCGCACCGGGTTCCGGCCGCCCTTCGCCGCGGCGGTGGAGTCGGTCGCCTCCACCGGCGGCCAGCTCATGCCGCCGATCATGGGGGCAGCCGCGTTCGTGATGGCCGAGTTCCTCGCCGTGCCCTACATCCAGATCGCGGTCTGGGCGGTGTTTCCGGCGTTCCTCTACTACCTTGCGGTGTTCTCGGCGGTGCACTTCGAGGCGCGGCGCTACAAGCTCGCCGGCGTGCCGAGGTCGGAGCTGCCGGCCTTCGGCGCGGTGATGCTGGCGCGCGGCCACCTCTTCGTGCCGATCTTGGTGGTGCTGTTCGGCCTCATGGCGGGCTACTCGGCGCCCCTGTGCGCGCTGTGGGGCGCGCTCGCCTGCCTGCCGCTCGCGCTGCTGCGCAAGGCAACGCGCGCCGGCATCGGCTGGCGCACGGTACTCGAGGCGCTCGAGGAGGGCGCGAAGAACGCGCTCGCGGTGGCGATGGCCTGCGCCTGCGCCGGCATCGTCATCGGCGCCGTCACCATCACGGGCCTGGGCATCGTCTTCACGCAGATGGTGGTGGCCCTCGCGCAGGACCAGCTGGTGCTCGCGCTGATCCTCACAGCACTTGCCGGCATCATTCTCGGCATGGGCATGCCGACGACGCCGGCCTACATCATGATGGTCGCGCTGCTCGTGCCCGCGGTCGTCAAGCTCGCGGTCGCGGGCTGCCCGGAGCCCGTCACCGCGGCCTGCAAGGCGGCCGCGACGCCGGCCGCGCACATGTTCGCGTTCTACTTCGCGATCCTCTCGGCGATCACGCCGCCGGTGGCGCTCGCGGTGTTCGCTGCGGCAAGCCTCGCGAAGGCCAACATGTGGGCCTCGGGCTTTGCCGCGATGCGCGCCGCCGCCCCGGCCTACATCGTGCCGTTCATGTTCGTCTACGAGCCGATGCTGCTGCTGATCGTCTCCGACTGGAGCAGCCAGTGGTTCAGCCTGGTGCTGGCGGTGATCTCGGCCTCGATCGGCGTCGTCTGCCTCGCGGGAAGCCTCTTCGGCTGGCTCTTCACGCTCGCCCTGCCCTGGCAGCGGGTGCTGCTGTTCGGCGCCGCGCTCTCGCTCATCAAGCCGGGCCTCGCCACGGATGCGATCGGCCTCGGGCTCCTCGTCATCGTCGCCGGCGCGCAGCTCGTCGCGCTGCGCCGCGCCTCGGAGGCTCCCGGGCACTAGCGGTCCTCCAGCCGGCGCGTCTCGCCGCGCTCCTCGCGGTACTCGCCCTCGATCACCACGGACTCGCCGGCCGCGGCGCGCCGGCGCAACCCGCGCGCGCGCCACCACAGCCAGGCGCCGATCACGATGGCGAACGCCGCCGCGAGCGCAAGGACGATCGACGCCCAGATGACCGCGGCGACCGCCAGCGCGAGGCCCACCAGCAGCCCGAGCGTGCGCTCGAGGAAGCGCCGCATCAGGCCGGCGCGGCCTCCGCGCGATCGAAGTCGATCTCGACCTTGGCGCCGTTCGGGTCGTGGAAGAACAGCTGCCAGGTGCCCGCGCCGACCTGCTTGCGCAGCTCGTAGGGCAGCTTCCTGCGCTGCAGCTTCGCCACCGTCCCGGCGAGGTCCTGCCCGGTGAACGCCATGTGGTCGATGACGCCCTTCACCAGGTCCTTTTTCGGCTTGCCGGCGACGACGTGCAGGATGGGGTCGCGCCCGCGACCGCCCTCGGCGTAGAGCCAGGCGCCGGGAAAGGTGAACGGCGGCCGCGCCCCGGGCGCGAGGTCGAGGAACTCGCGGTAGAAGGCGAGCGTCGACTCGAGATCATCGGTGAGGATGGTGAAATGGTTCATCCCGGAGACGGGCATCGCGCCTCCTAGGCCTTGGCGGCCGCCGAGGCCTGCCGGGTCTTGTCGAGCACCGTCATCGCCGTGGCGATGAAGCCCCCGACGTCGCTCGCGCTCGCCGGGATGATGAGCGTGTTGTTCGTCTTGGCGAGATTGGCGAAGGCTTCCACGTACTGCGTCGCCACCTTGAGGTTGGCCGCGTCCATGCCGCCCTTGTCGGAGATGGCCTCGGCGACCGCGCGCACCCCTGCGGCATTGGCTTCCGCGATCAGGCGGATCGCGGTGGCCTCCCCCTGCGCCTTGTTGATCGCCGCCTGCTTCTCGCCCTCGGACTCGAGGATCGCCGACTGGCGCTCGCCGTCGGCGAGGTTGATCTGCTCCTGGCGCTGGCCCTCGGACTTGGCGATCAGCGCGCGCTTCTCGCGCTCGGCGGTGATCTGCTGCTGCATGGCGCGCAGGATCGACTCCGGGGGGGTGATGCTCTTGATCTCGTAGCGCAGCACCTTGATGCCCCAGCTGCGCCCCGCCTCGTCGAGCACGCTCACGATCTGGCGGTTGATCTCCTCGCGCGACTCGAAGCTCTTGTCGAGCTCCATCTTGCCGATCTCGCTGCGCAGCG
>CAZOWR010000200.1:0-5511 GCA_964583645.1 uncultured Enterobacteriaceae bacterium
GTTGATCATGCGCTTCAGGCGGTCGGTGATGAAGAAGTAGCCCTCCTCGTCGTAGTAGCCGAGGTCGCCGGTGCGGAAGAACCGCTTGCCCTCGCGCTCGATGAAGGCTTGCGCCGTCGCCTGCGGCTGCTTCCAGTAGCCCTGGAACACCTGCGGGCCGTGGGTGATGATCTCGCCCACCTCGTTCGGGCCGCACTCTGCGAGCGTCTCGATGTTGATGACGCGCGAGTCGGTGTTGAAGTACGGGATACCGGCGCACTGGGGCTTGGAGCGGTGCGGCGGATTGGCGTGCGAGGGCGCGGCGGTCTCGGTGAGCCCGTAGCCCTCGAGGAACGGCAGGCCGGTCGCCTGCTCGAGGCGCGCCGCCACCGCCTGCGGCATCGCCGCGCCGCCGCCGCCGATGCGCTTCAGCGACGACAGGTCGTAGCCGGCGAGCTTCGGGTTGGCGAGGAAGTCCACGATCATGGTCGTGATGCCGGTGACCCCGGTCACCTTGTAGCGCTGGATCAGCTCGGCCGCCGTGTCGCGGTCCCAGCGCGTCATCAGCACCGCGGTCGCCCCGAGCTGGATCGGGATGTTCATGTTCGCCTGCATGCCGGTGAGGTGGAACATCGGCAGCACGCCGAGCACCACGGTCTCGCTGCCGGCGCCCTCGGCCCAGACGCAGCCCCCGGTGCTGGTGGCGAGGATGTTCGCGTGCGTCAGCATGCAGCCCTTGGGGCGGCCGGTGGTGCCCGAGGTGTAGGGCAGCACCGCGAGGTCCCCCGGGCCCGCCTCGTGCGGGCCGGGTGCGCGCTTCGCGGCGATCGCGTCGGCCCACGACGTGACCCCGGCGCGCGCCGGTGCCGCGCGCGGCGCCCGCACCACCTCCGGCAGCGCGAGGTCGGTCGCGGCCGGAAGGTAGTCCAAGTAGGCGGCGAGCACGCAGCGCTCGATGGAGCCGGACCCCAGCAGGGGCTCGAGCTCGCGCCACAGCTCCTGCGCCGCGACGATCACGCGCGCGTCGGCATCCCGCACGAAGTGGGCGAGCTCCTCGGTCCTGCTCATGGGGTTGACCGGCACCACCAGCGCGTCGGCCCGCAGGATCGCGTAGTAGGCGATCACGAACTGGGGACAGTTCTGCGCATAGAGCAACACGCGGTCGCCTTTGCGCACGCCGCAGTCGCGCTGCAGATACCCGGCCAGCGCCTCGGCCTCGGCGCGCAGGCGCTCGTAGGTGAGCTCGGCCCCGTAGTACACGATCGCCGGCTTATCCGGATAGCGACGCGCGCTCACCTCGAGGTTGAAGAACAGGCTGGTGCGCGGCACCGTCAGGCTGCGCGGCGCGTTCGGCGGCCAGTGCGCGAGGTGGCGGTCAAACATCGCGCGCGGGCGCGGTCCGGATCATCATCGGACGATTATAGGGCGCGCATCACCCGAGGATCACGCGCACCTGGTGGGCCTGACCATCATCCACGAGCGGAACGCGCGTCGGGCCCTGCGGCAGCGGCCTGCCGTCGAGCTCCGCGTAACTGACGCCACCGCTGACGCCTCGAGGATTCTCGACCACAATCTCGTAGCGCGCCGAGCGATACCGGAAAACGACCTCGAACCCAGGCCACCCCTTGGCGATGCAGGGCGCCAGGACCAGGAACGCCCCCGCCCGTCGGATCCCCAGGATCGCTTCGACGCCGGCCCGGTACAGCCAGCCGGCCGATCCCGTGTACCAGGTCCAGCCGCCGTGCCCGAGGTGCGGCGCGACCGAATAGACGTCGGCGGCGAGGACGTAGGGCTCGACCTTGTAGCGCTGCACGCCTGCCCGCGTGCTCGTGTGGTTGACCGGGTTCAGTAGCGAGAACAGACCCGCGGCCCTGTCTCCCTGCCCGAGGGCGGCGAACGCCATCACTGCCCACGCGGCCGCATGCGTGTACTGGCCGCCGTTCTCCCGGATGCCGGGCGGGTAGCCCTTGATGTAGCCCGGATCGAGCGGCGTGCGGTCGAAGGGCGGCGTGAAGAGCAGCGCCAGCTCGTCGTCCTCGCGGATGAGCTGCTCGTCGACGGCCGCCATGGCGCGCAGGCCGCGGGCCGGATCGGCCGCCCCGGAGAGCACGCCCCAGGACTGCGCGATCGAGTCGATCCGGCACTCGTCGCTCGAGGAGGAACCGAGCGGCGTACCGTCGTCATAGTAGCCGCGCCGGTACCAGCCGCCGTCCCAGCCGTCGCGCTCCAGCGAGGCTCGCAGGCCCGCCGCGTGCGAGCGCCATTTCGCAGCGCGCGCCGCTTCGCCTCGCGCGCTCGCCAGGGGCGCGAACGCGTTCAACGTCGCGTGCAGGAACCAGCCGAGCCAGACGCTCTCGCCCCTGCCCTTCTCGCCGACGCGGTTCATGCCGTCGTTCCAGTCGCCCGTGCCGATCAGCGGCAAGCCGTGCTTGCCGGTGCCGAGACTCCCGTCGAGTGCGCGCGCACAGTGCTCGAAGAGCGAAGCGGTCTCGTCGGCGACCGCGGGCGGGAAGTACGAGTCGTGCTCGCCGGCTTGCAGCGCCTGGCCTTCGAGGAACGGCACCGTCTCGTCCAGCACCGCGGGATCGCCCGCCGTTTCGACGTAGTGGGCGGCAGCATAGGCAAGCCAGACCCGGTCGTCCGCGATGCGGCTACGCACGCCCTGGCCGGAGTGCGGCAGCCACCAGTGCTGGACATCGCCTTCGATGAACTGACGCGCGGCGGCCCGCAGCAGGTGTGCTCTCGTCATCGCCGGCTGCGATGGAGCGAGCGCCATGGCGTCCTGCAGCTGGTCGCGAAAGCCGTAGGCGCCGCTTGCCTGGTAGAACGCGGATCGCGCCCACATGCGGCAGGCGAGCGTCTGATAGAGCAGCCAGCGATTCAGCATGATGTCCATGGCCCGGTCCGGCGTTCTCACCTGGACCGCGCCGAGCAGCTCCTCCCAATGCGCGGCGACCTCGCGCAGGACCGCGTCGAGATCGGCCCTCCGGTAGCGGGCGATGAGGGATCGCGCCTCCGCCGCGGTGGCCGCCTCGCCGAGGAAGAAGACGATCTCTGCGGTGCCGCCCGGCTCGAGCTCGACCGGGGCCTGGAGCGCGGCGCAGGGATCGAGACCGGCCCCGACCCGCTGCGAGAGCGGCGCTTCGCCCGCAAGCGCGGCCGGGTTGTCGAGCGTGCCGTTGCGTCCCAGGAACTCGCGCCGGTCGCCGGTCAGGGAGCTCTGCCGGCCGCCCAGGTCTGCGAAGGCGACGCGGGAACCGAACGTCACGTTCCAGGGGTTGCGCGCGAGCATCGCGCCCGTCTGCGGATCGACCTCGGTCACGACCGAGAATGCAGACGCGCCGCGGGAGGCGCCCAGCACCCACTCGACATAGGCCGTGACCGAAAGCCGCCGCGGCCGCTGCGACGTGTTGCGGATCGTCAGTCGCGAGACTTTGACCGGATCCTCGAGCGGCACGTACTGGAGGAGATCGAGCGAGATTTCGTGCGCGGTGTGCTCGAACCTGCTGTAGCCGTGGCCGTGGCGGGCGATATAGGGTGCGGCTGCGTCACGGAGCGGCAGCGCCGTCGGCCCCCACAGCTCGGCGGAGTCCTCGTCGCGCACATAGAAGACCTCGCCCGGCCGATCGGCCACCGGGTCGTTCGACCAGGGCGTGAGTTGGTTCTCGCGGCTGCCGAGCGACCATGTGTAGCCGCCGCCTTCGACCGCGACCTGAAAGCCGAACGAAGGGTTGGCAATGACGTTGATCCACGGGGCCGGCACCGAGCGCCCGGCGCCGAGGATCGTTACGTACTCCCGTCCGTTCGCGGCGAACCCGCCGAGCCCGTTGAAGAATTCCAGCTCCGGCGATGCCGCAGCCGCCTGCGGCACCTCTGCGGGCGGCGCTCGCCTCGGCGGCGGCGCAGCAGCGATGTCCGGCTCGTGCAGGCGGCTGAGCTGCTCCGCGAGCGTTCCGCGTCGCCCGACGAGCTCCGCCCGCGCCATGGACAAAAGCAAACCGCGTGTCTCCCCTGAAATCAGATCTGCGCGCAAGACGAACACCGCGCCGTGCGCGGCGTCCGCTCCGGTCTGCGGCTTGGACCGGCTGGTCCGGGCAAGCGCCGCCAGCGCGGACTGAAGGTCCTGGACATACGAGGATGCCCGTTCGTTCAGGATCACGAGATCGACGGCGAGCTGCTTCATGCGCCAGTACTCGTGGGCCCGCAGCAGGGTGCGGACGAGGGCGACGTCCTCCATGCTGTCGATCCGCACCAGGACGATCGGCAGGTCGCCCGAGATGCCCTGGGCCCAGAGCAGCCTCGGCCCGCCGCCGCCGCGGCGGATGGCCTCTGACGACGGGCGCAGCGACGCATCGGCATAGAGCACGTGGCCGGCGAGGCGCTGGAAGAGGCTCGCCTGCTCCGCGTCGACGCCGAGATGGCCCAGCTGCACTTGCGCCTGCGTCCACGCCAGGGTCGCCGCGCGCTCGAAGGCGGTCGCGTCCTGATGCTTGTCGACCAGGTCCAGCACCTCGCCACGGGAGGCTGCGACGACGGTCCAGAACGCGATGCGCACCGTCCTGCCCGGCTGCACCCGCACGCGGCGACGCAGCGCGAAGACCGCATCGAGGACGGTGCCGGCGGTATTCGACAGCGGCCGGCCGTCCATCACCGCGATCGGCGCCCGAACCTCGCGTCCGCGGCCGAGGAAGCGGGCCCGGTCGGTTTCAATCTCAGGCGCGCCCACGGCCTCGCCCTCGACGACTGCCAGATGCGCCGCCCAGATCTCGGGCTCGGCGGGCGAGCGCCGCCGCCGCGTCGCCAGGATCGCGCCGATCCTGGGGAGAAACTCGGTCTGCACGAAGAGCTTGGAAAAGGCCGGGTGCGCCGTGTCGGCCGCGGGCGGCGCCAGCACCAGCTCGGCATAGGAAGTGAGCTCGATGTCCCGCACCCGATTGCCCGCGTTCGCCACCGAGACGCGGCGCACCTCGGCGTTGTGCTCCGGCGATACGACGACTTCGAGCGCCGTCGCGATCGGCCCGTCGTGCCGGACGAACTCGGCGCGATCCTCGGTGAACGTCACCTCGTAGCTGTCCGGCTCGACGCCGCCCGGCTGGTAACCCGCGGACCATACCTCACCGTCCTGCACGTCGCGCAGGAAGACGTAGCCGCCCCAGTCGTCGCGCGTGACGTCCTCGCGCCAGCGCGTGATGCCGATATCGCCCCAGCGGCTGTACCCGGAGCCGGCGCCTGTCAGCATCACCGCGTACCGGCCGTTCGAAAGCAGGTGCACCTGCGGCGTGACGTGGTGCGCCGAGTGCAGCCGACGCACGACCGGAAGCTCCAGGTTGCGGACCGTCGCCGCCGTCGCAACCTCCTCCGCCCTGGGATGAGCCAACAGGACGTCGCGCGGCGTGCGTTCCTGCAGCAGCAACTCGGTAGCCTGCACGATCGGCTCGGCATGGAACCTCGCCCGCATCGCCCCGTCCAGCAGAGCGTTGGCGATGGCGACGACCGTCATGCCCTGGTGGTGCGCCATGAAGGCGCGGACGA
>CAZOWR010000201.1:0-5498 GCA_964583645.1 uncultured Enterobacteriaceae bacterium
CGGGCTCACCGAGGAAGAGGTGCTCGCGATCGCGCAGCACGAGCACATCCCCGAGGCCGCCGCCGCCGAGCTGGCCAGCTACCTCGTGCAGACGCCGGACGGGGAGCTGTGCGTCAAGTCGATGATCCGGGACGACATCGCGGCGGCCGTGGCCGCGGGCGACGGCGCCCGGGTGCTCGCCCTCAAGCTGGTGCTGCGCGATTTCGTGGCGCAGCACCCGCGCTGCGACGAGCGCTGCCGCAGGGAGCTGCACCTTCCCGAGCGCCGGCTCGCCTAGTACCATGTAAGCCCAATCGCTCCCTGGGAGGGCGGGCCATGCAAGTGAAGGAGATCCTGCGCGTCAAGGGGAACCGGCTGCTCAGCATCGAGCCCGGCGGCCGCGCGGTGGAGGCGGTCAAGGTGATGGCCGAGCAGAACCTGGGGTCGCTGGTGGTGCTCGACCAGGGACGCATGACCGGCATCCTGACGTTCCACGAGCTGCTCGCGGCGCTCGCCAGGGGCGGGGGCGCGCTCGGCGACCTGCGCGTGAGCGACATCATGCAGCGCGATCCCGTCACCGCCACGCCCGAGATGGAGGTCAACGACCTGCGCCGCACCATGCTTGACTCCGGCGCGCGCTACCTGCCGGTGATGCAGGAGGGCAGGCTCCTCGGCGTGGTCTCGTTCCGCGACGTCGCCAAGGCGGTTCTCGAGGAGCAGGACTTCGAGAACAAGATGCTGAAGGGCTACATCAAAAATTGGCCCGCGTAGGAAGCTGCTGATCGGCGCGGGCGCCGCCGCGCTCGCGGCCGGCACCGCCGCGTGGCGGCTCTGGCCCGAGCAGGGGCTCTGGAACCCCTGCCTCGCGCGGCTGCCGCCCCGGCTCGCCTCTCACGAGCTGGTCGCCGCCGCCTGGGAGGGCCTGGACCCCGCGAAGGTGTGGGACATGCACGCGCACCTCGTGGGCACCGGCGACGCGGGCAGCGGCATCGTCGTCAACCCGGCGATGGAGAGCCTGCTCAACCCCGCGCAGTACGCGCGCCGGCTGTTCTTCCTCAACGCGGGCTGCGTGCACGACGCGCCCGGCAGCGTGGACCGCGCCTACGTAGAGCGCATGCACAACCTCGTCGACGGCATGCGCCCGGGGGTGAAGCTGCTGCTGTTCGCTTTCGAGCGCGTCCACCGCGAGGACGGCACGCCGGACGCGGCGCGCACCGGCATCTGGGTGCCGGACGCGTACGCGCGCGACACTGCGCGGGCGCACCCGCGCTACTTCGAGTGGGCGGCCTCGATCCATCCCTACCGCGAGGACTGCGTGCAGGCGCTCGAGCGGGCCAAGCGCGAAGGCGCGCGCGCGGTGAAGTGGCTCCCCGCGGCGATGGGGATCGACCCCGCCTCGGCGCGCTGCGACCGGTTCTACGGGGCGCTCGCCCGGCTCGGCGTGCCGCTCGTCTCGCACGCGGGGCTGGAGCGCGCGGTGATGGGCAGCGACATCCAGGAATACGGCAATCCCCTCAGGCTGCGGCGCGCGCTGGAGGCGGGCGTGCGCGTGGTCATGGCGCACTGCGCCTCGATGGGGCAGGACATCGACCTCGACCGGGGGCCCGCCGGCCCGCCGGTGGACAGCTTCGAGCTGTTCGCGCGGCTGATGCAGGAGCCGCGCCACGAGAAGCACCTGTTCGGCGACATCTCCGCCATGACGCAGGTGAACCGCGCCGGGCCGGCGCTCGCGATGGTGATCGAGCGCGGCGACTGGCATGCGCGCCTCCTGAACGGCTCGGACTACCCGCTGCCCGGCGTGATGCCGATCTTCTCGGTCGACTACCTCGTGTCGCTCGGGCTGGTGGAGCAGGGCGCGGCGCCGGTGCTCAAGGAGATCCGCGCGCACAACCCGATCCTGTTCGACTTCGTGCTCAAGCGGAACCTGCGCTCGAACGGTAAGGCGCTCGCGAAGAGCGTCTTCGAGACGCGGGGATTCTTCGAGCGCGGCGTGTAGAATTTGCCGGCCATGTCGGGCAACACCTTCGGCACGCTGTACTGCGTCACCTCGTTCGGCGAATCGCACGGGCCCGCCTACGGCGGCGTGGTGGACGGCTGCCCCCCGGGACTCGCACTGGAAGCGGCCGACATCCAGAAGGAACTGGACCGGCGCAAGCCCGGCGCCTCGCGCCACGTCACGCAGCGGCGCGAGTCCGACGCGATCGAGATCCTCTCGGGCGTGTTCCAGGGCAGGACCACGGGCACGGCGATCGGCTTCCTGATCCGCAACGAGGACGCGCGCGCGAAGGACTACGCGGCGATCGCGCAGAAGTTCCGCCCCGGCCACGCCGACTACACCTACCTCATGAAGTACGGCGTGCGCGACGCGCGCGGCGGCGGCCGGGCTTCCGCGCGCGAGACGGTGGTGCGCGTCGCCGCGGGCGCGATCGCGAAGAAGTGGCTCGCCGAGCGCTACGGCGTGCGGATCCGCGGCTACCTCGCGCAGCTCGGGCCCAGAAGCATCGAGCTGCGGGACTGGGATGCGGTCGACTCCAATCCCTTCTTCTGCCCGGATCCGGCCGTCGTCCCGGAGCTGGAGCGGTTCATGGACGAGCTGCGCGCGAGCGGCGATTCCTGCGGCGCGCGCGTCAACGTGGTCGCGAGCGGCGTGCCGCCGGGCTGGGGCGAGCCGGTCTACGGGCGCCTGGACGCCGACATCGCCGCCGCCATGATGTCGATCAACGCGGTGAAGGGCCTGGAGATCGGCGCCGGCTTCGCCGCGGTCGCGCAGAAGGGCAGCGAGCACGGCGACGAGATGAGCCCGGAGGGGTTCCTCTCCAACAACAACGGCGGCGTGCTCGGGGGCATCTCCAGCGGCCAGGACGTGACGGTGTCGATCGCGCTCAAGCCGACTTCGAGCATCCGGCTCCCGCGGCGCACGCTCGACGTCAAGGGCGAGGCGACCACCGTCGCCACCGCCGGCCGCCACGATCCCTGCGTGGGCTTGCGCGCGACGCCGATCGCGGAGGCGATGCTCGCCTGCGTGCTGATGGATCACGCGCTGCGCCACCGCGCGCAGTGCGCCGACGTCACGCCCCCGCTGGCCCCGGTGCCGGGCCGAAAAGGCTAGAGAACGCGAGAAAAATCAACTAGAATTGTGAAACAAGAGACTCGCGTGCGAGGAACAACATGAGCGCCAAGGGCCAGCTGTTACAAGACCCTTTCCTGAACACCCTGCGCAAGGAGCACGTCCCCGTGTCGATCTACCTGGTGAACGGCATCAAGCTC
Organism: uncultured Enterobacteriaceae bacterium; assembly: GCA_964583645.1. Classification (GTDB taxonomy): domain Bacteria; phylum Pseudomonadota; class Gammaproteobacteria; order Burkholderiales; family SG8-39; genus RBG-16-66-20. Next base: position 3,247 of record CAZOWR010000201.1, read on the forward strand.
CAGGGCCAGATCGAGTCCTTCGACCAGTACGTGGTGCTGCTCAAGAACTCCGTGACGCAGATGGTGTACAAGCACGCGATCTCGACCGTCGTGCCCTCCCGCCCCATCAGCCTGAACGTTGAACACGGTCCCGGCGGCTGACCCGGCTGCGGCAGTCCTCGTCTGCCTGGATTTCGGCGACGCCGGCTACGAAGGCGCGGTGCAGGAGTTCGTGCGCCTCGCCGGCAGCGCCGGGGCGCTGCGCACCCGCGTGCTGGGCGGCCGGCGCGCGCGGCCCGATCCCAAGCTCTACGCGGGCAGCGGCAAGGTCGAGGAGATCGGGCGCGCGGTCGAGGAGCTGAACGCGGGCAGCGTGCTCTTCAACCACGCGCTCGCCCCCGGCCAGCTGCGCAACCTGGAGAAGGCGCTGGGCCGGCGCGTGCTCGACCGCACCGACCTGATCCTGGAGATCTTCGCGCAGCGCGCGCGCACCCACGAGGGCAAGATCCAGGTGGAGCTGGCGCAGCTCGAGCACCTCTCGACGCGCCTGGTGCGCGGCTGGACGCACCTCGAGCGCCAGCGCGGGGGCCTGGGCAAGACCGGGGGCCCGGGCGAGAAGCAGCTCGAGCTCGACCGGCGCTACCTCGGGCGGCGCGTGCGGGTCCTGCGCGACAAGCTGGAGACGCTGCGCCGGCAGCGCCACGGGCAGCGCCGCTCGCGCGCGCGCCGCGACGTGTTCTCGGTCTCGCTGGTCGGGTACACCAACGCGGGCAAGTCGACGCTGTTCAACGCGCTGGCGAGCGCCGGCGCGCTCGAGGCCAACCGGCTGTTCGCCACCCTGGACACCACCACGCGCCGCCTCTGGATCGAGGGCGCGGGCCCGGTGGTGCTCTCGGACACCGTGGGCTTCATCCGCGACCTGCCGCACGGGCTGGTGGCCGCCTTCCGCGCCACCCTCGAGGAGACGGTGCACGCGGACCTGCTGCTGCACGTGGTGGACAGCTCCTCGGCGGAGCGCGAGCGCCAGGTCGCGGACGTCGACGGGGTGCTGGCCGAGATCGGCGCGCGGGCGATTCCCCCGCTGGCGGTGTGGAACAAGATCGACGCCGCCGATGGCGGCGCCGGGCTGGCGCCGCGGGCCGAGCGCGACGAGTGTGGTAGGATTTGCCGCGTTTTCGTGAGCGCGCGCACCGGCGCGGGCCTCGCCGAGCTGCGTGGAGCGATTGCCGAGGCGGCACGCGCGCACGGGGCGGCGCGGGCCGTGCCACCGGCGCAGGCCATTTCACTCTGACCACATCCCTATGTCGTTGAACGACCCCAACTGGGGCCGAGGCGGCGGCTCCCGCGGACCCTCGGGCGGGCCGCCGGACCTCGACGAGCTCTGGCGCAACTTCAACCGGCGCATCAACGAGCTCTTCAAGGGCCGGCGCGGCGGGGGGGGCGAGGAGCCGCCGCGCACGCCGCTCGGCGCACCGGGGGCGCGCTTCGGCGGCGCGGGGCTGCTCATCGGGCTGGTGCTGGCGGTGTGGCTGGCGAGCGGCTTCTACATCGTGGTCGAGGGCCAGCGCGGGCTGGTGCTCACCTTCGGCAGGTTCGCGGAGGAGACCGCGCCCGGGCTGCGCTGGCGGCTGCCCTGGCCGGTGCAGTCGCACGAGATCGTGAACCTGTCGCAGGTGAGGACGCTGGAAGTCGGCTACCGCAACAGCGTCAAGACCAAGGTGCTGAAAGAGTCGCTCATGCTCACCGACGACGAGAACATCGTCGACCTGCAGTTCGCGGTGCAGTACCTGGTGCCCGACGCGCGGGCGTTCCTCTTCAACGTGCGCCGGCCCGACGAGACCGCGATGCAGATCGCCGAGACCGCGATGCGCGAGGTGATCGGCAAGAGCAGGATGGACTCGATCCTGTACGAGGCGCAGGAAGCGATCGGCACCAAGGCGCGCGAGCTGATGCAGCAGATCCACGAGCGCTACAAGACCGGCATCGAGGTGAGCACGGTCACGATCCAGAACGCGCAGCCGCCCGAGCAGGTGCAGGCGGCCTTCGACGACGCCGTGAAGGCGCGCCAGGACCTGGAGCGGCAGAAGAACGAGGGCCAGGCCTACGCCAACGACGTCATCCCCAAGGCGCGCGGCACGGCCTCGCGCCTGCTGCAGGAGGCCGAGGGCTACAAGCAGCGCGTGGTGGCGAGCGCCGAGGGCGACGCCTCGCGCTTCCGGCAGGTGCTCGCCGAGTATGCCAAGGCGCCCGCGGTCACGCGCGAGCGCATCTAC
>CAZOWR010000202.1:0-5486 GCA_964583645.1 uncultured Enterobacteriaceae bacterium
GCGCGATAAGGCCTTTCGGCGCGTTCTCGATTCCCTCGACCACCGACTCGCGGTACTTGAGCTTGCCCGCGGCGAGGTAGCCGCCGAGCGCCTTTAACGCCTCGCCATAGCGGTCCTTCCAGTCGAACACGATCATGCCCTGCACCTTGATGCGGTTGACGAGGATCGAGCGGAACATGGCGACGCGGTAAGGCTCGGTCGCGTTGTAGTCGGAGATCAGGCCGCAGACGACGATGCGGGAGAACGGATTCATCAGCCGCAGCATCGTGTCGAGGATTTCGCCGCCGACGTTCTCGAAGTAGACGTCCACGCCCTTGGGGCAGGCCTCCCTCAGGTCGCGATAGAGGTTGCCCGCCTTGTAATCCACGCAGGCATCGAACCCGAGATCCTTCACCACGTAGTCGCACTTCTGCGCGCCGCCCGCGATCCCTACCGCCCGGCAGCCGGCGATCTTCGCCAGCTGCCCGACCACGCTGCCGACCGCCCCCGAGGCGGCCGAGACGACCACCGTCTCTCCGGCTTTCGGCGCCCCGATCTCCTTCAGGCCGAAGTACGCCGTCATCCCGGGCATGCCCAGGCAACCGAGGTAGTACGAAAGCGGCGCGCGGCCCTCCGGCACCTTGTTGAGCTCGGCGCCCTTCGCGCAGCCGTAGAGCTGCCAGCCCAGGCCGGTGAGCACCTTGTCGCCCGGCTTGAAGGCCGCATCCTTCGACTCGAGCACCTCGCCGACGGTCTGCCCGGTCATGACCTCGCCGATCTCGACCCCCTTCACGTAGCTCTTCTGCTGGCTCATGCGCCCGCGCATGTAGGGGTCGAGCGAGAGCCACAGGTTCTTCACCAGCACCTCGCCCTCCTTCGGCGGCGGCACGGGCGACTCCACCAGCTTGAAGTTCTCCTCGCTCACCCAGCCCGCGGGATAGCTGGCGAGCGTCCAGGCCTTGTTGTTCACGTCACCCCCCGCGCGCGAAGCGCTCGAGGTGATGCTCGGCGTCGCCGAACTGCTGCGCGATCACCGTCAGGCGCTTGAAGGTATGGCTCACTTTCAGCTCCTCGGTCATGCCCATGCCGCCGTGCAGCTGCACCGCCTCCTGGCTGATGTGGCGCGCGTTGTCGGCGATCTTGATCTTGGCCGCCGACACCGAGCGCGCGCGGTCGCGCGCGTCCGCGGGCGCGTCGACCTTGCTCGCCGCGAGGCAGGCCATCGAGCGCGCCTGCTCGCAGGCGATCACCATGTCGACCATGCGGTGCTGCAGCGCCTGGAAAGCGCCGATCGGCACGCCGAACTGCTTGCGCGTCTTCAGGTACTCGAGCGTGGTGTCGCAGGCGAACTTCATCGCGCCCACGGCCTCCGCGCAGACGAGCGCCGTGGCGAAGTCCACCGCCTCCCCGATCGCTGGAAGCGCCCCGCCCTCCGTGCCGAGCAGCTCCGCCGCCGCGCCGGCCAGCACGACATCCGCAGCGCGGGTTTCGTCCAGCGTCACGTACGGCCTGAGCCGCGCGTCCTTCGCTTCGACCGCGAACAGGCTCACCCCGCCCGGCGTCTTCGCCGAAACGACGAGCTTGCCGGCCATCGGCGCGCCGAGCACCACGCGCTTCTCACCGGAGAGTTGCCAGCCGGCTCCGGACTTGCGCGCCTCGCACTTGACGTGCGCGAGGTTGTAGCGCGCCCCGGCCTCCGTGTGCGCGAAAGCGAGCCGCAGTCTGCCCTCCACGACCGCAGGGAGAATGGCCTTCTGCTGCGCCTCGCTCCCCGTGCGCGCGACCAGGCGCCCCGCGAGCGCGCTCGCGAGATAGGGCTCTACGACGAGCGCATCGCCGAACGCCTCCATCACGCCCATCAGGTCCACCGCGCCGCCGCCGAAGCCGCCGTGCTCGGTGGAAAACGGCAGCCCGGTGAGGCCCAGCTGCGCGAGCTGCGCCCAGACGGCCTCGCTCCAGCCCTCGGCGGAGGCCACGATCCTGCGCCGCTTCTCGAAGTCGTAGTCCTTCGCCAGGTAGCGCCGCACCGAGTCGGCGAGCAGCTGCTGCTCTTCGTTGTAGTCGAAGTTCATGCCTGCCTCCTCTAGAGCCCGAGGGTCGCCTTGGCGATGATGTTGCGCTGGATCTCGTTCGAGCCGGCGTAGATCGTGGTCTTGCGGAAGTTGCAGTAGCGCGGCGCGAGCGAGGCGGTGAAGCCGTCGAAGCCCGCCTCGCCGCCCACCGCCCTGAAGGGCTGGGCGAGCGGGCCGACCGCCTGCATCGCGAGCTCGGTGAGCGCCTGCTGGATCTCGGTGCCCTTGATCTTGAGCATCGAGACGTCCGCCCCGGGCGGCTGGCCGCTGCGGCGCATCTGGTCGAGGAAGCGCAGGTTGGTGATCTCGAGCGCCATCAGCTCGACCTCGACCCGCGTAAGCTTATCGCGAAAGCGCGGATTCTCGGTGAGCGGCTGCCCATCGTCGCCCGCCTGCTGCGCCGCGAACTCCTTGAGCTTCGCGAGCTCGCGCTTGGAGGCGCCGATGCGGCCCGTGTTCATGCGCTCGTGCCCGAGCAGGTACTTGGCCACCGTCCAGCCCTTGCCTTCCTCGTGCACCAGGTTCTCGGCCGGCACCTTGACGTCGTCGAAGAACACCTCGTTCACCTCGTGCCCGCCGTCGAGCAGGACGAGCGGGCGCACCGTGATGCCCGGCGTCTTCATGTCGATGAGCAGGAACGAGATCCCCTCCTGCTTCTTCGCCAGGTTCGAGTCGGTGCGCACCAGGCAGAAGATCCAGTCGGCGCAGTGCCCGAGTGTGGTCCAGATCTTCTGCCCGTTGACCACGTAGTGGCCGTCCCTGCGCTCCGCCTTGGTCTTGAGCGAGGCGAGGTCCGAGCCCGAGCCGGGCTCGGAGTAGCCCTGGCACCAGAAATCGTCTCCGTTGTAGATGCGGGGCAGGAAGCGCTTCTTCTGCTCCTCCGTCCCGAAGCGCAGCAGCACCGGCCCGCACATCGAGAGACCGAACGGAATCAACGGGGGCGTGCCCGCGTAGCCGCACTCTTCCTCGAAGATGTAGCGCTGCACCACGTTCCAGCCGGTGCCGCCCCACTCCCTGGGCCAGGAGGGCGCCACCCAGCCCTGCCTGGCCAGGATGCGGTGCCAGCGCAGCAGGTCTTCCCTGCCGAGCTCCTGGTAGGTCGCGACCTTGTCGCGCAGGTCCTGCGGCAGGTTGCTTTCGAGCCAGGCGCGCACCTCGTCGCGGAAGGCGAGCTCTTCCTGGGAATAATTCAGGTCCATGACAGCGTTACCTCGACCTCCTCCGGGGAAGAGGCAGTTTAGCGCAGGTGGGTGCGGCGCAGTGCGTTTGAAACGGGGGTCAGACGCGCCGCATGGGCCCTTCGTAACGCGCCACCTGCGCGAGGCGGAAACCGGAGCGGTTGACCCGGTAGCCGGATCCGTCCCAGTAGCGGCTCGCCGAGCGACCATCGCGCGGGAAGAGGCTCCACCCGCCGCCCCGGACCACGCGCAGCGAACAGTCGCCAGCGAGCCAAGCTGAGCCATCCGTCGGCGCACCGCTGTAGTTCCGATTCCAGCAGTCCTCCGTCCACTCCCAGACGTTGCCGTGGACGTCGTACAGGCCGAACGCGTTCGGTCGGAAGCTGCCTGCCGTGACGGTGCCGGGACTCCCGAATCTCGCCTGCGACGACGAGATTGTCTCGCCCGTGCTGTACGCGGTCGTCGTTCCCGCTCGTGCGACATACTCCCACTCCGCCTCTGTCAACAGCCGGTAGCCCTTGCTCGTCTTGCGCGACAGCCAGGCTATGCGCACTACCTCTTCCACCTCGTGGCGCACGCCGCGCTTGAGATCCACCGAGAGGTCGCGCCCGGTGATGTACTCCATGACGATGTACGGCATGCCGTCCTGCTCGCCGTGCTCGTGGATGGTGACGATGTGGGGCTGCGAGAGCCGTCCCGCGGACTGCGCCTCGCGCTTGAAGCGGGCGAGGAACTCGGGGAGGTCCTCCGGGTCGATCGCGTCGGTGCGCAGCGTCTTGATCGCGACGCGTCGGGGGCCGTCAGACGCGCCGCCGTTGATCGGCTCGTTGCCAGGCGCAGCGGCCGTGCCGCCGGCCGCCCGATGTCGATGCAGGCAATCCAGCGGGAGGTCGACGCCGTCCGGCGCAAGCGAAGGGCATCGCGGCGCTCTGCCTGACGCGCGGATTCGTGCGCGTCGTTCTCCGCGCGCGCGGGCCACTGTCGCGGGACCCGGATGATGACCCTGTGCTCGCGTGCGCGATCGCGGCACGAGCCGACTTCGTCGTCTCCGGGGACGAGGATTTGCTCACGTTGAAGCGCGTGCGTGGCGTGGAGATTCTCAGCCCGCGCGAAGCGCTCAGACGTCTGCAGTCACCACCAGAGATCGCTCAAACCTGAGCGCTACAGTATCGTCACCCCGCCGTCGGCGACGATGGTCTGCCCGGTGATGAACGCCGCGGCGTCGGAAGCGAGGAACACCGCGATGCCGCCGATGTCCCTCGGCTCGCCGATGCGGCGCAGCGGCGTGATCGCCTCGCGCGCCGCCCTGCGCCCGGGGTCCTCCCACAGCGCCCTGGCGAACTCGGTCCGGATGAGGCCCGGCGCGATGGCGTTCACGCGCACCCCCCTGGGGCCCCACTCGGCGGCCAGGTTGCGCACCAGGTGGTGGTCGGCGGCCTTGGACATGCCGTAGGCGCCGATCACGGTGTTGGCGATGATGCCGCCGATCGAGCCCACCGAGATGAAGCTGCCCCCGCCGCGCTCGGCCATGGCCGGAATGGTGAGGCCGGCGAGCCACAGCACGCTCTTCACGTTGTTGAGGAACACCTTGTCGAAGGCCTCATCCGGAATCTGGGTGAGCGGGCCGTAGTACGGGTTGGCCGCGGCATTGGCCACCGCGATGTCGACGCGGCCCCAGGTCTTCTCGGCGAGCGCGACGAGCGCCTCCAGCTCCTCCTTGCGGGAGACGTTGCACGGCTGCGCGATGACCTCGAACCCCCGCGCCGCGAGCTCCTTGCGCGTTGCCTCGCAAGCCTCCGCCTTGCGGCTCGAGACCACCACGCGGGCCCCGGCGCGCGCCAGCTCCTCCGCGATCGACTTGCCGATGCCGCGCGTGGAGCCGGTCACCAGGGCCACCTTGCCGCCGAGATCGAACAATGTTCGGGTCATGGGCGTTTTGCTATGTAGAATCGGGTACTGCTAAGTTGGCCACCCCAAGGAGAAACCGCACCGATGGGCGCATCCGAACCCACCGCCTCGCTTCGTTCCGCCCCGTCCGGCTTCAGCTACGAGCACGAGGGGGACCGCCAGTTCGCCACCACGCTCGCGCGCGGGCTGGAGGTGCTGCGCTGCTTCACGCCGCCCGAGCCGATGCTCGGCAACAAGGAAATCTCGGTTCGCACCGGCCTGCCCAAGCCCACCGTGTCGCGCCTCACCTACACCCTCACCAAGCTCGGCTACCTGCGGCACAACATGCGCCTGGGCAAGTACCAGCTCG
>CAZOWR010000203.1:0-5470 GCA_964583645.1 uncultured Enterobacteriaceae bacterium
CGATATATCCTCGGGCATCGTGCCGCCCACCCTGCGGATTGCATCCCTTACTTCCTGACCGACGCCGTGATAGGTCTGCTGCGCCTCCGCCTGACCCTGCACGCCGTCACGAATCATCTTCTGCTCGGTCTGCGTCTTGTGAAACTCGTTCGCCGCAAGCTCCGCCCGACCGGCGCGGTCGTACAGGTCATCTTCTGCGTCGAGCCCCTTCCTCCTCTTGATATCGCTCAAGCCCATCTGGTACAGGCCCTTGTATCCGGCATCGTGAAAGAAAGCGAAGTTCTGCACGCCTGCGGCTTTCGCTGCCACGTTTAGCTTCTTTACTGCCAGGGTGACGCGCTCGCGCTGCTGGATGCGCTTGTCGAGCATGGCTTCTTCATCCGCTATTTCCTGCCTGCGAGTTTGCACAGCGAAGTACGTCTGCGCGGCGGCTATCTGAAGAATGGACGGGTCGCCGTTCATCGCGACCAAATAGCAGGCGTAGCGGTCCATGAAGTAGTCGATCACGCTCCTGCGGGCCGTCTTCCCGACCTCGATCATCTTCGACGTTTGTCGAAAGTGTTTCTCGGAATCCTCACCAGACTGCAGGCACGCTTTCATCGCTCTTGCGATTGCAGCTTCGAACCCCTCCCACGTCTTGTAGCCCAGCACCACTTGAATGTCGCGCGCCATCCAATACTCAACGTAGGTGCGAGGTGAAACCCTCTTGGCCGCATCCAGGGCAGTCCTAGTGGATTCGAAGTTCATGTCTTGAAGGCATTGTGGGATTGATGTGTGATAATTTATCACACACATATCTCGGATTGTGAACTCTAGTCCGCTACCCCTTGGAGAGTCCAATGAGCCTGAAGCGCAAATTCGAACGGAAAGTGCGTGAGAAAGAGCAGGAAATACAAGATCTTGAGCGTAAGCTAAGTGAGGCTAGGGCCTATGTGGAGGCAATGCAGGACGCTCTGAGGATGCTACCACAAGAGGGTTCGAGTGATTCAAGTGATGGTGAGAATGGGGTAGTGATAAAACCTGGAAGCATGATGGACAACGCTGTCAAGGCACTCAGAATTTCTCGTAAGCCGTTGCATATCATGGAGTTACTCAAGGCTATTGGGAGAGAGCCTACACCAGAGGCGCGGGCCTCATTGGGCAGTTCGATTGCGGCGTATGTACGGAGGGGGCGCGTATTTACTCGGCCTGCCCCGAACACCTTCGGGCTGGCCGAATGGACAGCACCGGCGATGGTTGAAGATGGCCCCCCAGAGGACTTTGGGGTTGCAAGCTGAGCATTGAGTGGCTCAAGCATGCGCACGTGCATGCGGTCGTTTACAGCAAGTTACTTAAGTCCGACCCCGGTTTGAGTTCTCGCGTCCGCCGCTTGTAGAAAAAGAGCCTTGCGCCCGGCCCGAGCTTCAGCCGCGCTTCCCTCCCTTCCACCCGCACCAGACTCCCCTCGCGCAAGCCCAGCACCGCGACGCGGGGATTGAGCGCGAGGAACTCGGCGATGCGCCGGTCGCGCGACTCGCCGCCGTGCCGGGCGAGCACCCGCTCGGTGTAGTGCGCGTTGAGCTGGAAGGGAACCAGCCCCATCGCCGCGAGCGACAGCGGCTCGACGATAGGCATGTCGTTGGTGGTGCGGATCGTGGGGCAGGCGAGGTTCGCGCCCGCGCTCCAGCCGATGTACGGCGTGCCGCCGAGCACCGCGCGCCGCACCGCGGCGAGCCAGCCGCGCCGCTGCATCTCGTCCAGCAGCCGAAAAGTGTTGCCACCGCCCGCGACGAGCGCGTCCGCCCGCGCTCCGGGCGAGACGCGATGCGCGCCGGTGACGCGATAGCCCATCCGCGCGAAGCGCCTGCGCGCCATCGCGGTGTACGCGTCGAAGGAAAGCGTCACCGCCGCGAACGGGAAGAAGACGAGGCGCTTCGGCCCGGCGCAGAGGAAGTCGCGGATCTCCTCCTCGGCATGCTCGAGCCAGCCGCCGCCGGGGTTGCGCGAGTTGGAGAGCAGCAGCAGCCGCACGCGCAGCGAGGCTACACCAGCCCGACCTGCTTCTCCTGCATGAGGGAGACGAGCCGCCCGCCCAGCATCGAGAGGCGCTCGGCCATCACCGCGAGGAAAGCGTCGCTGAAGCGCGCGCGGCAGGGCGCGGAGAAGCCGTCGATGTCCTGCACCCGCAGCCCCAGCACCCAGCTCATCTCCACCGCGGTGACGGTCGCGCTGCGCGGCGCCGAGCTGCGCCTCGCGTACACCATCTCGCCCACGCAGTCCCCGGGCGTCACGGCGTTCAGCAGCCTGCCGCGCTGGGTGACCTTGAGCAGGCCCGCCGCGAGCACGAAGATGTGGTCGTCGGACTGGCCCTCGCGGATCAGCTCGGTGCCCGCGGCCACCTTGCGGCAGCGGCAGGCGTGCACCACCTCCCACAGCTCGGTGTCCGAGAAGCGCCGGAAGAACGCGAGGCGCCGCATGGCGTTGAATTCCTCCACGTCCGAGAGGCGCGAGACGGTGGCGTCGTCCTCCGAGAGCATCGGCTCGAGCGCCGCGGCGAACTCGTCCCACGAGCCGAAGCGCTCCTCGCGCGACTTGCCGAGCGCGCGCAGCACGACCTGGTCGAGCGCGGAGGGCACGCCGGAGCGCTGCGCCGAGGGCGGCGCCGGGTCCTTGGCCAGGATCTCGTCCATGAGGGCGTAGGCGGTCGCGCCGCCGAAGGGGCGCGAGCCGGTGAGCGAGTGGTAGAGCACCCCGCCGAGGGAGAACATGTCGGAGCGGAAGTCGATCTCCTCGCCGCCGCGGATCTGCTCGGGGGACATGTAGGCGGGCGAGCCCACGCCCGCGACCTGCGTGGTGTCCGAGCGCGCGAGCTGCGCGGCGCCGAAGTCGGCGAGCTTGATGTCGAAGTCCCGCTGCACCATGATGTTGGCGGGCTTGATGTCCCGGTGCACCACGCCGACCGAGTTGGCGTAGTCGAGCGCCCTGCAGCACTTGTAGGCGATCTGCGCCGAGCGCGCCACCGGCAGCAGCTTCTTCGGCTCGCAGTGCGGCTGCAGGGAGGAGCCCTGCACCAGCTCCATCACCAGGTAGCGCAGGTCCTTGCCGTTCTTGTTCTCGATGCCGGCGTCGTAGATGCTGACGATGTGCGGGTGGCGCAGCTTCCCGGCGAGCGAAGCCTCGTTCTGGAAGAACTTGAGCTGCCGCCGCGCCTCCTCGGGGTCGGCCGGCATGGCGTCGAGCACCTTGAGCGCGACCTCGCGCTGGCCAAAAGGGTCGTGCGCGAGATACACCGAGCCCGTGGCGCCCTTGCCGAGCAGGCCCCGGATCTCGTACTTCCCGATGTGCTCCATGGGAGCGCGCATCGTACACCCGGGGGAGGTGGAGGCGCCCCCCTGCCTTACAATCTTTGTCCGATGCGCGTCTCAGCCTTCGTTCTCGCCGTCGCCCTCGCGCTGGGCGGCTGCACCAGGCTGCACTGGGCCAAGCCGGGCGCGGACGACGAGGCTGCGCGCGAGGACCTCGACGGCTGCCGTGCCCTGGCGCGCGCCCACGCCGCGCGCATGGCCGATCCCGGCCTCTCGCCCACGGTCGACCCGCGCTTCGGCAGCATCACGCCCCAGCCGCGGCGCGTAGAGCAGCCGCTGGTGGAAGCCGAGCTGCTCGAGGCCTGCATGCGCGAGAAGGGCTACCGCCTGGTCCCCGCCGAGCGGTAGGCGCGCGCCGGCGCCTCGTCGCGCACCTCGTGGCTCGCGGGCCGCGCCCGCAGCCGCAGCTCGGTCAGCTCGGCGCGCTCGCGCGCGGCGTTGCGGTAGGCCTGGTCGCGGCCCGCCAGGTACTGCAGCGGCCAGCGCTGCCCGCGGTCCTGGTACCAGGCCGAGGCCTGCAGCGTGAAGTAGGGGCTGGCGAGGTGCGGCCGGGCGAGCGCGACGAGGTCGGCCTTGCCCGCGGCGAGCAGCGTATTGACCTGGTCGGCGCTCGTCACCGCGCCCACGGTCATGGTGGCGATCCCGACTTCGTTCCGCACCCAGTCGGAGAACGGTGCCTGGTACATGCGCCCGTAGTGGGGCCTCTGCTGCGGCACCGTCTGCCCGCTCGAGCAGTCGATCAGGTCGCAGCCCGCCGCCTTCAGCATGCGCGTGAGCGCCATCAGGTCCTCGCCCGAAAGACCCCCGGGCGCCCAGTCGGCGGCCGAGATGCGCGCCGACATCGGTTTCGGCTCCGGCCAGGCCTTGCGGCAGGCGTTCCAGACGGCAAGAGGAAACCGCATCCGGTTCTCGATCGACCCGCCGTAGCGGTCGGTGCGCCGGTTGGTGAGCGGCGAAATGAAGCTCGCGAGCAGGTAGCCGTGCGCCATGTGGATCTCGAGCATGTCGAAACCCGCTGCGTGGGCGAGCCGGGCCGATCGCTCGAACTCGGCGATGATGTTCTCCATTCCCGCGGCGTCGAGCTCGGCGGGGACCTGCGAAACCCCCTCGAGATACGGAAGCGGCGAGGCGGACACGAGCGGCCAGTTCCCTGCCGCGAGCGGATGGTCCATCGTCTCCCAGCCGAGCTGGGTGGAGCCCTTGCGCCCCGAGTGGCCGAGCTGCATGCAGAGCTTCGCCCCGCTGTTCGCGTGGCAGAACTCCGCGATGCGCGCAAAGGCGTCGCGCTGCGCCTCGTTCCACAGGCCCGTGCAGCCCGGTGAAATCCGGCCCTCGGGCGAGACGCAGGTCATCTCCACGAACACCAGCCCGGCGCCGCCGATGGCGCGCGAGGCGAGGTGCACGAAGTGCCAGTCGGTGGGCACGCCCTCCAGCGCGCAATACTGGTCCATGGGCGAGACCACGACCCGGTTCGCGACCGCCATGTCGCGCAGGCGAAACGGGGTGAACATCGGCTCGGGCGGGTGCTCGAGGTCGACGTCGAACCCCCGCGCGCGCACGTCGGCGGCGAACCAGCCGCGCACGTCGCGCACGAAGCCCGGGTCGCGCAGCTCGAGGTTCTCCCAGGTGATCTGCTTGGAGCGCGACATGACGCCGAAGGCGAACTGCAGCGGGTCCATGCCCCAGTAGCGCTTCATGTGCTCGAACCAGGCGAGCGAGACGTTGGCGGCGTGCTGCGTCTTCTCGACCTCCTCGCGCCGCGCCGTGTCGTAGTGCGCGAGCGCGCGCTTCACTTCGCCCGCCTCGCGCAGCGCCTCGTACAGCGCGATCGCGTCCTCCATGGCGAGCTTGGTGCCCGAGCCGATCGAGAAGTGCGCGGTGGCCTTGGCGTCCCCCACCAGCACGACCTTGTCCATGACCCAGGTGCGGTTGACGATGGTGGGGAAGTTGCGCCAGATCGAGCGGTTGGCGATCAGGCGGTGGCCGCCGAGCTCGGCGGCGAACACCTGCTCGAGCGTCGCCAGCATGCCCGCCTCGTCCATGCGCTCGAAGCCGAAGTTCGCCCAGGTCTCGGCGTCGGTCTCCACGACCCAGGTCGAGCGCCCGGGCTCGTACTGGTAGCAGTG
>CAZOWR010000204.1:0-5434 GCA_964583645.1 uncultured Enterobacteriaceae bacterium
GATTGCAGGCGAGCGCCATGGCGATCATCATGCGCTGGCGCATGCCGCCGCTGAACTGGTGCGGGTACTGCGCGAGGCGCCGCGCCCCGTCCGGAATCCCGACCAGGCCAAGCAGCTCGATCGCGCGCTCGCGCGCCTGCGGCGGCTGCAGCTGCATGTGGATCTCGAGCCCCTCGGTGAGCTGCCGCCCGATCGAGAGCACCGGGTTGAGCGAGGTCATCGGCTCCTGGAACACCATGCCGATCTCGCGGCCGCGCACGTGGCGCATCTGCTCCTCGGTGAGCTTGAGCAGGTCCCGGCCCTTGTAGATGATCTCTCCGGATTCGATGCGCCCGGTGGGCGGGGCCACCAACTGCATGATGCTGAGCGCGGTGACCGACTTGCCGCAGCCCGATTCCCCCACCAGCGCGACGGTCTCGCCCTCCTGCACGTCCCAGGAGACGCCGTCGACGGCGCGCACCAGGCCGGCCGCCGTCGTGAACGTCGTCTTGAGGTCGCGGACGTCGAGCAGGGTCGCCACGGCGCGCGCAGTCTAGCACGCGTGAAATCCGCGGCTAGAGCGTGCCTTCGGCGCGCAGCCGCGCGATTTCCGCCTCGCTTTTCCCCAGCAGATCGCGCAGCACTTCGTCGGTGTGCTCGCCGAGCTGCGGCGGCGCAAGCCGGTACTCCAGCGGCGTCCCGGAGAAGCGCATCGGGCTCGCCACCATCGGCAGGCGGCCCGCCACCGGGTGCTCGAGCTCGATTCGCACGCCGCGCGCCCTGACCTGCGGCTCCTCGAACACCTGCGCGACATCGTTGATCGGTCCGTTCGGCACCCCCGCCGCCTCGAGCAGCTCCACCCACGCCCGCGTATCGCGCGCGAGAAAGATCTCCTGCAGCAGGCGCGTCAGCTCGGCGCGGTTCTCCACGCGCTTGCCGTTGGTGGCGAAGCGCTCCTCGGCGGCAAGCGACTCGCAGCCCGCGGCGGCGCAGAACTTGCGAAACAGGTTGTCGTTGCCGCAGGCGACGATCACCTCGCCGTCGCTGGTGCGGAACGGCTGGTAGGGCACGATGTTGGGGTGCAGGTTGCCGATGCGCCTGGGCGCGACCCCGGTCGCGAAGTAGTTGGTGTTCTGATAGGCGAGCAGGGCGATCTGCGAGTCGAGCAGCGCGAGGTCGAGGTGCTGCCCGCGCCCCCCGCGCTCGCGGTGCGCGAGCGCCGCGAGAATCGCGATCGAGGCGTACATGCCGGTGATGATGTCGGCGACCGGGACCCCGGCGCGCTGCGGCTCGCCGTCGGGCTCGCCGGTGAGGCTCATCATGCCCCCCATGCCCTGGATCATGAAGTCGTACCCGGGCCGCTCGCGCCACGGCCCGGTCTGGCCGAAGCCCGTCACCGAGCAGTAGATCAGCCGCGGATTGAGCGCCTCGAGCCGGGGGTAGCCGAGGCCGTAGCGCTCCAGGTCGCCGAACTTGTAGTTCTCGATCAGCACGTCGCTCACGCGCGCAAGCTCGCGCACGATCGCCTGGCCCGCCGGCGAGGCGATGTTGAGCGTCACGGACTTCTTGCCGCGGTTGGCCGCGGTGAAGTACGCCGAGTCCGTGGTGTCGCGGCCTGCGCTGTCCTTGAGCCAGGGCGGGCCGTAGGCGCGCGAGTCGTCTCCCTTGCCCGGGCGCTCGATCTTGATCACCTCGGCGCCGAGGTCGGCCAGGTTCTGGCCCGCCCACGGCCCCGCCAGCACGCGCGTCAGGTCGAGCACCCGGATGCCTGCGAGCGGGCCGGCCATGCGCGCCCGGATCCGGCGGCTACTTGACCACCAGGTTGTTCTGCACGCGCGCGACCCCCGAGACGCCGGCCGCCACCTTCCCGGCCTTCGCCTTGATGGCCTCGCTCTCGACGAAGCCCGAGAGCAGCACCCGTGCCTCGTAGGTCTCCACCGAGATCGAGAAGGACGGCACGCCCTTCTCGGCGAGCAGCGCCGCCTTCACCTTGGTGGTGATCGTCGTGTCGGAGAGCACGCGCGCATCGTTGTCCTGGTTCGCCTTGACGAACTCCTGCACCGACCAGCGGCCGTTCCCGTCGGCGTCGAAGCGCTCGAAGCGCTTGGCGAGCTCCTTCTCGCCGGCGAGCTCCTGCCGGCTCAGCGCGCCGTCCTGGTTCGCATCGAGCGCGTCGAAGGCCTCGTTGCCCGATCCCCGCAGGCGCTGCGCGTGGGCCGGCAGCGCGCAGGCCGCGGCGACGGCGATGGCGAAGAGAACCTTCATAGCCGCATTCTAGGCTCCCCAGAGCCGCGTGAGCATGCGCAGCCCGAGCGCGAGCAGCAGGACCGCGAATGCGATGCGCAGCCGGCGTACCGGGAGTCGGTGCGCCAGGCGCGCGCCGAGAGGCGCGGCGGGCATGCTCGTGGCGACGATGAGGGCGAGCGCGGGCAGGTAGACGAACCCCAGACACCCGTCGGGCAGCCCGCTGGCGCGCAAACCCTGGATCACGTAGCCGGCGCTGCCCGCCGCGGCGAGCGGGAAGCCGATCGCCGCGGCGGCGCCGATGGCCCGCTTGAGCGGCACGTTGCACCAGGCGAGGAAAGGAATGCTGAGAAAGGCCCCGCCCGCGGCGAGCCCGCTCGAGACGCCGCCGATCACCGCACCGGCAACGAACAGGCCGGCCGGTCCCGGCAGCTTGCGGGTGGCCCTGGGCTTCGCCTCGAAGAACATCTGGAGGGCGGCGTAGAACAGGAACGCGGTGAAGAGCGCGGCCAGCACGCGGCCGGGCGCGATCCCCGCGAGGAGCGAAGCGCCGAGCGCGCCCGCGACCACGCCGGGCACCATCGAGCGCACCACCGCCCAGTCCACCGCGCCGTGGCGGTCGTGCGCGCGCACGCTCGCGAGCGACGTGAACATGATGGTGGCGATGCCGGTGGCGATCGAGAGGTGCATCAGGTACGGGGCCGGGAAGCCCTTCTCTGCGAACACGAGCGCCAGCATCGGCACCATCAGCATGCCGCCGCCGAGGCCGAACAGCCCGGCGAGAAAGCCCACCGCCGCCCCGATCGCGAGGTAGACGGGCCACCACTCCATCAGCGTCCCTGGAGCAGGTGCGCGGCGAGCTCGGCGAACCCGGCGCCGGAGGCGGCGCGCGTCACGTACTTCGGTTCGGCGGCGAGGCGGCCGGCGAAGCGCGCGACGTTCGCGACCCCCACCGAGTTCTCGAAGAACGCGAACAGCGGCGCGTCGTTCGGCGAGTCGCCCGCGAAAGCGTGCCGCGCGTTCTCCGCCTCCAGGTCCGTGGCAAAGCGCTCGGCAAGCAGCCGCCGCGCCATGGCGAGCTTGTCGTAGGCGCCGAGCCAGCCGTTGACGTGGATCGAGCTCACCTTGGCGGTGAGGCCCGCCTCGCGCATCAGCGCGGCGATGCGCTCCGCGGCCTCGAGCGGCAGCGCCGGCACGTCCTCGCACCAGTCGATCGCGAGGTCGGTCTCGCGGTAGAGCTGGTCGGCGGCGAGCGCGCATCCGGGGACCTGCGCCAGGATGCGCCGCGCGATCGCTTCCAGCCGCGCCCGGCCTGCGGCGCGCGCCGCGGGCTCGTCCTGGTAGACCCGGTGCAGCCGGCCCTCGGCGTGATAGAAGTAGAAGGCCCCGTTCTCGCCGACCACCGCGTCCACCGGCCACATGCGCGCGATGTGGTCGCACCAGCCCGCCGGGCGCCCGGTCACCGGCACGAGGCGCAGCCCCGCGCGCTTCAGCCGCTCGAGCGCGCCGAATGCCGCGGCGGTGAGCCGGCCTTCGGTGGTGAAGGTGTCGTCCAGGTCGAAGAGCAGCGCGCGGATGCGCTGCGGCGCGCGCAGCTCGGCGAGCGGCCTCATGCCCGGCCCAGCACCTCGGCGACGCGGCGCCGCTGCGCCTCGCTCATCAGCAGGCCCGCCTTGGTGCGCCGCCACAGCACGTCCTCGGCGCCGGTGGCCCACTCGTGCTCGACGAAGTGGCGCAGCTCGCGCTCCGAGAGCCCGGCGCCGTAGTCCTCGCCGAGGTCGCCGTCGCCGACCACGGACTGCGCCAGCGCGCCGTGGCGCCGGAAGATCGGGCGCAGGGTCGCCTCCGGCAGATGCGGATGGCTGGCGAAAAAGGCGTCGCGCGCCTCCACCCGCGGCGCGCCGCCGAAGTCGCTTCCGGGGAGCGGAACGCGCGCGGTCCAGGCGGGCTGCATGCCGGGAAACCAGCGCGCGAGCCGCTCCAGCGCCTGCTCGGCGAGCCGGCGATAGGTGGTGATCTTGCCGCCGAACACGGAGAGCACCGGCGCGGCACCCCCGGCCTCATCGAGCCGCAGCGTGTAGTCGCGCGTCACGGCCGAGGGGTCCGCCGAGCCGTCGTCATAGAGCGGCCGCACGCCCGCGTAGCGCCAGACGATGTCCTGCGTCCGCACCGGCTGCGCGAGGTAGCGGTTGACGGCGCGGCACAGGTACTCGAGCTCGGCGGCGCTCGCCGCCGCCGGCGCGTCGGCCGCCTCCTGCGGCACGTCGGTCGTGCCCACCAGCGTGTGCTCGTCGCCGTAGGGAATCATGAAGACGACGCGGCGATCGTCGTTCTGCAGGATGAACGCGTGCTCTCCGGCATACAGGCGAGGCAGCACGATATGGCTGCCGCGCACCAGGCGCACGCTGTCGCGCGAGGCCTGCGAGAGCCGCTCGTTGAGCACCTGCTTCACCCAGGGTCCCGCGGCGTTGACGATCGCGCGCGCCTGCAGCGTCTCGCCGCTCGAGAGCCGGGCGCGCCAGGCACCCTGCTCGCGCACCGCCGCCACGCACTGCGTGCGCGTGAGCACCCGCGCGCCGCGCGCGCGGGCATCCGCCGCGTTCGCGATCACGAGCCGCGCGTCGTCCACCCGGCAGTCCGAGTAGATGAAGCCGTGGCGCAATCCCGCCCGCAGGCCCGCGCTGTACGGCGGCTCGTCCAGCCGCACCGCGCGCGAGCCGGGCAGGCTCGCGCGGCGCGCCAGGTGGTCGTAGAGAAACAGCCCGGTGCGGATCATCCAGCGCGGCCGCAGCTCGGGCACGTGCGGCATGACGAAGCGGGCCGGCCACACCAGGTGCGCCGCGACCCGCAGCAGTACCTCGCGTTCGGCGAGCGCCTCGGCCACCAGGCGGAACTCGTAGTGCTCGAGGTACCTGAGGCCGCCGTGGATCAGCTTCGAGGAGGAGGACGAGGTGGCCGCGGCGAGATCGGCCTGCTCCACCAGCGCCACCGAGAGGCCGCGGCCGGCGGCGTCGCGCGCGATCCCGGCGCCGTTGATGCCGCCGCCGATGACGAGGAGGTCGTAGTGTTCCAAGCTCAGTCGGGCAGATCCAGCGCCACGCGCAGCGCCGCGAGTCCAGCGCCTCGCGGTTGAAGTACCAATCTACTGCCCGGCGCCCGCCGCGGCAAGCGTCGCGCTCACCCGCACCCCGCCCGCGATGTTCTCGGCCCG
>CAZOWR010000205.1:0-5397 GCA_964583645.1 uncultured Enterobacteriaceae bacterium
GGGCGCGGCCGCGGCGCCGCGCGCCGCCACCCAGGCGGAAGCCGCGCACAGCGCCGCGAAGAGCGCGTACAGCGCGCTCCAGCCGAGCGCCTGCGCGCGCAGCTCGAGCGCCGGCTCGATCACCGGCGGGTAGGCGACGAGCGCCACCAGCGAGGCGAGGTTGGAAAGGGCGAAGAGGCGGTACACGGTGGCGCTCGGCCGCGTGCGCGCGAACCAGGCCTGCACCAGCGGCCCGGTGCTGGAGAGCAGGAAGTAGGGCAGGCCGATGGTCGCGGCGAGCAGCAGCAGGATGCGGCCGCCCGGCTCGGTGTCCGGCGCGGGCTTCCAGGACTCCCCGGCGACGATCGGCAGGAAGGCGAGGCTCGCGGCGAGCAGCCCCGTGTGCAGCAGCGCCTGCGCGCGCCGGCCCAGGCGCCGGCTGACGAAGTCGGCGTAGGCGTAGCCCGCGAGCAGCACCAGCTGGAAGAACACCATGCAGGTGGTCCAGACCGCCGCGCTGCCGCCGAACCAGGGCAGGATCTGCTTGGCGATGATCGGCTGCACGAGGAACAGGAGGAACGCGCTCGTGAAGACCGTGGCGGCGAAGAGGATCATGCGGGGCGGGCCAAAAAGGGCGCCATTATCCCGTGTTTTCAGGCCGCGGCGAGGGGCGTTTCGTCCATCGCCGCGGACTGCTCGCGCAGCTCGAGGATCCGGTCCTGCCAGTAGCGCTGCGTGCCGAACCAGGGAAACGCCGCGGGGAACGCCGGGTCCTCCCAGCGCCGCGCGATCCAGGCCGAGTAGTGCAGCAGCCGCAGCGTCCTGAGCGGCTCTACCAGGCGCAGCTCGGCGGGGTCGAAGTCGTGGAAGCGCCGGTAGCCCTCGAGCAACGCGGCGAGGCAGCGCTGCGCCGGCAGGCGTTCCCCGGGGAGCAGCATCCACAGGTCCTGCACCGCCGGCCCCGTGCGCGCGTCGTCCAGGTCCACGAAGTGGGGTCCGGCGTCGGTCCAGAGGATGTTGCCGGCATGGCAGTCGCCGTGCAGGCGAAGCTGGCCGGGGCGATCCCCCAGCTCGAACGCCGCTTGCACGCGCTGCAGCGCTTCCTGCGCCACGCCCGCCCACACCGCCCTCAGGTCCTGCGGGATCAGCCCCGAGGCCGACAGCCAGTCGCGCGGCTCGATGCCGAAGCTCTGCGGATCGAGCGCCGGGCGCGCCGCGAACGGGGCGGACGCGCCCGCCGCGTGGATGCGGCCGAGGAACCGGCCGATCCATTCGAGCACGCTGCGGTCCTCCAGCTCGGGCGGCCGGCCGCCGCGGCGCGGAAACACGGCGAAGCGGAACTCGCGGTGCCGAAACAGGGTCTGTCCCTCTCTGGCGAGCGGCGCGACGACGGGGATCTCCCGTGCCGCGAGCTCGGCGGCGAAGCCGTGCTCCTCGAGGATCTGGGCGTCGCTCCAGCGCCGCGGCCGGTAGAACTTCGCCACCACGTGGCCCCCGTCCTCCAGGCTCGCCTGGTAGACGCGGTTCTCGTAGCTGTTCAGCGCGAGCAGCCGCCCGTCGCCGCGCCACCCGGCGCTCTGCAGCGCGTCGAGGACCGCGTCCGGGGTGAGGCCGTCGTAGGGCCTGGCGCGCTCGCCCTGCACGCCGGCATTGTGCCAAGGCTTGACACGCGGCGCCCGGGCTGCGACACTTAACCACATGGTTCAGTATACCGAGGCGGCCCTCGACCGCGTCTTCAGCGCGCTCGCCGATGCCACGCGCCGCAGGGTGCTCGAGGCGCTCGGCGGGCACGGCGGCGTGGCGGTCTCGGAGCTCGCCGCCCCGCACGGCATGTCGCTGCCCGGGTTCATGAAGCACCTGCGGGTGCTGGAGAACGCGGGCCTCATCGAGCGCAACAAGGAGGGGCGGGTGGTGAGCTGCGAGCTCGCGGCCGCCCCGATGCGCGAGGCCGCCGTCTGGATGCAGCGCTACGAGAGATTCTGGAGCGAGAAGCTCGACTCGCTCGCCCGCTACCTTTACCAGCAGGAGGAGCTGCAGGCATGGAACAGGCCCGAACCGCAGAAAAGCCCTCGCTCACCCTCAGGCGCAGCTACCCCGTCGCGCCCGAGAAGGTCTGGCGGGCGTGGACCGACCCGCAGGCGCTGAGCCGCTGGTTCGGCCCCGGCGGTCACGATCCGGTCTCGCTTGCCGAGCTGGACGTGCGCGCAGGCGGGCGCTATCGCATCGTGTTCGGCGGGCCAAAGGGCACCGACCACGAGGTGCAGGGCATCTACCGCGAGGTGGTGCCGCACCGCAAGCTTGTCTTCACCTGGACCTGGCCCAACAGCACCCCCGAGCGGGTGTCGCTGGTCACGGTGCAGCTCGAGGCGAAGGACGGCGGCACCGAGCTCGTGTTCCTGCACGAGCAGCACTTCGACGCCACGGTGCGCGACAACCACCGCCGGGGCTGGAGCGAGTCGTTCATCAAGCTGGATGAATTCCTGAGAGGAGAGACGCGATCATGAGCTACGTGGATGGATTCGTGCTGCCGATCCCGAAGAAGAACCTGAAGGCCTACCTGCGCATGGCGCGGCTGGCCGGCAAGATCTGGCGCGAGCATGGCGCGCTCGACTACGTCGAGTCCGTCGCCGACGACGTCAAGCCGGGCAAGTGGACTTCCTTTCCCCAGGCGGTGAAGTTGAAGCCCGGCGAGGCGGTGTGGTTCTCCTACATCGTCTACCGCTCGCGCCGGCACCGCGACGGCGTGCTCGCCAGGGTCATGCAGGACCCGCGCCTGAAGGCCATGATGGACCCGAAGACGATGCCCTTCGACGGCCGGCGCATGTTCTGGGGCGGGTTCAGGGTGATGGTGAAGCGATGAAGGAGTTCGTCATCGAGCGCGTGTTCGAGGCGCCGCGCGAGCGCGTGTGGCAGGCGTGGACCGAGGCCGAGCGCCTGAAGGCATGGTTCGCGCCGAAAGGCTTCAGCATGACCTCGTGCCAGCTGGAGCTGCGCGTGGGCGG
The DNA here is from genome assembly GCA_964583645.1 of uncultured Enterobacteriaceae bacterium. Lineage (GTDB taxonomy): Bacteria > Pseudomonadota > Gammaproteobacteria > Burkholderiales > SG8-39 > RBG-16-66-20. Next base: position 2,982 of record CAZOWR010000205.1, read on the forward strand.
GTTGTTCCACTACTGCCTGCGCACGCCCGACGGCCAGGACATGTGGGGGAGGTGGGTGATCCGCGAGATCGCGAGGCCCGAGAAGCTCGTCTTCGTGGTGTCGTTCTCCGATCCGCAGGCCGGTATCACGGTCCACCCCATGAGCCCGACCTGGCCGCGCGAGATGCTCTCCACCGTGGAGTTCGAGGACCGGGGGCCGAGGACCAGGGTCACCGTGCGCTGGATCCCGATCGACGCGACCGACCTCGAGCGCCAGACTTTCGAGGACGGACGCGAGAGCATGAAGCAGGGCTGGACCGGGACGCTCGACTACCTGGTCGAGTACCTGGCGGCAGGCTGATCGCTGAAAGGAGAATCGCCGTGCAGAAGGTAAGACCTGAAGAAGCTCGACCTCGCGGCGCCGGAGCGGGCGGCGGCGTGAAGAAGTCCTACCAGGGAAGCTGCCACTGCGGCGCGGTGCGCTTCGAGGCCGACATCGACCTCGCGCAGGGCACCGCGAAGTGCAACTGCTCGATCTGCCTGAAGTCGCGCGCCTGGATGGCGTTCATCCCCTCGAGCGAGTTCCGCCTGCTGCACGGGGAGCAGGAGCTGCGCGACTACCAGTTCGGCCGGCGGATCATCCACCACATGTTCTGCACGCGCTGCGGCGTGCGGCCGTTCGCGCACGGCGCCGACGGCAAGGGCAACCGCTTCCACGCCGTCCGTGTGAACTGCCTCGACGGGGTAGAGCCGCAGGAGCTGATCGACGCGCCGCTCAAGTACTTCGACATGCTGCACGACGACTTCAAGGTGACGCCAGCCGAAATCCGGCACCTCTAGAACGAACTCGAAAGGAGACGGTCATGGGTAACCCTGTCGTTCACTGGGAGCTGATGTCGAAGGATCCGGCGAAGGTCTCGAAGTTCTACGCCAGGATCTTCGGCTGGAAGGTGAAGCACGTCCCCGAGATGAACTACCGCGTCGTGGAGACCGGCGGCGAGGGCGGCATCAACGGCGGCATCCTGAAGCCGGAGCGCAAGGGGCCGTGGCCCGGCAACATGCTGTTCTACATCGCGGTGGACGATCTCGCCGCGTACCGGAAGAAGGTGCTCAAGGCCGGCGGCAGGATCAAGGTCGACAGCAGAAGGTGCCCGGCATGGGCAAGTTCGCGCTGTTCACCGATCCCGAGGGCCGCATGATGGGGCTCTGGAAGAGCAAGCGGCCATGAGCGCGCCGAGCGGCAGCGCGCCGGGCTACCGCAGCCATCCCGGCCACCGCATCGGCGTGAAGCCCGCGGGCGTGCGCGTGCGGGTGACGTACAGGGGCGAGGTCATCGCCGACACGAGGGACGCGGTGCAGATGGAGGAGGCGATGGAGGGAAGCACCGTGGCGCCGATCGTCTACTACATCCCGCGCAAGGACGTGAGGATGGAGCGCCTCGCGCGCACGGGCCACCGCACGTACTGCCCCTTCAAGGGCGAAGCGTCGTATTTTTCCCTCGAGGACGGACCGGAGAACGCCGCGTGGAGCTACGAGCAGCCGTACGACGAGATGCGCGCGATCAGGGACGCGCTCGCCTTCTACCCCGACAAGGTCGACGCGATCGTCGCCGCCGATGGATAGACCGCGCGCCGCGCGGCCCTCGGCGAACGCCGGGCCGCTCGAGCTCCTGCGCCTGGTGCGGCGGCTGAGATGCCTCGCGTCGCTGCTCGCGGCCGGGCGCGATAATGCGGAGCATGCCGCCCGCAGCCATCGCCATCTCGAAGCTCACCAAGACCTACGCCTCGGGCCTCCGCGCGCTTAGCGGCGTCGACCTCGAGATCCGGCGCGGCGAGATCTTCGCGCTGCTCGGTCCCAACGGCGCCGGCAAGACGACCTTGATCAGCATCGTCTGCGGCATCGTCACGCCCTCGGGCGGCACGGTGCTCGCCTGCGGCCACGACGTCCTCCGGGAGTACCGCGTGACGCGCTCCAAGATCGGGCTCGTGCCGCAGGAGCTGACCACCGACACCTTCGAGACGGTGTGGGGCACGGTGCGCTTCAGCCGCGGCCTGTTCGGCCGCGCGCCCGACGACGCGCACCTCGAGCGGGTGCTGCGCGACCTGTCGCTCTGGGAGCGGCGCGACGACAGGATCCGCACGCTCTCGGGCGGCATGAAGCGCCGGGTGCTGATCGCCAAGGCGCTGGCGCACGAGCCGGAGATCCTGTTCCTGGACGAGCCCACCGCGGGCGTGGACGTGGAGCTGCGCCGCGACATGTGGGCGCTGGTGCGCCGCCTGCGCGCGAGCGGGGTCACCGTCATCCTCACCACGCACTACATCGACGAGGCCGAGGAGATGGCCGACCGCATCGGCGTGATCCACAAGGGCGAGCTGATCGTGGTCGAGGAGAAGGCCGCGCTCATGAAGAAGCTCGGCAAGAAGCAGATGACGCTCCA
>CAZOWR010000206.1:0-5348 GCA_964583645.1 uncultured Enterobacteriaceae bacterium
CGCCCAGGCGCGGGGCGACCTCGGACAGCGGATGCACGCGGCGTTCGAGCGCGCCCTGCGCGAGCATCGGGGCGCCGTGATCATCGGCGCGGACTGCCCGGCGCTCGCGCCGCGCGACCTGCGCGCGGCCGCGCGCGCGCTGGCAGGGCGCTCGCTGGCCGTGCTCGCGCCCGCCGAGGACGGCGGCTACGTGCTGATCGGGCTGCGCCGCGCCGACGCCCGGATCTTCCGCGGCGTGGATTGGGGAGGCCCGGCGGTGATGGCGCAGACGCGCCAGCGCCTCAAGCGGCTGCGCTGGCGCTTCGAGGTGCTGCGCACGCTGTGGGACGTCGATCGTCCCCGGGACTACGCGCGTCTGGCGAGGTCGGGTCTGCCGTGATCTCGCGCGCGAGCGCGCCGAGAGCTACTTGGGCGACGTCGAGCTCAGAGCGCGCCCGCCTGCCGCAGGACCTCGCTGACCCTGTGCGCGATCATCCGGTAGCCCTTCGCGTTGGGGTGGATCTGGTCGGACTTGAGGCTGGCGTCGCGTAGCACGCTGCCGAGGACCGATCCCTCGTAGGGGATGCGGAACTCCGCGGCGATCTCGGCATAGAACTCGGGCGGTGTGACGGTGATCCCGGGCTCCGGCGTGCCGATCAGCAGCACGTCGACGCCGCGGCCCTTCGCCAGGCGGATCATGGCGCGCAGGTTTTCGGCCGCCTGGCTTTTGGAAAGCCTGCGCAGGAAGTCGTTGCCGCCGTGGCAGAGCAGCAGCAGCCGCGGCTGATGCTCCTCGAGCGCCGCGGGCAGGCGCGCGAGCCCCGTCGCGCTCACCTCGCCGGGCACGCCCGCGCCGACGACGCGCCGCCCGATCAGGCGCTCGAGCTGCGCCGGGTAGCTCTCCTCCTCTCTTGCGCCCGTGCCGTAGGTGAGGCTGTCGCCGAAGGCGAGCACCACGGCGTCCGCCGCGAGGCGCGGCAGCCTCGGCTGCTCGCCGCTGCACGCGCCCAGCAGCAGCGCGAGGCAGGCAAGCAGCAGCAGGCGCGCGCGCGGCATCGCGTTCACTCGGGACGAAAACGACCCCATGCTACACTCTGCGCGCCGCACGCGGGAGCGCGCAAGGAGGGCGGTTGATAATAAGGAACCAGAAGGACTTCTGGGCCGGCCTGATGTTCATGGGGTTCGGTTTCGGAATGGCGCTCATCGCGGTGCTGAGCTACCAGATGGGCAGCGCGGTGCGCATGGGCCCGGCGTACTTCCCCACCGTGCTCGGCGGCATGCTCGGAGTCCTCGGGCTGGTCATCTTCGTGCGCTCGTTCGTCTCCCGCCTGAAGGCGGAGGCGAGCACCGTGCGCATGGCCTTCGGCATCGGCGACTTCGTCATCGCGGTGGCGCTGTTCGCGGTGCTCGGCTGGGCGAGCAAGGCGCTTCTCGGAAACGCTGACTACGGCATGCTGGCCGCCGCGGTGCTGCTTTCCGCCGCGGCCCTGTTCCTGCGGCCGGAGGCGAGGCCCCTGGTCTTCATCGTCACCTCGTGCCTGGTGTTCGCCTACCTGCTCAAGCCGCTCGGCCTGGTGCTCGCCTCGATCCTGCTGGTGGTGGTCGGGGCGCTCGGGGGCCACGAGTTCAAGCTCAGGGAGGTGGCGGCGCTCTCGGTGGCGCTGGCGATATTTTCCGTGCTGGTGTTCGTCAAGGGCCTGACGCTGCCCTTCCCGATCTGGCCGGCCTTCCTCGAATAGGCCCCCCCGGTGGAGGGCATCTTCAACAACCTGGGCCTCGGCTTCGTCGAGGTCTTCAAGCTGAAGACCTTCATCATCGCGGGCATGAGCGTCCCGGTCCCGTTCAACGTGCTGATGTGCCTGATCGGCGTGATTCTCGGCACCCTGATCGGCGTGCTGCCGGGCGTCGGCCCGGTCGCGACCATCGCGATGCTGCTGCCGATCACCTTCAACCTCGATCCGATCGGGGCACTGATCATGCTCGCCGGCATCTACTACGGCGCCCAGTACGGCGGCTCGACCACCTCGATCCTGGTGAACCTGCCGGGCGAGGCGGCCTCGGTCGTGACCTGCCTCGACGGCTACCAGATGGCGCGGCGCGGCCGCGCCGGCCCGGCGCTCGCCACGGCGGCGATCGGCTCGTTCTTCGCCGGCTGCGTGGCGACCCTCGTGGTGGCGATGTTCGCGCCGCCGCTCGCCGAGGTGGCGCTGAAGTTCGGCCCGGCGGAGTACTTCTCGCTCATGGTCCTCGGCCTGGTCGCGGCAGTGGTGCTGGCGCATGGCTCGCTCATCAAGGCGATTGCCATGGTGCTGCTTGGCCTGCTGCTGGGGCTGGTGGGCACCGACGTCAACTCGGGCGTGCTGCGCTTCGCCTTCGGCATCTCGGAGCTGGCCGACGGCATCGGCTTCGTCACGGTCGCGATGGGCATGTTCGGCCTGGCGGAGATCGCGACCAATCTGGAGCAGAAGGATGCGCGCGAGGTGTTCACCAGGAAGGTCGAGCACCTGTTCCCGAGCCGCGAGGACTGGAAACGCATCTGGGCGCCGATCGTGCGCGGCACCGCGCTCGGCTCGGCGCTGGGCATCCTGCCGGGGGGCGGCGCATTGCTCGCGTCCTTCGGCGCCTACACGCTGGAGAAGAAGGTCTCGAAGTACTCGCACGAGTTCGGCAAGGGCGCGATCGAGGGGGTGGCCGCCCCCGAGTCGGCCAACAACGCCGGCGCGCAGACTTCCTTCATCCCGCTGCTCACGCTCGGCATCCCGGGCAACGCGGTGATGGCGCTGATGGTCGGCGCCATGATGATCCAGGGCATCGCGCCGGGCCCGCAGGTGATGACCGAGCGGCCGCAGCTCTTCTGGGGCATGATCGCCTCGATGTGGGTGGGCAACCTGATGCTGGTGGTGCTCAACCTCCCGCTCATCGGCATGTGGATCAAGCTGCTCACCGTGCCCTACCGCATGCTCTACCCGGCGATCCTGCTGTTCATGTGCGTCGGCGTCTACAGCCTGTCGAACAACCCGTTCGACGCGCTGCTGATGGCGCTCTTCGGCGTGCTCGGCTACATCTGCGTCAAGCTCGAGTGCGAGCCCGCGCCCATGATCCTGGGGTTCATCCTCGGGCCGCTGATGGAGGAGAACCTGCGCCGGGCGATGCTGCTCTCGCGCGGCGACCCGAGCGTGTTCGTCGATCCGGTGAACAAGCCGATCTCGTTCTCGTTCCTGCTCGCCGCGGTGCTGCTGCTCGCGATCATCGCGGCGCCGGCGATGCGCAAGCGGCGCGAGGAGGCCTTCGCCGCCGAGGAGCAGCTCTAGGCCCTACAGGGCGGCGATCGTCTGGACTTCGATCAGGAACTGCTCCTGCACCAGCCGGTCGATGACGAGCAGGGTGTTGGGCGGATACTTCCCGTCCGGGAACAAGCGTGGGAATTCCCGCAGCCGCCAGGCCATGAATTTCGCGATGTCCTGCGAGTGCACCAGGTAGGTGGTGAACTGCACCACGTTGCCCCAGCCGCCCCCGGCTGCCTTGAGCGCTGCCTCCAGGCAGCGGAACGCCCCAGAGCACTGGGCGTCAAAGTCCTCGCCCGGGGAGACCATGCCGGCGATATACAGCGTCTCGCGCGCGTTGCTCACCCGCGCCAGGTGCGAGTACTGGCCGAGCGGCTTGCCCAGTGCCTCGACGTTCTCGATGCAGATCTCGGCCATGCTCATCTCCTCGAGGATTTCGGCTTGCGGCGGCCTTCGATCTGCGCGCGCACCGTCTCGGCGAGCCGGCCGCGCTCCACCGGCTTGACGAGATAGGCGTTGGCGCCCGCCGCCATGCAGCGCCCGCGCGTTTCCTCGTCCGCCAGCACGGAGACGATGATCACCGGCGTGGCGGTGTTGGGCGAGGAGGCGCGCAGCTCCTTCAGCACCTCCTCCCCGCCCACCCCCGGCATGAGCAGGTCGAGCAGGATCGCGTCGTAGGCGTAGTTTCCGGCGAGCCGCAGCGCCTCCTCGCAGGTGCCCGCGAGCGTCACCTCCACGCCGAGCGCGGCGCTGAGGATGCGCGCGAGCAGCAGCCGCGTCGATTCCTCGTCGTCGACGATGAGCACGCGATGGCGCAAGGCGCCGGGCTCGAGCTCGCTCATGCCGGGGCACGCGCCATGCGGCGCGCGAGGTCGAGGAAATCGGCCGCGTTGACGTCGAAGGCACGCTCCGGCCGCAGGTCGGTGGGCGCGCCGGGGCCGTGCTCGAGCGGCCGGCGCACGAACGCCGCGCGCAGCCCGCAGCCTTGAGCCGCGCGCAGGTCGTCCTTGTGAGCGGCGACCATCATCACCTCGCGCGGCTCGAGGCCCAGCAGCGCGGCGGCGCCCAGGTAGGCCTCGGGGTCCGGCTTGTAGTGCCGGAAGAGCTCCGCCGAGAGCACGCAGTCCCAGGGCAGGCGCGCGCGCTTCGCCATGTCGACGAGCAGCGCCATGTTGCCGTTGGAGAGCGTGGCGAGCGTGTAGCGGCGCTTCAGGCGCGCGAGCCCTGCGCGCGCGTCCGGCCAAGGCCGCAGTCGGTGCCAGACCCGGTTGAGATGCTCGATCTCCCCCGGCTCGAGCCCGCGCAGGCCGAAGCGCTCGAGCAGCCCCTCGAGGATCATGCGGTGCAGCGCGTCGATCGTGGTCCAGGGAAGCTCGCCCGAGCGCACCCGCGCCATCGCCGGCCGGTAGCCCGCGCGCCAGGCGTCGGCGAACGCCGCCCAGTCGACGCGCAGGCCCCGGGCGCGCCCGAGCTTCGCGCCCTCGCGGATGATCGAGCCGCGCCAGTCCACGACCGTGCCGAAGACGTCGAAGACCAGCGCCCGGACGGCGGGCGGCCTGGCAGGCATCTACCAGTATTTTACGCAGGGGCCGCTGGCGAGAATCGGCCCGGTCGGCGCGCCGCTCGGCGAGCCGCCCGCGGGCTCGAGGCTCACGGCGAGCGCGGGCACGTCGGCGAGCGAGCGCTCGGCCGCGGCGGCGAGCGTCAGCATCGCTTTCGGCTCGTCCGCGACCACGCCGAGCGAGCGCGGCGGGCCGGAGGCCGGTACCGCCCACAGCTCCAGGCTGCGGCCCGGGGCGTGCAGCGCGGGCTCGAGCGTCTTCACCCAGAGCGCCGTGGAGTCGCGGCCCGCCGAAACCAGCAGTACGGGCCGCTGCGTCTTCGAATCCGAGAGCACCGCGAGGTAGGAGGGCGGGATCTCGCTCGAGGGCAGGCGCATCGCGACCGGCGCGGGCGCCGGGGGAGGCGGCTGCGGTGCCCACAGCGCGAGCGCGGCGAGCAGCGTCGCCGCCATGCCGCTCGCCGCCAGCGCGAGATTGCGCCAGAAGCCGACGCGTTCCCACCGCCCGGGCGAGGGCGCGTGCG
>CAZOWR010000207.1:0-5306 GCA_964583645.1 uncultured Enterobacteriaceae bacterium
GCCGCACGCCTGGGCGATGCGCTCGCGCGCCTCGCGCGGCATCCGGCAAGAGCGCTTTGAGCCGCAAGCGCGTCTTCCTGTACGTTCAGCACCTGCTCGTCGTAGGCCATCTGAAGCGGGCCGCGACGCTCGCGCGCGCGCTGGCGCGGGCCGGGCTCGACGTGACCTTCGCAAGCGGCGGCATGCCGGCACCGGGCCTCGCGCTCGAGGACGTGCGCTTGGAGCAGCTGCCGGCGGCAAGCGCGGCGGACCTGACCTTCCGCACACTGCTCGACGCCGAGGGTCGCCCGGTCGACGAGCCCTGGCGCGAGCGCCGCCGCGCGGCGCTGCTCGGCGCCTGGCGCGCGGCCGATCCCCAGGTGCTGCTCGTGGAGCTGTTTCCCTTCGGCCGGCGGCAGATGCGCTTCGAGCTGGTGCCGCTGCTCGAGGAGGCGCGCGCCGCCGCGCGCCGGCCGCTGATCGTGTGCTCGGTGCGCGACATCCTCGGCGGCGGGCAGAAGGACCCGGAGAAGCAGGACGCGATGCTCGAGACCTTCGAGCGCTACTTCGACCGTGTGCTGGTGCACTCGGATCCCGCGATGGTCAGGTTCGAGGAAACCTTTCGACATGCGGACAGGATCCGCGAGCGCCTCCACTACACGGGTTTCATAACAGATCGCCTCGCGGCTTCATCGCGAGGCGAAACCTCCGGCGCGGGCGAAGTGCTGGTCTCCGCCGGAGGCGGCGCCGTGGGCGCGCGATTGCTGGAGGCGGCGATTCGAGCGAGAGGATCGTCGGCGCTGAAGGACCGCGCTTGGCGCGTGCTGACGGGCGTGAACGCGAAGCCGGAGGAGCTCGAGGCGCTGACGAAGCTGGCGGGGGAGGCTGAAGAGGGCATCGTGGTGGAGCGATTTCGGGAGGATCTTGCGTCTCGCCTGAAGCACTGCGCGGTCTCCGTCAGCCAGGCCGGCTACAACACCCTGATGGAGGTCCTGCAGGCGCGCGCGCGCGCGGTGGTGGTGCCCTTCGCCGAGGGCGGCGAGACGGAGCAGGCGCTGCGCGCGCGGCTGCTTGCCGAGCGCGGGCTGCTGTCCGTGCTGCACGCGCGTGACGCGACGCCGGAGGCGCTTGCGGCCGCGATCGACCGCGCGGCTGCCGCGCCGCGCCCCCCCGCGGGGGCGGTCGATCTCGGGGGTGCCGAGCGCAGCGCGATGCTCGTCGCGGGCTGGGCTGCGGGGCGGCCGTGCTAGCGCCCTGGCGCACGCTCGACGAGGAGCTCGCGCGCTGGCGCGATGCCGGCCGCGAGGTGGAGTTCTGGTGGCGCGACGACGACGCTTGCCGCGCCACGCCCGCGCTCGAGCGGCTGCTCGCGCTGGCGACACGCGCCGGGGTGCCGCTCGCGCTCGCCGTGGTGCCGCTGGCGGCGCAGCCGCAGTGGCTCGCCGGCTTGAGCCCGTCCGTGCGCCTGCTGGTGCACGGCGCCGATCACGTCGATCGCGCGGCGGCCGGCGAGAAGAAGACCGAGTATCCCGCCTCGGAGCCTGCGGCGCAGGCGCTCGAGCGCCTGGCCGCAGCGCGCGCGCGGCTCGAGCGGCTCGCCGGGGCGCGCACGCTCGCCGCGCTCGCGCCGCCGTGGAACCGCATCGCTCCGGGACTCGTGCCGCAGCTTGCTGCAGCCGGGTTCAGCGGCCTCAGCCGCTACGGCGCGCGGCGCTCCGCCGAGCCGACCCCGGGGCTGCGCGAGGTCAATACCCACGTGGATCTCGTCGCCTGGCGCGCGGGCCGGGGCTTCGTCGGGGAGGCGGCGGCGCTGGGGCTCGCCGTGCACCATCTTGCAGCACGCCGCACCGGCGCCGCCGACGCCGCGGAGCCCACCGGCTGGCTCACGCACCACGCCTGCCACGACGCTGCGGCGTGGAGTTTCCTCGAACGTTTGTTTGAGCGCACGCGGGCGGCGCCGGGAGTGCGCTGGCGCGACGCCGCGGAGCTCCTCGCGTGAGCCGCCGCTTTCGCTATCCTGGAAGAGCGCTCGGTGCGGACTACGCGCGCTCGGCGGTGGGGCTCGCCGCCTCGCTCGGGCCGATCGCGCTGCTCGAGCCGGCGGCCGCGGTGCGCTGGACGCTCGGTGCGGCCGCGGCGCTATTCCTCGTATACTTCGCGCGCACGGTCTGCCGGCAATTGACCCGCATCGAGCTGGACGACGCCGGAATCAGCAGCCGGGGGCTCTCCGGTGCCGACATCCGCTGGGCGCAGCTGCGCGCGCTGCGGCTCGATTACTTCTCCACGCGCGGCGACCGGGAGGAGGGATGGATGCAGCTCAGGCTGCGCGGTCCGCGACGCGCGATCCGCGTCGACTCGGACATCGAGGGCTTCGCGGAGATCGCGCGCGCGGCGCAGTCGCAGGCGGCGGCGCGCGGGCTGGAGCTCGACGCGGCGACGCGCGCCAATCTCGAGGCGCTGGGGCGCTGATGGCCGACCTGCTGCAGGTGCGCGACCTGCGCGTGCACCTCGACGTGGACGCGGGCACGGTCAAGGCCGTGGACGGCGTCTCGTTGCGCATCGTTCAAGGGCGCACCGTGGCGCTGGTGGGCGAGTCGGGCTCGGGCAAGACCATGGTCGCGCAGGCGATCATGAGCATCCTGCCGACGGTCGCGCGCATCGTGTCCGGCGAGATCCGCTTCGCCGACCCCGAGGCGGGAGGGCGCGTGACGGACATCGCGCGCCTGGACCCGGACGGCGCCGAGGCGCGCGCGATCCGCGGCGGGCGCATCTCGATCATCTTCCAGGAGCCGATGACGGCGCTCTCGCCCCTGCACACCATCGGCAACCAGATCGGCGAGGCGCTCGCGCTGCACCGCGGCGCGATGGGCCGCGCCGAGCGCCGCGACGCCGTCGTCGACATGCTGCGGCGGGTCGGCTTTCCCGACCCGGTGAAGGCCGGGCACACCTACCCCTTCGAGCTCTCCGGGGGCTTGCGCCAGCGCGCCATGATCGCGATGGCGCTGGTGTGCCGGCCGGCGCTGCTGATTGCGGATGAGCCGACCACGGCGCTCGACGTCACCATCCAGGCCCAGATCCTGCAGCTGGTGCAGGCGCTGCAGGCCGAGTTCCGCATGGCGATGCTGATCATCACGCACGACCTGGGCATCGTCGCCAACATGGCCGACGAGGTCGTGGTCATGTACCGCGGCCGCGTGGTGGAGTCGGGCGCGATCGAGGACCTGTTCCGCGACCCGCGCCATCCGTACCTGAAGGCGCTGATGCGCGCGGTGCCGCGCTTCAACATGGCGCCGGGCGAGCGCCTGACGCCGATCCGCGAGGCGCAGGCCGCGACCGATCACCTGATCTCGGGCGAGGCGCATCCCCACGCCGCGCACGAGGGCGGCGACCCCCTGCTCGCGGTGCGCGGCCTGACGAAGCGCTTCCAGACGCGCAGGACCTCGCTCCTCGGGCGCAAGCTCGCGGGCGAGGTGCGCGCCGTGGACGACGTGAGCTTTCACGTCCACGCCGGCGAATGCCTCGGGCTGGTCGGGGAGTCGGGCTGCGGCAAGACCACCACCGCCAAGATGATCCTGCGCTCGGTGACGCCGGATGCCGGCGAGATCGTCTACAACGACCGCGGGCAGCCGCGCGACGTGCTCTCGCTCGCGGGCACGGACCTGTTCGCCTACCGGCGCAAGGTGCAGTTCGTGTTCCAGGACCCGTTCGGCTCGCTCAACCCGCGCATGACGGTGCACGACATCGTCGCCGAGCCGCTGGTCATCCACGGCATCGGCGATCCCGAGGAGCGCTTCGCGCGCGTAAAAGAGCTCATGTCGCTCGTCGGCCTGGACGTGCGCCACCTGCGGCGCTACCCGCACAGCTTCTCGGGCGGGCAGCGCCAGAGGATCGGCATCGCGCGCGCGCTCGCGCTGGGGCCCGAGCTGCTGATCCTGGACGAGCCGGTCTCGGCGCTCGACGTCTCGGTCCAGGCCCAGGTGCTCAACCTGCTGCTCGACCTCAAGGACGCGCTTCACCTGACCTACATCTTCATCTCGCACAATCTCGCCGTGGTGCACTACCTCGCCGACCGCATCGCCGTCATGTGCGCCGGGCGCGTGGTCGAGGTCGCGCCCTTCGATGCGCTGTTCCGCAATCCCGTGCATCCGTACACGCGGGCGCTGCTCGCCGCGGTACCCGAGCCGGATCTGGAGCGCCGGCTCGATTTTGCCGCCCTCATGGAGGGCAAGGCCTCCGACCCGGGGGCCTGGCCGATGCCCTTCCGGCTCGACGGCAGCGCGCGCCCCGGGATGATCGCGCTCGGCAACGACCATTTCGTCCGGGCGCACGCGGCCGCGGATTCAAGGGAGCTCAGAGCATGAAAAGGACCATCGCCTGCTGCATCGCCCTCGCGGCCGGAGCGCCGCTTACCGTCTGCGCCCAGAAGAGCTTCGTCGAGCCGCCAGCGCTCGCCGAGGAGGTCAAGGCGGGCAGGCTCCCACCCGTCGCCCAGCGCCTGCCCGAGCCGCCGCTCGTGGCAAAGCTCCCGGCCGGGGCGCAAGCCGGCAGGCACGGCGGCACCCTCAACATGCTGATCGGCCGCAGCCGGGACGTGCGCCTGCTGGTGGTGTACGGCTACGCGCGCCTGGTGGGCTACGACCGCGACTTCAACCTCGTGCCCGACCTCCTGGAGAGCGTGCAGGCGAAGGGGGACCGCGTGTTCACCCTGAAGCTGCGCAAGGGTCACCGCTGGTCCGACGGCCATCCCTTCACCGTGGAGGACTTCCGCTACTTCTGGGAGGACGTGGCCAACGACAGGGAGCTCAGCCCCGCCGGCCCGCCGAGCGACCTGCTGGTGGACGGCGAGGCGCCCAAGCTCGAGTTTCCCGACCCGCTGACGGTGCGCTACAGCTGGTCGAAGCCCAACCCGGACTTCCTGCCGCGGCTCGCCGGGGCGTCGCCGCTCTTCATCTACCGGCCGGCGCACTACCTGAAGCAGTTCCACAAGAAGTACAACAAGAAGGCGGCCGAGACCGCGGCGGCCGCCAAGCGCGGCTGGGCCGCGGTGCACAACCGCGAGGACAACCTGTACCAGTTCGACAACCCGAGGCTGCCGACGCTGCAGCCCTGGATGAACACCACGCGCCCGCCCGCCGACCGTTTCGTCGCGCTGCGCAACCCGTACTTCCACCGCGTCGACGAGGCCGGCCGGCAGCTGCCCTACGTCGACCGGGTGGTGATGGCGGTGGTCGAGGGCAAGCTCATCGCCGCCAAGGCCGGTGCGGGCGAATCCGACCTGCAGGCGCGCGACATCCAGTTCAACAACTACACCTTCCTCAAGAAGGGCG
>CAZOWR010000208.1:0-5299 GCA_964583645.1 uncultured Enterobacteriaceae bacterium
CCGCCGCGATCACGCCCTGCGCGGCGAGCCGGTCGGCGTAGAGCTTGCGCGTGCCGGGGTGCGTGTTGATGATCTTGTACATGAGCGGCTGGGTCACCATCGGCTCGTCCTGCTCGTTGTGGCCGAGCTTGCGAAAGCAGACGATGTCCACCACCACGTCCTTCTTGAACTGCGCGCGGTAATCCATGGCGATCTCGATCGCCATGACGCAGGCCTCGGGATCGTCGCCGTTGACGTGGAAGAGCGGCGCCTCGATCATCTTCATCACGTCGGTGCAGTAGAGCGTCGAGCGGCTGTCGCGCGGGTCCGAGGTGGTGAAGCCGATCTGGTTGTTCACCACGATGTGCACCGTGCCGCCCGTCCCGTAGCCGCGCGTCTGCGCGAGGTTGAGCGTCTCCATCACCACGCCCTGCCCGGCCACCGCGGCGTCGCCGTGGATCAGCACCGGCAGCACCTGCGAGCCGTTGCGGTCCTTGCGCCGGTGCTGGCGGGCGCGCACCGACCCCTCGACCACCGGGTTGACGATCTCCAGGTGCGAGGGATTGAAGGCGAGCGTCAGGTGCATCGGCCCGCCCGGGGTGTTGATGTCCGAGGAGAAGCCCTGGTGGTACTTGACGTCGCCGGCCATCAGGTCGTCGGCATGCTTGCCCTCGAACTCCGAGAACAGGTCCTTCGGCATCTTGCCCAGGGTGTTGACGAGCACGTTGAGCCGGCCGCGGTGCGCCATGCCGATCACCAGCTCCTGCACGCCCGCGGCGCCCGCGCGCTGCAGCAGGTTGTCGAGCACCGGGATCAGCGCGTCGCCGCCCTCCAGCGAGAAGCGCTTCTGCCCGACGTAGCGCGTGTGCAGGTACCGCTCGAGGCCCTCGGCGGCGGTGAGGCGCTCGAGGATGTGCTTCTTGTAGTCCGGCGCGAAGGAGGGCTTGGAGCGGATCGGCTCGAGCCGCTCCTGGATCCACTTCTTCTCTGCGCGGCTGGAGAGGTACATGTACTCCACCGCGAGCGTCCCGCAGTACGTCTCCTGCAGGCCGCGGATGATCTCGCGCAGGCTGGCCTGCTCCGGGCCGATGAAGGAGCCGGTGTTGAACACCGAGTCCATGTCGGCCTCGGTGAGATCGTAGTAGGCGGGCTCGAGCTCGGCGATCTGCGGCTTGGGCTGCCGCTTGAGCGGATCGAGGTCGGCGAGCAGGCATCCCCGGAAGCGGTACTCGGCCACCAGCTGGATCACCGAGACCTGCTTGCGGTCGAGGCCCGCGTGCGCAGGCCGCGCCGCCACGCCCGCCTTGGCGCGCTGCGCGAAGGATTCGATGACCGGCGCATGCGCGACGTCCTTGGCCGAGGCGCCCCCCGCCAGCTGCAGCCGCTCGAAGTACTCGCGCCAGGCCGGCGCCACCGCCCCCGGGTCCGCGAGCCAGGCCTCGTAGAGCTCCTCGACGTAGGGCGCGTTGCCGCCGAAGAGGTAGGAGTTCTCCAGGAGCTGCTTCATCATGGCGGCGCTCCCGTCTCTAGCGCCGGGCGATGGGCACGACGTCGCGCTGGGTCGCGCCCTTGTAGAGCTGGCGCGGCCGCCCGATCTTGTACTCCGGGTCGGCGATCATCTCCTGCCACTGCGCGATCCAGCCCACGGTGCGCGCCAGCGAGAAGATGCAGGTGAACATCGCCACCGGGATGCCCAGGGCGCGCTGCACGATGCCGGAGTAGAAGTCGACGTTGGGGTAGAGCTTGCGCTGCACGAAGTAGTCGTCCTCCAGCGCCACCTTCTCCAGGGCGAGGGCCAGCTTGAACAGGCGGTCGTTGTGCAGGCCGAGCTCGTTCAGCACCTCGTGGCAGGTCTCGCGCATGAGCTTGGCGCGCGGGTCGTAGTTCTTGTAGACGCGGTGCCCGAACCCCATCAGCCGCACCCCGGAGTGCTTGTCCTTCACCTTCTTGATGAACTCGCCGACCTTCGAGGCGTCGCCGATCTCCTCGAGCATCTCGAGGCAGGCCTCGTTGGCGCCGCCGTGCGCCGGCCCCCAGAGGCAGGCGATGCCGGCGGCGATGCAGGCGTAGGGATTGGCGCCCGAGGAGCCCGACAGGCGCACCGTCGAGGTCGAGGCGTTCTGCTCGTGGTCGGCGTGCAGGATGAAGATCCGGTCCATGGCCCGCACCAGCACGTCGTTGACCTTGAACTCCTCCGCCGGTACCGCGAACATCATGCGCATGAAGTTGGCGGTGTAGGACAGCGCGTTGTTCGGGTACATGAACGGCTGGCCGAGCGAGTACTTATACGACATCGCCACGATGGTCGGCATCTTGGCGATGAGGCGGAAGGCGCAGATCGAGCGGTGCTCGGGGTTGTTGATGTCGAGGGCGTCGTGGTAGAAGGCCGAGAGCGCCCCCACCACCCCCACCATCACCGCCATCGGGTGCGCGTCGCGGCGGAACCCCTGGTACAGGCGCGCCAGCTGCTCGTGCACCATCGAGTGGTGGATCACCGTCCAGACGAACTCGTCCTTCTGCTTCTGGTTGGGCAGCTCGCCGTACAGCAGCAGGTAGCACACCTCCAGGAAGTCGCAGTGCTGGGCCAGCTGCTCGATCGGGTAGCCGCGGTACAGCAGCACGCCCTTGTCGCCGTCGATGTAGGTGATGCTGGAATTGCAGCTCGCGGTGGAGAGGAACCCCGGGTCGTAGGTGAAGACCCCGGTCTTGCCGTACAGCGCGCGGATGTCCACCACTTCCGGTCCGATCGTGCCCGGCATCACCGGGAACTCGATCGACTTGCCGTCGGGCAGGGTCAGGGTGGCTTTCTTGTCCATGGGGTTCCCCTCTCAGCAGGAGCGCAGCCGCTGCACGATCGCGCGGTGCCGCTCGTCGTAGCGCTCGCTGCGCCCGCAGACGATCTCCCAGAGGTCATTGTCCGGAAGATCGAGCAGCTCGGCCAGCGCCCCGTCACCGGGGTGGGCGCCCAGGTAGCGCTCGAGCACCAGGTCCAGCTCCAGCAGCCCCCGGCGGCACTTCCACTTCAGGCGCTCGCGCTCGACGCGTTCCATCCCGTTGCCGCCGCGGCTCAGACCGCGCGCCGCACCATCAGCTCCTTGATCTTGCCGATCGCGCGCGTCGGGTTCAGGTTCTTCGGACAGGCGTCGACGCAGTTCATGATGCTGTGGCAGCGGAACAGCCGGTACGGGTCCTCGAGGTTGTCGAGGCGCTCGCCGGTGGCCTGGTCTCGCGTGTCGGCGATGAAGCGGTAGGCCTGCAGCAGCCCCGCCGGGCCGACGAACTTGTCCGGGTTCCACCAGAACGAGGGGCAGGAGGTCGAGCAGCAGGCGCACAGGATGCACTCGTACAGCCCGTTCAGCGCCTCGCGCTCCTCGGGCGACTGCAGCCGCTCGCGCTCGGGCGGCGCCTCGTGGTTGATCACGTAGGGCCGGATCGAGTGGTACTGCTTGAAGAACTGCGTCAGGTCCACGATCAGGTCGCGGATCACCGGCAGCCCGGGGAGCGGCCGCAGCGTCACCTGCCCGGGCAGGTCCACGACCTTGGTGACGCAGGCCAGCCCGTTCTTGCCGTTGATGTTGATCGCGTCCGAGCCGCACACGCCCTCGCGGCAGGAGCGCCGGAAGGCGAGCGAGTCGTCCTGCGCCTTCACCTTGACCAGGGCGTCGAGCAGCATTCGGTCCGAATGCTCCAGCTCGACCTCGTAGTCCTGCATGCGCGGCGCCGCGTCCTTGGCGGGGTCGTAGCGGTAGATGGACAGCTTCATCGTGGGGCGGCCTTCGGGCTAGTAGGTCCTGACCTTGGGCTCGAAGGTGTCCACAGTCATGGGCCTGAGGTGGACCGGCTTGTAGGCGAGGCGGTTGCCTTCCTTGTACCACAGCGTGTGCCTGAGCCAGTTCTTGTCGTCGCGCCCGGGGTAGTCGGCGCGCGCCTGCGCCCCCCGGCTCTCCTTGCGCGCCTCGGCCGAGACGATGGTCGCGAGCGCCGCCTCCACCAGGTTGTCGAGCTCGAGCGCCTCGATGCGCGCGGTGTTGAAGACCCTCGACTTGTCCTGGATGAAGGTGCGCAGCGACCGGTCGGCGATGGTCTTCATCTTCTCGACGCCCCTGACCAGGTCCTCGGGAAAGCGGAACACGCCGCAATGCGCCTGCATCGTGCGGCGCAGGTCGTTCAGCACGTCGGCCACGCGCTCGCCCGCGGCGTTCGCCTCGAGGCGCGCAAGCCGCGAGCGCGTCGGCTCGCCGGCGTCCCTGGGCAGGCTGCGGTGCGGGCTCGGCAGCGCGCGGATGTCCTTGATCACCTGCTCGCCCGAGGCCTTGCCGAAGACCAGCAGGTCGAGCAGCGAGTTGCAGCCCAGACGGTTGCCGCCGTGGACCGACACGCAGGAGCACTCGCCCGCGGCGTAGAAGCCGGGGACGATGCTCTCCATGTTGTGGCCCTCGGGAGCCACCACCTGGCCGGTGTACCGGGTCGGGATGCCGCCCATCTGGTAGTGGGCGGTCGGCACCACCGGGATCGGCTCGCGCACCGGGTCGGCGTTGGCGAACTTGATCGCGATCTCGCGGATCCCGGGCAGGCGCTGGTTGATCACCTCCGGGCCGAGGTGATCGAGCTTGAGCATCACATGGTCGGCATCCGGCCCGCAGCCGCGGCCCTCCTTGATCTCGGTGGTCATGGCGCGCGAGACCACGTCGCGGCTGGCGAGGTCCTTGGCGTTCGGCGCATAGCGCTCCATGAAGCGCTCGCCGTCCTTGTTCAGCAGGTAGCCGCCCTCGCCGCGCACGCCCTCGGTGATGAGGATGCCCGCGCCGTACACGCCGGTGGGATGGAACTGGTAGAACTCCATGTCCTCGAGCGGGATGCCGGCGCGCGCCGCCATGCCCAGGCCGTCGCCCGTGTTGATGAAGGCATTGGTCGAGCTGAAGAACATCCTTCCGGAGCCGCCGGTGGCGAACAGGATCGCCTTGGCCTGGAACAGCGTCACCTCGCCGCTCTCCATCTCGAGCGCGGTGACGCCGAGCACCGCGCCGTCCTGCGGATCGCGCACCAGGTCGAGCGCCATCCACTCGACGAAGAACTGGGTGTTGGCGCGCACGTTCTGCTGGTAGAGCGTGTGCAGCATGGCGTGCCCGGTGCGGTCGGCGGCGGCGCAGGCGCGCATCGCCATCTTCGCGCTGCCGTAGCCCTGGGTGTGGCCGCCGAACGGCCGCTGGTAGATCCTGCCGTTCTCCAGCCGGTCGAAGGGCATGCCCATGTGCTCGAGCTCGACCACCACCTCGTTGGCGCGCCGGCACATGTACTCGATCGCGTCCTGGTCGCCGAG
>CAZOWR010000209.1:0-5280 GCA_964583645.1 uncultured Enterobacteriaceae bacterium
CCGAGCTGGAGGCCGCGCGCGCGCAGACGCGCAGCGCCGGCTCGCCGCGGACGCCGCGCGTGGACGCGGAGCTGGGCGCCACCTGGAACCGCAACCTCGACGGCTTCCGCGGCCACAACAACGACCTCACCGCCCTGGTGGTGCTGCGCTACAACCTGTACCGCGGCGGGGGCGACACGGCGCGGGTGCGCGAGCTCGCCGAACGGGAGAACGTGCTGCACGCGCAACTCGAGGCGGCGCGGCGCGCGGCGCTGGATGCGGCGGCCACCGCCTGGATCGGCGTCACCACGGCGCGCGCCTCGCTCGCGTACCTCGAGCAGCACGTCGCCGCGGCGGTCCGCGTGCGCGCGCTCTACTACGACCAGTTCGAGCTCGGCCGCAGGAGCCTGCTCGACCTGCTCAACATCGAGAACGAGCTGTTCCAGGCCCGCGCCTCGCTCGCCACGGCGCGCAGCGAGCTGCGCGCGGGCGAGTACCGGCTGCTCTCGGCGACGGGCGCGCTGGTCGGCGCGCTGGGCCTGCGGCACGCCGCGCCCCTCGAGGATGCCCGCGAGCCATGAGCACGCCGGCCGAAACCCTCGCGCTCGAGCCGCCGCAGGACCCGCTGCTCGAGTGCCTCGTGGTGCTGGCGCGGATCGCCGGCCAGCCGGTGTCGGCCGAGGCCCTGCGCGCCGGGCTGCCGCTCCCCCGGGGCAGGCTCGATCTCGCCCTGCTGCCGCGCGCCGCCGAGCGCGCCGGGCTTGCGGCGCGGGTGATCCGGCGCCCCCTCGGGAGGCTCTCCGCCGCCGCGCTTCCGGCGATCCTGCTGCTCGCCGGCGGGCAGGCCTGCGTGCTGGCGGCGCTCGAGGACGCCAGCGCGCGCGTCATCTACCCGGACAGCGGTGCCGGCGCGAAGAGCGTGCCGCTGGAGGAGCTCGAGCGCAGCTATGCCGGGACCGCCGTGTTCGCGCACCCGGTGTTCCGCCCCGACGAGCGCGCCGCCGACGCGGTGCCGGCGAGCGGCAGCTCCTGGTTCTGGGGCACGCTGTGGCGCTACCGCCGCGACTACGTCGAGGTGGTGCTCGCCTCGGTGCTGATCAACGCCTTCGTGCTCGCCTCGCCGCTCTTCATCATGAACGTGTACGACCGCGTGGTGCCGAACAACGCCCTCGAGACGCTCTGGGCGCTCGCCGCCGGGGTGGTGATCGTGTTCGCGTTCGACTTCGCGCTGCGCACGCTGCGCGGCTACTTCGTCGACGTGGTCGGCCGGCGCGCCGACGTCAGGCTCTCGGCGGCGCTGTTCGGGCACGTCATGGGGATCCAGCTGCGCGAGCGGCCCGCCTCGGCCGGGTCGTTCGCCAACAACCTGCGCGAGTTCGAGAGCGTGCGCGAATTCTTCACCTCCGCGACCCTCGCCACGCTCATCGACCTGCCGTTCGCCTTCCTGCTGCTCTGGTTCATCGGCATCATCGGCGGGCCGCTGCTGTGGGTGCCGCTGCTCGCCATGGCGCCGGTGGTCGTCGTGGGCCTGCTCATCCAGATCCCGCTCAACCGCGCGGTGGGCGAGGCGTTCTCGGTCGGCGCGCAGAAGCACGGCTTCCTCACCGAGGCGCTCGAGAACATCGAGGTGGTCAAGGCGCTCGGCGCCGAAGGCCAGATGCAGCGCCGCTGGGAGCAGGCGGTGGAGCACACGGCGCGCGCCGGGCTGGTGGCGCGCCAGTACTCGGCCTTCGGCGTGCATTTCACCCTGCTGGTGCAACAGCTCGTCACGGTGCTGATCATCATCTACGGCGTGTTCCTGATCGCCGAGGGACGGCTCACCATGGGCGGGCTGATCGCCTGCTCGATCCTCGCCGGCAGGGCGCTCGTGCCGCTGGCGCAGATCGCGGGGCTGCTCTCGCGCTACCAGCACGCGCGCACGGCCCTCAAGACCCTCGATCGCGTCATGCGGATGCCGGTGGAGCGGCCCTCGGGCCGCGCCTTCGTCAGCCGGCCGGCGCTGCGCGGCGACATCGAGTTCGACCGCGTCAGCTTCGCCTACCCCGGCCAGAAGGCGAACGTGCTCGAGGGCCTGAGCCTCAGAATCGGCGCCGGCGAGCGCGCTGCGATCCTCGGCCGGGTGGGCTCGGGCAAGAGCAGCCTCGCGCGCCTGCTGGTGGGCTTCTACGCGCCGCAGCAGGGCACGCTGCTGATCGACGGCACGGATATCGCGCAGATCGACCCCGCGGACCTGCGGCGCAACATCGCCTACGTGCCGCAGGATCCGAAGCTGTTCCTCGGCACGCTGCGCGACAACATCACGCTCGGGCGCTGGGAGGTTCCGGACGAGGCGGTGATGCGCGCCGCGGCGCTCGCCGGCGTGGACCGCTTCGCCGCGCGGCACCCCGCCGGGTTCGCCATGCCGGTGGGCGAAGGCGGGCGGGCGCTCTCCGGCGGCCAGCGCCAGGCGGTGGCGAGCGCGCGCGCCTTCCTCGGCTCGCCGCCGATCCTGCTGCTCGACGAGCCGACCAGCGCCATGGACTTCGCGACCGAGCGCGCCTACGTCGACGCGGTGCGCCAGGTGCTCGAGGGCCGCACCCTGATCCTCATCACCCACAAGCCGACCATGCTCGGGCTGGTGGACCGCATCATCGTCATCGAGGGCGGCAAGCTCGCCGCCGACGGGCCGCGCGACAAGGTGCTGCAGCTCCTGGTGGGCGGCGCGCCCGCGCGCGAGGCGAGGCCGCCGCAGCAGCAGCCATGACCGAGCCGACGACCAACCCGGCGGCGCTCCCGGAGGCGCCCCGCGAAGCGGAGACCGCGCACCCGCTGGCGCACGTCCTGCTCGCCGTCATCGCGCTCTTCGCGGTGAGCGCGTTTCTCTGGGCGCGCGTCGCGGAGCTCGACGAGGTCACGGTCGGCGCCGGCCGCATCATCCCTTCCAGCCAGGTGCAGGTGGTGCAGAACCTGGAGGGCGGGATCCTGGAGGAGCTGCCGGTGCGCGAAGGCTCGATCGTGAAGAAAGGCGATGTGGTGGCGCGCCTGGACGACACCCGCTTCACCTCGTCGCTGCGCGAGAACCGCGCGCGCTACCTCGCGCTGCTCGCGGCTTCCGCGCGGCTGCGCGCCGAGGCCGGCGGCCGCGCGCCGCAGTTCCCGCCCGAGCTCAAGGGCCGCCCCGACCTGGTGCGCGACGAGCACGAGCTGTTTGCCGCGCGCCGCAAGGCGCTGGAGGAGAGCCTGCAGGCGCTCGAGCGCAGCCTCGAGATGGCGCGCACCGAGCTGGGCATGATCGAGCCCGCGGTCGAGCGCGGCAGCATCTCCGAGGTGGAGCTGCTGCGCCTGAAACGCCAGGTGAACGACCTCGCGGGCGGCATCGAGGAACGGCGCAACCGCTTCCGGGCGGATGCGCGCCAGGAGCTGAGCCGCACGCTCGCCGAGATGGAGACCCTGAACGAGAGCGGCGTCGCCGCCGACGACCGCGTGCGCCGCACCGTGGTCCGCTCGCCCGTGCACGGCGTGGTGAAGAGAATCGCGGTGAAGACCATCGGCGCCGTGGTGCCGCCCGGCGGCGAGCTGATGGAGATCGTGCCCCTGGAGGACACGCTGCTGGTGGAGGCGCGCGTCAAGCCCGGCGACATCGGCTTCATCGCCCTCGGCCAGCCGGCCTCGGTCAAGATCGGGGCCTACGACTACTCGATCTACGGGCCCCTGGAGGCGAAGGTCGAGCACATCAGCGCGGACGCGCTCGAGGACCGCGACCCGCGTGAGGGCAGCTACTACCGGGTGCTGGTGCGCACCAGCCGCAACTACCTCGAGGGCAGGAACGCGAAGCACCTGCAGATCATCCCCGGCATGACCGCTACGGTGGACATCCTCACCGGCAAGAAGACCGTGCTGCGCTACCTGCTCAAGCCGCTCATCAAGGTGCAGGAGCGGGCGCTGCGGGAGCGCTGAGCCCGGCCAGCTGCTCGATCAGCGCCAGCTGCCTCGGCAGGCAGTGCCGCTCCAGGTCGTAGCCCTGCACCACCGTCTCGCGCGCGCGCTGCCGCATCTCACGGAACTTCTCGGGCTCGCGCAGCGCCCTCTCCACCTGCTGCGCGATCTCCTGCGGCGAGAAGAAGTCCACCTGCACCGCGTTCTCGCCGTCGCGCGCCACCTCCTCGACCGGCGCGGTGCGCGAGGCGATGACGTGGCAGCCCGCCGCCATCGACTCGAGCAGCGACCAGGACAGCACGAAGGGGTAGGTCAGGTAGACGTGCGCCGCGGAGATCTGGAGCAGCGACACGTACTGCTCGTAGGCGAGCCACGGCAGGAAGTGAACCCGGTCCATGTCGAGCTTGTGCCCCACTTCCTTCAGCGCGCGTGCACGGTAGGTCTGCCCCTCGGGCAGGCGCGGCGAGTAGCTCACGCGATCCCCGCCCACCAGCACGATGCGTGCCCGCGGGCAGCGCCGCTGGATCTCGGGCAGCGCGCGCATGAAGATGTGGAAGCCCCGGTAGGGCTCGAAGTTGCGCGTGGTATAGGTGACGACCTGCTCGCGCGCCGTCAGCCTGAGGCCGGTTCCGGGCAGCTGGAGCTCAGCGTCGGCGCGCGGTGCGACGCGCTGGGTGTCGATCCCCTCGTGCACCACGCTCACCCGGGCGCTAAATTCCGCCGGCAGCTGCGCGTGCTGCCAGCGCGTCGCCGTGAGCCCCGCGTCGCACGCCTGCAGCGCCAGGAGCAGCGGCGCGTTCATCAGCCGCAGGCGCAGCCGCACGTCCTTGCCCGAGGGAAACTCCGGGTCGAAGCCGACGTCCGAGCCCTCGGGCCGGTAGAAGAACTCGCAGTACAGCTGCAGCTGCGCCTCGGGAAACACGTCCTTGAGGAAAATCGCTTCGCCCCAGCCGATGTGCGCGCAGACGACGTCCGGCACGAAGCCGCCTGCGCGGATGCGAGCCGCGGCGCGCGCCACGACGCCGGCGCGGCGCAACGCGGACTCGAGGCTGCGCCCCAGAACCCCCGGCTTCGCTGCCACCTCCTCGGGCGGCATGCGGTAGCCGAGGCACTTGACCCCGGGCGTGGCGCCGAGCTGGCGCCGCACGTTCGGCTCCTCGCCCAGGCCGAGCACGGCGTGCCCGCCCGCGGCGAGCCGCGGCGCGACATGACGGTACTGCCCGGGAAAGTTCTGGTGGACGAACAGGACCTTCATGCCGAAGGCGCCTGTCGCGGGAAAACGCCGGGGGCGCACGCGCCCCCGGCAGGTCGATCGGTTACTTGAGGTGCTTGTTGACCAGCTTGGTCATCTCGAACATCGAGACCTGCGACTTGCCGCCGAACACG
>CAZOWR010000210.1:0-5275 GCA_964583645.1 uncultured Enterobacteriaceae bacterium
ACGATCTCGTCGGCGACGTGCAGCTCCTTCATGAACTTCATCGGCACCACGGCGAAGGCCTCGTTGACCTCGAAGAGGTCGATCTGCTCGATCTGCAGCTTCGCCCTGGCGAGCGCCTTCCGCGCCGCCGGCATGGGCCCGGTGAGCATGATCGTGGGATCCGCGCCCGAGAGCGCGGTGGCGACGATCCTCGCGCGCGGCGTCAGCCCGAGCTGCCGCCCCTTCTCCTCCGAGCCGATCAGCACCGCGGCCGCGCCGTCCACGATCCCCGAAGAGTTGCCCGCGGTGTGCACGTGGCGGATGCGCTCGACCTGCGGGTAGCGCTGCATCGCCACCGCGTCGTAGCCCATCTCGCCGACCTGCTCGAAGGAGGGCTTGAGCGAAGCCAGGCCCTCGAGCGTGGTCTGCGGACGGATGTGCTCGTCGTGATCGAGCACCGTGCAGCCCACGGCATCCTGCACCGGCACGACCGAGCGCTTGAAGCGTCCCGCCTCCCGCGCCGCCGAAGCGCGCTGCTGCGAGCGCAGCGCAAAGGCATCGATCGCCTCGCGCGAGAAGTCCTCGAGCGTCGCGATGAGGTCAGCGCTGATTCCCTGCGGGATGAACGCGGTGTCGAACGCCGTCTCGGGGTCGCAGGCCCAGGCCCCGCGGTCGGTGCCCAGCGGCACGCGCGACATCGACTCGACGCCGCCCGCCACCACCAGGTCCTCCCAGCCCGAGCGCACCTTCTGCGCCGCCATGTTGACCGCCTCCAGCCCCGAGGCGCAGAAGCGGTTGAGCTGCACGCCCGCGGCGCGCCAGTCCCAGCCCGCGGCGAGCGCCGCGGTCCTGGCGATGCAGCTGCCCTGCTCGCCGACCGGCGTCACGCAGCCCATGACGACGTCGTCGACCTGCCCCGTGTCGAGGTCGTGGCGCCGCTGCAGCTCCTTCAGCACCCCGGTGAGCAGCGCGATCGGCTTGACCTCGTGCAGCGAGCCGTTGCTCTTGCCGCGCCCGCGCGGGGTGCGGATCGAATCGAACACCATCGCTTCAGCCATCCTTGCCTCCAAGCCCGAGCGAGCGGGAAATGACTTCCTTCATGATCTCGTTGGTGCCGCCGTAGATGCGCTGCACGCGCGCGTCGACGTAGGCCTGCGCGATCGGGAACTCCCACATGAAGCCGTAGCCGCCGTGCAGCTGCAGGCACTCGTCGATCACCTTGCCCTCCATGTCGGAGGCCCAGAGCTTCGCCATCGACGCGGTCGCGGTATCGAGCTTGCCTTCCATCAGCAGCGCCATGCAGCGGTCGACGAACACGCGCATCACCTGCACCTCGGTGGCAAGCTCGGCGAGCTTGAAGCGCGTGTTCTGGAAGCCCGCCACCGGCTTGCCGAAGGCCTTGCGCTGGTTCACGTAGTCGATGGTCCAGCCGAGCGCCGCTTCGGACTTCGCCGCAGCGGCGATCGCGATCTGCATGCGCTCCCAGGGCAGCTCCTGCATCAGGTAAATGAAGCCGTTGTTCTCCTGCCCCAGCAGGTTCTCGGCCGGCACCTCGACGCCGTCGAAGAAGAGTTCCGCGGTGTCCTGGCCCTTCAAGCCCATCTTCTTCAGGCGCTTGCCCTTGGAGAACCCCTGCATCGAGGTGTCGACGACGACGAGGCTCGTGCCCTTGGCGCCCTTCGCCGGGTCGGTCTTCGCCACCACGACGACGAGGTCGCAGTTCCAGCCGTTGGTGATGAAGGTCTTGGAGCCGTCGACGACGTAGCCGCCACCCTTCCTCAGCGCCGTGGTCTTCACCGACTGCAGGTCGGAGCCGGCGCCCGGCTCGCTCATGGCGATGGCCCCCACCATCTCGCCCGAGGCCATCCTCGGCAGGTATTTGCGCCTGAGGGCCTCGGCTCCGTAGTTGAGCAGGTACGGCGCCACGATCTCCGAGTGCAATCCCCAGCCGAGCGAGGAGTTGTTGATCCTCGCCTGCTCCTCGATCAGCACCATGCTGTAGAGCTTGTCCGCGCCCGAGCCGCCGTAGGCCTCCGGCATGCTCATGCAGAGGAACCCGTTCTCGCCCGCCTTCCTCCACACCGACTTGTCGACGAAGCCCTGCTCCTGCCAGCGCTCGTCGAACGGCTTCACCTCCGCCTCGAGGAAGCGGCGCACGCTGTCGCGGAAAGTCTCGTGCTCGGCGGAAAACAGGGTGCGGGGAATCACAGGCGAATTCTAGTCCAAGACCTATAATTCCCGGCATGCAGGGGGGAATCGCGTTGCGCAATGTCAGGCTGGTCTGCGGCCTGATCCTGATGGCGTTCGTCACCTGCCATCTCGCCAACCTGATCCTGGGAGTGCGCTCGCTCGCCGCGATGGAGGCGTGGCGCCCGTTCCTCATGGGCCCGTGGCGCAGCCTGCCGGGCGTCGCGCTGCTCGCCGGCGCCGCGCTGGTGCACATCGCGCTCGGCCTCTACGCCATCTCGGCGCGGCGCTCTCTCACGCTGAGCCGCACCGACGTGGTGC
Organism: uncultured Enterobacteriaceae bacterium; assembly: GCA_964583645.1. Classification (GTDB taxonomy): domain Bacteria; phylum Pseudomonadota; class Gammaproteobacteria; order Burkholderiales; family SG8-39; genus RBG-16-66-20. Next base: position 2,488 of record CAZOWR010000210.1, read on the forward strand.
AGATGTTTCTCGGCGTGCTCACGCCGCCGCTGCTCCTCGAGCACGCCGTGGCCATGTACGTGGCGGGCGAGGTGACGCCGAATTTCGACTCGACCTTCGGCCAGATGCTCGCCGTGTACTGGAGCTTCTCGCCGCGCTACGCCTTCCAGCAGCTCGCGGTCGTCATGGTGGTGTGGATCCACGCCGCCGTGGGCCTGTACTCCTGGCTCGTGCTCAGGCCCTCCTGGGGGCGCGTCGGGGGCCTGGTGCTGCCGGTGCTCTTCGCGATCCCGATCCTCGCGCTCGTCGGCTTCGCCGAGGCGGGCAAGGAGGTGCTCGCGAGACTCGAGACCGACCCCGCGTGGCGCGCGCACATCATCGCCAACCTGGGCAAGGTGGCGAAGGCGACCCGGCCGCTCGAGGAGATGCAGACGCGCGTGCTCGTCTTCTACGGGGCGCTGGTCGCGGTGGCGTTCGGCTTTTTCGGGTGGCGGCTGCTGCGCGACCGCATGACGCGGGTGCGGGTCGCCTACGACGGCGGCCTTGCCGCCGAGGGGCGCCGCGGCCTCTCGATCCTCGAGCTGAGCCTCGCGGCCGACGTGCCGCATGCCCACGTGTGCTCGGGGCGCGCGCGCTGCGGCACCTGCCGCGTGCGTGTCGCGGCCGGCGCGGAGGGGCTCTCGCCGATGCAGGAGATCGAGCGCAGGACGCTCGAGCGGGTGGGCGCGGAGCCGGCCGACCGGCTGGCCTGCCAGGCGCGCGTGCTCGGTGACGGGGTGTCGGTGATGCGGCTGCTCCCGGCGTACGCCGACGCCTCGGCCGCGCGCGACCCGCAGGAATGGATCGCGCAGAAGGAGGCGGCGTGAGCCCGCTCGCGCGCCTGCTCGCGGTTCTCGCGCTGTCCTTCGGGGTCGCGGCGCCTGCGCCCGCGCAGCAGGGGCTCACCGGCCTTTCCATGGGGGCGCTCGACGCCGCGAGGGCACGGATCCAGTCGCTGCGCACCGATCTCGCCGGGGCGCCCGAGGAAGCCCGCCGGCTGGGCGCGAGCGCCCGGGCCTCGCTGATGAGCGGGACCGGCGTGCGGGCGGTCACCTACCTCGCGATCCTGCTCTTGGTAGGGATCGGGGTCGAGTGGCTCTACTGGACCTACGCGTACGCGCCCCTGCGCGCGGTGCAGGCGGTGCGCGCCCGCTCTCCGGGCGAGGCGCTGCGCCTCGCGCTGCGCCGCTACGGCCTGCTGCTCTCGGGCCTCGCGCTCTTCGGCCTGGCGACGATCGGGGCCTCCGCCGCGTTCTCCTGGCCCGCCGGCGTGCACGAGCTGGTGGTCGGTGCGACGCTGCTGCTGCTCGCGCTGAGGCTCGGGTGGCTCACGGTCGGGGTCGTCGTCGCTCCGGGCCGGCCGCACCTGCAACTGGTGCCGGTGGACCCCGCGAAGGCGCGCTGGCTCGCCGCGGCCGCGATCGCGATCGCGTGCCTGCTGGCGCTGGGCTACTTCGTGCCGCAGGTCCTGGAGCGCACGGCGCAGGCACGCCACGTCGCCGGGGCGATCCGCCTCGCCGCGGTCTCCGCCGCCGCGCTGCTCCTCGTCGTCGCGGCGTTCGCGTTTTTCGGGCGCTCCGCGACCGACGGAGGGGCGGCGCGCGCCCGGTCGATACCCCGGTCCTTCCTCCTCGCGCTGGTCGTCGTCGCCGTCTACGCCGTCTGGCTCCTCAGCCCGGGGGCCGCCCCGATCAGCGCGATCCTGGGAATCGTCCTCGCGCTGCAGCTCGCCCTGCGGCCGCTGGTGTTCTTCTTCTGGCAGGACGAAGCCGGCGGCGATTCCGGCGCGCTCCCCAGCATCGTGCTGGCAGCGGCGCGGTTCGTCGTGCTGCTGCTGGGTGTCGGGGCCTGCGTGATCGCGCTCGACACGCCGCTCGCCACGCTCGCGGCGAGCGAGAGCCCGGTGCTGCAGACCGGGCTGCGCCTGGTGGGGGTCGCCACGCTCGCGCTGCTCACGCACGTCGTCTGGATCGGGGTGCGCACGGCGATCGACCGCCGGCTCGCCGAGGTGACGCCGTCGGACCCGCACGCGCCGCCGGACCCGAGCGCGCGGCTGCTGACGCTGCTGCCGGTCGCCCGCGTCACGACGGCGGTGGTGCTGCTGACGCTGCTGATCCTCTCCTCGCTCTGGGCGCTCGGCATCGAGATCACGCCGCTCCTCGCCGGGGCCGGCGTGGTGGGTCTCGCGCTCGGCTTCGGCGCGCAGGCGCTGGTGCGCGACGTCATCTCCGGGATCTTCTACCTCGCGGAGGACGCGTTCCGGGTCGGCGAGTACATCGAGAGCGGGAGCAACATCAAGGGCCGGGTGGAGCGGATCACGGTGCGCTCGGTGGCCTTGCGCCACCACAACGGCCCGCTGCACTTCGTGCCCTACGGGTCGCTGGGCGCGGTGCGCAACGCCTCGCGCGACTGGGTGGTCGACAAGTTCAACCTGCCGCTGCCGATCGATGTCGAAAGCGAGAAGATCCGCAAGCTCATCAAGAAGGTCGGGGACGACCTGATGCAGGACGCGGCGATCGGCCCGCTGCTGATCGAGCCGCTGAAGGGCAAGCTCTACCGCGTCGACCCGGGAGTGAAGATCTTCCGCTGCAAGTTCCGCTGCCCGCCGGGCAAGCAGTTCGACGTGCGCGCGCAGGCCCTCAGGCGCATCGAGGCAGCCCTGAAGGAGATGGGCGTGCCGTTTGCCGACCTGCGGCTGGTCCCGCCCGCCGGCAAGGCCTAGCCTGAATATTTCATGAGGTGAGGTCGGCGGATTCCGGATTCAAACGTT
>CAZOWR010000211.1:0-5264 GCA_964583645.1 uncultured Enterobacteriaceae bacterium
TCGCCAACACCAGCCAGTTGAAGAAGGTGCGGCGCGACATCGCGCGCGTGCGCACGGTGATGAAGGAGAAGGCATGACCGAGCCGCAGGTAGCGAGTCCGGCCCGCAACCAGCGCAGGCTGGTCGGCCGGGTGGTGAGCGACAGGATGCAGAAGACCGTGGTGGTGCGCGTCGAGCGGCGCGTGCGGCACCCCGGGATCGGCAAGACGATGACGCGCTCGCGCAAGTACCACGCGCACGCGGCGAGCGGGGAGTACCGCGCCGGGGACCTGGTCGAGATCGCCGAGTGCCGGCCGATCTCCCGCACCAAGGCCTGGACCGTGACCCGGCTGGTCGAGAAATCGAAAGCCGTGTGAGCTTGTGCGGCGCGCGGTTCCTGGTTTAAAATCCGCGCCTTTCCCGCCCCCTGCGGGGTCCAAGACTGCCGGCGCCGCGCCGCGGACGCCGGCAAGTTGGAGGAAGCGAAGCCATGATTCAGATGCAGTCCGTCCTGGACGTCGCCGACAATACCGGCGCGCGCGCGGTGACGTGCATCAAGGTGCTGGGCGGCTCCAAGCGCCGCTATGCCTCGATCGGGGACGTCATCAAGGTGAGCGTGCGGGACGCCGCGCCGCGCGGCCGCGTCAAGAAGGGCGAAGTCTACGACGCGGTGGTCGTGCGCACGGCGCAGGGCGTGCGGCGCGCCGACGGCTCGCGCATCCGCTTCGACTCGAATGCGGTCGTGCTGCTCACCAACAAGCTGGAGCCGATCGGCACGCGCATCTTCGGCCCGGTGACCCGCGAGCTGCGCACCGAGCGGTTCATGAAGATCGTGTCGCTCGCGCCGGAAGTCATCTAGGAACGGGACATGCAACGCATCCGCAAGGGCGACGAGGTGGTGGTGACTGCGGGCCGCGACCGCGGCAAGCGCGGCACCGTGCTGCGCCGCGTCGGCGCCGAGCACGTGGTGGTCGAGGGCGTGAACCGCGTCAAGAAGCACCAGCGGCCCAACCCCATGAAGAACGTTACCGGCGGCATCGTCGACCGCGACATGCCGATCCACGTCTCCAACCTCGCGCTCTTCAACCCGGGAACGCAGAAGGCCGACCGGGTGGGGTTCAAGCAGCTCGCCGACGGCCGCAAGGTGCGCGTGTTCCGAGCAAACGGCGAGCAGGTCGACAGGTAAGGACGCCGATGGCGAAAGATCAGGACAAGGGCGAGAAGGCGCAGGCGCAGAAGCCGGCGCCGAAGAAGGACCCGCAGGCCAGGAAGGAAGCGCCGGCGAAGAAGGACGCCCAGGCCAAGAAGGAAGCGCCCCGCGACGAGGGTCCGCAGCTGCCGGCGCCGCCGCCGCGGCTCGCGCTGCACTACCGCGAGAAGGTGGTGCCCGACCTGATGCAGAAGTTCGGCTACAAGACGGTGATGCAGGTGCCGCGCATCCGCAAGATCACGCTCAACATGGGCGTGGGCGAGGCGACGAGCGACAAGAAGGTGCTCGACAACGCGGTGGGCGACATGGCGCGCATCGCGGGCCAGAAGCCGGTGGTCACCAAGTCCCGCCGCTCGATCGCCAACTTCAAGATTCGCGCCAACTTCCCGATCGGCTGCATGGTGACGCTGCGCGGCGCGCGCATGTACGAGTTCCTCGACCGCCTGGTCAACATCGCCATCCCGCGCATCCGCGACTTCCGCGGCGTCTCCAGCCGCGCCTTCGACGGCCGCGGCAACTACAGCCTGGGGATCAAGGAGCAGATCATCTTCCCCGAGATCGAGTACGACAAGATCGACGCGATCCGGGGGCTCAACATTGCCATCACCACGTCGGCGAAGACCGACGACGAGGCGAGGGCGCTGCTCGCGGCGTTCCGCTTCCCGTTCCGGAACTGAGAGGTTCGACCGCATGGCCAAGCTCGCTGTGAAGTTGCGTGAGCAGAAGCGCCGCAAGACGGTGGAGAAGTTCAAGGCCACGCGCGCGGCGCTGCTCGCGATCCTGCACGACGCGAAAGCGACCGACGAGGCGAAGGAGGAGGCACGCAGCAGGCTGCAGAGGCTGCCGCGCGACGCCTCGCCCACGCGCCTGCGCAACCGCTGCGCCCTCACGGGGCGGCCGCGCGGCGTCTACCGCAAGTTCGGGCTGGCGCGCAACAAGCTGCGCGAGCTCGCGCTGCGCGGTGAGGTGCCGGGCATCATCAAGGCGAGCTGGTGAGGAGGCCCAGATGAGCATGACGGATCCGATCGCCGACATGCTGACGCGCATCCGCAACGCCCAGATGGTCGGGCAGGTGGATGTCGGCATGCCGAGCTCAAAGCTGAAAGTCTCGATCGCGCAGGTGCTCAAGGACGAGGGCTACATCGAGGACTACGCGGTGCGCGACGAAGGTGTGAAGCGCGAGCTGCGCATCGGCCTCAAGTACTATGCCGGCCGGCCGGTGATCGAGCGCCTGGAGCGCGTCTCCAAGCCGGGCCTGCGCGTCTACAAGGGGCGCGACGACCTGCCGCGGGTGATGAACGGGCTGGGCGTCGCCATCGTCTCGACGCCGCGCGGCGTGATGACCGACCGCAAGGCACGCGCCACCGGCGTCGGCGGCGAAGTGCTGTGCATCGTCGCCTAGGGAGCGCCGCATGTCGCGCATCGCCAAGTTCCCGATCGCGCTGCCCAAGGGCGTCGAAGTGAGCATCACGCGCGAGAGCATCTCGGTGAAGGGCCCGCTCGGCAGCGTGGCGCGCCCGATGGATGCGAACGTCGGCATCGAGCGCACCGGCGACAGCCTGCAGTGCCGGGCGCTCGGCAACTCGCGCCACGCTGCGGCCATGTCCGGCACCATGCGGGCGCTGGTGGCCAACATGGTCACGGGCGTCACGAAGGGGTTCGAGAAGCGGCTGGCGCTGGTCGGCGTGGGCTACCGCGCGCAGGCGCAGGGCGACAAGCTGAGCCTCTCGCTCGGCTTCTCGCACCCGGTGGTGCGCGCGATGCCCAAGGGCGTCAAGGTGGCGACGCCGACGCAGACCGAGATCGTGATCAGCGGCACGGACAAGCAGCTCGTGGGCATGGTCGCGGCGGAGATCCGCGACGTGAAGTCGCCGGAGCCCTACAAGGGCAAGGGCGTGCGCTACGCGGGCGAGGCGATCGCGCTCAAGGAGACGAAGAAGAAGTGACGGAGACGCGGCATGATTGACAAGACTCCCGCGCGCCTGCGCCGGGCGCGGCAGACACGGCTGAAGATCCGCGAGCTCGGCGTGCTGCGGCTCACGGTGCATCGCACCAACCAGCACATCTATGCGCAGATTACCTCGCCCCGGGGCGAGCGAGTGCTGGCGGCCGCCTCGAGCGCGGAGAAGGAGATGCGCGTGCGGCTGAAAAACGGCGGCGGTCGCGCCGCGGCCGAAGCGGTCGGGCAGCGGATCGCGCAGAAGGCGGTGGCCGCGGGGATCGCGAGGGTCGCGTTCGACCGCGCCGGCTACCGCTATCACGGGCGGGTCAGGACGCTCGCCGAGGCCGCCCGCGCGGGCGGGCTCAAGTTCTGAGGAATCGCCATGGCGAAGATGCAGGCCAGACGGGTGCAGCAGAGCGAAGAGCGCGGCGACGGGCTGCGCGAGAAGATGGTGTCGGTCAACCGGGTCACCAAGGTGGTGAAGGGTGGGCGCGTGCTGGGCTTCGCCGCGCTCACCGTGGTGGGTGACGGCGACGGCGGCATCGGCATGGGCAAGGGCAAGGCGCGGGAAGTACCGGTCGCGGTGCAAAAGGCGATGGAGGAGGCGCGCCGGCGCATGGTCAAGGTGAAGCTGCGCAACGGCACGCTGCACCACGCCGTCGTTGGCCGCCACGGCTCGGCCAAGGTGCTGATGCAGCCCGCCTCCGAGGGCACCGGCATCATCGCGGGCGGCCCGATGCGCGCAGTGTTCGAGGTGATGGGCGTCACCAACGTGCTGGCCAAGTGCTTCGGCTCGACCAATCCCTACAACGTGGTGCGCGCCACGCTCAAGGGTCTGCAGGCGATGAACACGCCGGCGGAGATCGCTGCCAAGCGCGGCAAGAAGGTCGAGGAGATCGTCACCTAGGGACGGGTCATGGCGGACAAGCGCATCAAAGTGAAGCTGGTCAGAGGATTGGCCGGGTGCAAGCGCGCTCACCGCGCGACCGTGCGCGGCCTGGGCCTGAAGCGCATCCGTCAGACGGTGGAGCTCGCGGACACTCCCGCGGTGCGCGGCATGATCAACCGCGTCGCCTACCTCGTGCGCGTGGAGGCCTAGCATGCGCCTCAATTCGATCAAGCCGGCCCCCGGCGCGAAGCGCGACCGGCACCGCGTTGGGCGCGGCGTCGGCTCGGGCTGGGGCAAGACCGCGGGCCTCGGCCACAAGGGCCAGAAGGCGCGCGCCGGAGGCTTCCACAAGCTCGGCTTCGAGGGCGGCCAGATGCCGCTGCACCGCCGGCTGCCCAAGCGCGGCTTCGCTTCGCCTTCGCGCGACGACATCGCCGAGGTGCGCCTTTCGGACCTCGAGCGCATGAGCGCGACCGACATCGACCTCGCCGCCCTCAAGGCGGCGCGGGTGGTCGCGCGCGGCGCGCTCGGCGCCAAGGTGATCCTCGCCGGCAAGCTCACGCGCAAGCTGACGCTGACGGGGGTGCGGGCGAGCAGGGGCGCGCGCGCCGCGATCGAGGCGGCGGGCGGCACGCTGCGGGAGCCCGAGGCGGCGGCGGCGAAGCCCGCGGACGCCCCGCGCAAGGACTGAGCCCGCTTGGCGACGACGCTTCCCGGGACCGGCAGGGCGAACCGCTACGGCGACCTGAAGCGCCGGCTGCTGTTCCTGCTCGGGGCGCTGTTCGTGTTCCGCATCGGCGCGCACATCCCGGTGCCGGGCATCGACCCCGTGGTGCTGGCCGAGCTCTTCAAGGGCCAGCAGGGCGGCATCCTCGGCATGTTCAACATGTTCTCGGGCGGCGCGCTGTCGCGCTTCACGATCTTCGCGCTGGGGATCATGCCGTACATCTCCGCCTCGATCATCATGCAGCTGATGACCGCGGTCAGCCCGCAGCTCGAGGCGCTGCGCAAGGAGGGCGAGTCCGGCCGGCGCAAGATCACCCAGTACACCCGCTACGGCACGGTGCTGCTGGCGCTTTTCCAGGCGACAGGGATCTCGATCGCCCTGGAATCGCAGCAGAACCTGGTGCTCGACCCGGGACTCATGTTCCGCCTCACCACGGTGACAACCCTGGTCACCGGCACCATGTTCCTGATGTGGCTCGGCGAGCAGATCACCGAGCGCGGCCTGGGCAACGGCATCTC
>CAZOWR010000212.1:0-5264 GCA_964583645.1 uncultured Enterobacteriaceae bacterium
CCGCCTTGTTGAACAGGAACTGGCTGATCAGGTTCTCCAGCACCACCGCCGACTGGGTCAGGCGCAGCCGGTCCCCACCCTTCAGCATCACGCCGTCGCCGCCCGCCTCCAGCCCGACGTACTGCTCGCCCAGCAGGCCCGAGGTGAGGATCTTGGCCGAGGTGTCGCGCGGGAACTGGTAACGGGCGTCGACGTTGAACGTGACGATCGCTTCGTAGCTCTCGTTGTCGAACCGGATGTCCGACACCCGGCCCACCACCACGCCTGCGCTCTTGATCGGCGCCCGGACCTTGAGGCCGCCAATGTTAGCAAACTTGGCCAAGACTTCATATGTCTGGTCGGTCGAGAAGGACGCGAGGTTGCCCACCTTGAGGGCGAGGAACAGCATGCCGCCGAAGCCCGCCGCCACGAAGGCGCCGACCCAGATGTCGATGGTAGAGCGTTTCATCCGCCGTTTCCTCCGGTGAACATGAACGCGGTGAGCACGAAATCGAGCGCCAGGATCGCGAGCGAGGAGGTGACCACGGTACGCGTCGTGGCGCTCGAGACGCCCTCCGCCGTGGGCTGCGCGTCGTAGCCCTCGAACACCGCGATCCAGGCGACGGCGATCCCGAACACGACGCTCTTGATGATGCCGTTCACGATGTCCTCGCGCACGTCCACGGCCGCCTGCATCTGCGACCAGAACGCGCCCTCGTCCACGCCGATCAGCTTCACGCCCACCAGGTAGCCGCCGAAGATGCCCATCGCGGAAAACAGCGCCGCCAGCAGCGGCATCGAGATGACGCCGCCCCAGAAGCGCGGCGCGACCACGCGCGCGATCGGGTCCACCGCCATCATCTCCATCGCCGCGATCTGCTCGGTCGCCTTCATGAGGCCGATCTCGGCGGTGATGGCGCTGCCGGCGCGGCTCGCGAACAGCAGCCCCGCGACCACCGGCCCGAGCTCGCGCACCAGCGACAGCGCGACGAGAATGCCGAGCGCTTCCGACGAGCCGTAGCGCTGCAGCGTGTGGTAGCCCTGCAGCCCCAGCACCATGCCGACGAACAGGCCCGAGACCAGGATGATGATGAGCGAGAGCACGCCGGCGAAGTAGATCTCCCGCACCGTGAGGTGGAAGCGCCGGAACGCGGTGCCCGAATGCAGCAGCATGTGCGCGAAGAAGCGCGAGGCGAAGCCGAGCCGCCAGATGCGGCTGGTCGCGGCGCCGCCCAGCCGCTCCAGCCCGTCGCGCAGCCCCGCGAGGAGGGCGCGCTCAGCCACCGGCGGCTCCCGCCTCGAGGTCGGCGGCGTAGCCGGGCGCCGGGTAGTGGAACGGAATCGGGCCGTCCGGCTCGCCGTGCACGAACTGGTGCACGAAAGGGTGCTCGGAGCGGCGCAGCGACTCGGGCGTGCCCTCGGCGACGATGCGGCCCGCGGACATCATGTACACGTAGTCGACGATGCCGAAGCACTCCTCCACGTCGTGGCTGACGATGATCGAGGTCTGGCCGAGCGAATCGTTGAGCCTGCGGATGAGCCTCGCGATGACGCCGAAGGAGATCGGATCGAGCCCCGTGAACGGCTCGTCGTAGAGCATCAGCCGCGGGTCGAGGGCGATGGCGCGGGCAAGGGCCACGCGCCGCGCCATGCCCCCGGAGAGCTCGGCCGGCATGAGGTGCGCGGCGCCGCGCAGGCCCACCGCCTCGAGCTTGAGCAGCGCGAGGTCGCGGATCATCTCGGGCGGCAGGTCGGTGTGCTCGTGCATCTGGAAAGCGACGTTGTCGTAGGCGCTCATGTCGGTGAAGAGCGCGCCGAACTGGAACAGCATGCCCATCCTGCGGCGCAGCGCGAAGATGCGCGCCTCGTCGAGCGCCCCGAGCGTCTCCCCGAGCACGCGGGCGCGGCCCGACTGCGCCTTCAGCCAGCCCGCGATGATGCGCAGCAGCGTGGTCTTGCCGCAGCCGGACTGCCCCATGACCCCGACCACCGTCCCCGGCTCGATGCGCAGGCGAATGCCGTGCAGCACGGGCCGCCCCGGCTCGTAGCCGAAGGACAGGTCTTCGATCTCGACGATGGGGGGACGGGACACGGCCGGGCAAGACGACGCCAGGCGCGGATTCTACTCGACCCGTGCACCGGCCCCCGTTTCAAATATAGTTCGCCCATGCACGCGCTCGCCCACGGCACGGCCCTGCGCGTCGCCGGGCTCGTCAAGCGCTACGGCGGGCGCGCCGCGCTGGGCGGCGTCGAGCTCGAGGTCCCGGCCGGCGCCGCGTTCGGCCTGGTCGGCGCCAACGGCGCCGGCAAGACGACGCTCATCAAGTGCGCGCTCGACCTGTGCGCGTTCGACGCCGGCCGCATCGAGCTGTTCGGCACCGATCACCGCCGCGCGGAGGCGCGCCGGCGCCTCGCCTACCTGCCCGAGCGGTTCATGCCGCCGCATTTTCTGCTCGGGCGCGAGTTCCTCGCCATGTCGCTCGAGCTGGCGGGCTCGCGCTACGACCCGGCGCGCGCCGCGGCGCTCGCCGCGGAGCTCGAGCTCGAGCCGGGGGCGCTCGATCGCCCGGTGCGCCAGCTCTCCAAGGGCATGGCGCAGAAGCTCGGGCTCGCCGCCTGCTTCCTCGTGGAGCGCGATCTGTACCTGCTCGATGAGCCCATGAGCGGCCTCGACCCGGGAGGGCGCGTCGCGGTGAAATCGGTGCTCGAACGGCTCCACCGCGGCGGGCGGACGCTGTTCCTCACCACCCACGTGCTCTCCGACGTCGAGGAGCTGTGCCGGGAGATGGCGGTGCTGGACCGGGGCGCGCTGCGCTTTCACGGCGCCCCGGCGCAGCTGTGCGCGCGCCACGGCGAGCCGACCCTGGAGCGCGCGTTCCTGCGGTGCCTGAGGGAGGCGAGCGGCGATGGCGGCCGGCACCCTGCCCGCGCCTGAAGCGCGCCCCGCGCTGCTGCTCGTCGACGACGACGCGCTGATCACCGACACGCTCTCGTTCGCCCTCGGCGCGGATTTCGAGGTGCTCGCCTGCGATTCCCGCGAGCATGCGATCGAGCTGCTGCGCCGGCGCCCGGAAGCGCCGCCGCTCGCGCTCGTCGACCTGGGGCTGCCGCCGACGCCGCACTCCCCGGAGCAGGGCTTCCGGCTGATCGCCGACCTGCTCGCCCACTCGCGCAGCATGCGCATCTTCGTGCTCTCGGGCCAGAACGACGCGCAGCACGCGCGCCATGCGCGCGCGCTGGGTGCGGCCGAGTTCATCGCCAAGCCCTGCGACCCGGCGGCGCTGAAGCGGATCCTGGCGCGCGCGCTCGCGCTGCGCGAGGCCGAGGCGAGGGGTGCGCCGGGCACCGAGGAGCTCATCGGCCAGAGCCCCGCGCTGCTCAAGCTCAAGAGCCAGGTGGCGCAGTTCGCCGACTCGCCCTTCCCGGTGCTGATCGAGGGCGAGTCGGGCAGCGGCAAGGAGCTGGTCGCGCGCAGCCTGCAGCGGCTCTCGGCGCGCGCCGCGCAGCCCTACCTCGCGCTCAACTGCGCGGCCATCGCGCCGACGCTGGTCGAGCCGACGCTGTTCGGGCACGTCAAGGGCGCGTTCACCGGCGCGGCGGCGAGCAAGGCGGGCTATTTCGAGGACGCGCACGAAGGCACGCTGTTCCTCGACGAGATCGGCGAGCTGCCGCTGGAGATGCAGGCGAAGCTGCTGCGCGTGCTCGAGAACGGCGAGTACCAGCGCGTCGGCGAGACGCAGCCGCGCGTCTCCCGCGCACGCGTGCTCGCGGCCACCAACCGCGACCTGCGCGGGGAGGTGCGCCGCGGCGCCTTCCGCGCCGACCTCTACCACCGGCTCTCGGTGTTCACGCTGGCGGTGCCGGCGCTGCGCGACATGGAGGGCGACCGGCTGCTGCTGCTGGAGCACTTCCGGCGCCAGTACGCCCGGCAGGCGGGCGTGCAGCCCTTCTCGCTCGATGCGCCGGCCGAGCGGCGCTGGCTGGAGTACACGTTCCCCGGCAACGTGCGCGAGCTGCGCAACATCGTCATCCGGCTCACCACCCAGCACCCGGGCCAGCGGCTCTCGGTGGCGGACCTCGAGCCCGAGTTCGACTCCAGGGCCTACGCGACGCCCTCCGGCGCCGTGCCCGGTGAGCGCGACGAGGTCGCGCAGGCGCTGCGCCACCTCGAGCGCAGCCGCGGCGTGAACCTGGACGAGATCCTCAAGTCGCTCGAGCGCGGCTACATCGAGGCGGCGCTGCGGCTCACGCGCGGCAACGTCAGCCAGGCCGCGAAGCTCCTCGGGGTGAACCGCACGACGCTGTACAGCCGCATGGGCGCCTCCGAGGAGAAGGAGAAGTAGGCGCGGTGGCCCTCTACCTGGAGCACTTCGGGCTGCACGAGGCCCCCTTCCGCATCACCCCGCACCCGGATTTCTTCTTCGACGGCGCGGACCGCGGCGCCACCCTCGAGGCGCTGGTCTACGCCATCCTGCACGACGAGGGCATCGTCAAGGTGGGCGGCGAGATCGGCAGCGGCAAGACCATGCTGTGCCGGGTGCTGATGGAGCGTCTGCCGGCGCAGGTGCAGACGGTGTTCCTCGCCAATCCCTCGTACTCGCGCGCCGAGATCCTGCAGGCGATCGCCGAGGAGCTCGGCCTGCGCCAGGCGGCCGAGCGCGGCGCGGCGCTGCGCGAGCTGCAGGCGCACCTCATCCGCGAGTACGCGGACGCGCGGCGCGTGGTCGTCCTGATCGACGAGGCGCACGCCATGCCGGCCGAGACGCTCGAGCAGGTGCGGCTGCTCTCGAACCTCGAATCGAGCCGCGCCAAGCTGCTGCAGATCGTGCTCTTCGGCCAGCCCGAGCTCGACGAGGCGCTCGACGCCCCCGCGATGCGCCAGCTCAAGGACCGCATCACCCACAGTTTCCGCATGCGCCCCCTCGCCGAGGGCGAGGTGGCGAAATACATGGCGTTCCGCATGCGCACCGCCGGCTACCGGGGACCGGATGTCTTCGGGGCCGAGGCGGTGAGCGCGATCGCGCGCGGCGCAAGCGGCCTCACGCGGCGCATCAACGTGCTCGCCGACAAGTCGCTGCTCGCCGCGTTCGCCGCCGGCGAGCACGGCGTCAGCGCGCGCCACGTGCGCGCCGCGATCGCCGATTCCGAGTTCGCCCCGCTGCGCGGCGCGCGGCGCCGCAGCGCCTACGCCGCCGCCGGGGCGGCGCTGCTCGCGGCCGGCGCGCTCGCCGGCGCCGGCCTGTACTGGCTGCTCGAGCGCGAGCTGCCGGGGCGGGCGTCTCCCG
>CAZOWR010000213.1:0-5190 GCA_964583645.1 uncultured Enterobacteriaceae bacterium
TCCTTGGCGTGGTACATCGCGGCGTCGGCGTTGCGGATCAGCGTCTCCGCGTCGCGGCCGTCCTCCGGGTAGACGCTGATCCCCACCGAGGCCGACACCAGCAGCTCGTGGTCCTGCACCGTCACCGGCTGCGAGGCGAGCTCGATGACCTTCTGCGCCACCCCGGCGGCGTCCGAGGAGCGCTTGATCTCGGGGAGCACCACCACGAACTCGTCGCCCCCCATGCGGCAGATGGTGTCCGCGAGCCGCAGCTGCCGCACCAGCCGGTCGCCGATTTCCTTCAGCACCGCGTCGCCGACCGCGTGGCCGAGCGTGTCGTTGACCTGCTTGAAGCGGTCGAGGTCCACGAACATGACCGCGATGGGCTTGCGGTTGCGCGCGCTGCGCGCGATCGCCTGCGTGAGCCGGTCCTCGAGCAGGCGCCGGTTGGGCAGCCCGGTGAGCGCGTCGTGGTCGGCAAGGTGCTGCGCGCGCGACTCGGCCTGCTTGCGCTCGCGGATCTCCGCCTCCAGCTGGCGGTTCGCCGCGACCAGCTCCCGCGTGCGCTCGGCGACCGCGCGCTCGAGCGCGTCGCGCGAGGCCTCGAGCGACTCGCGCGCCGCGTGCTCGGCGGTGATGTCGTCGTAGATGGCGATCGCGCCCTCCTCGGCGCGCTCCGGGTCGGCCGCCTTCACCACCACCTTGCACCAGATCGGGGTGTCGTCCTTGCGCCGCAGGCGGCGCTCCTCGACGTGGCTCGCGCCGCCGGCCAGGCGCGGGTACATCTCGGCGCCCACGGCCTCGAACTCCTGCCGCGAGGCGAACAGCGCCTCGGTGCTCCTGCCCGAGAGCTCGCCCGGCGCGTAGCCGAACATCTCCTCGAGCCGCGGGTTGCAGCGCTGGAAGGCGCGGTGCCGCACAAACGCGATGCCCAGCGTGGCGTTGTCCAGGATCAGCTCCTGCTCGGCGAGCGCGCGCTGGATGCGCGCCTCGGCCTCGCGCTCGAGCGTCACGTCCTCGAAGCTCCAGATCCACTCCTGCTCGCCGCTGCCCGCGTCGATGCGCCGGCCCCGCGTGCGGCAGACGAAGCCCGAGCCGTCGCTGCGCCGGAAGCGCCATTCCGAGTCGTGCGTCTGGCCCGGCGCGGTCTGCCCGTAGGCGAGGCGCCCCGACTCCAGCCAGTCGGCCTCGCTGTAGAACAGCACGCCGGAGGTCTTGCCGACCAGGGTTCCCGGCTCGGCCCCGACCATCTGCTCGAGAAAGCGGTTGCAGCGCTGGATCACGCGGTTGCGCACGAACGCGATGCCGACCGCGGCGTTGTCGAGGATCAGCTCCTGCTCGGCGAGCGCGTGGCGCACGCGCTCCTCGGCCGCGTGCTCCTGCGTGATGTCCTCGAACAGCCACACCGAGCCCTGCGAGGGATCGCCCGGCTGCACCGCCCGGCCCGAGATCGAGCACCAGATGCGCGTGCCGTCCTCGCGCAGGTGGGCGCGCTCGATGCTCTGGGTCTCCCCGCGCCAGACCGCCTCGTAGAGCGGATCGCCGCCGGCCTCGAACTCGGTGTCGCTCGCGAACATGAAGCGCGTGGATCGCCCCAGCAGCTCGCCCTGGGCGTAGCCGAAGATCTCCTCGAAGCGGTGGTTGCAGCGCACCACCCTGCGGTCGCGGATGAACGCGATGCCGATGAGCGCGTTCTGCAGCACCGCGTCCTGCTCGCGCACCATGCGCCGGATCTCCTCGTCGGCGCGCTTGCGCTCCGAGAAGTCCTCGAACAGCCAGACGTAGCCCTTCGCCGGGTTGCCCGGCTCGATGGCGCGGCCGGAGAGCCGGCACCAGAAGCCCGAGCCGTCCCGGCGCCGCAGCCACTGCTCGCGCGTGTGGGTGCGCCCGGCGTCGAGCTCGGCGTAGGTCGCGCCGCCCGCCTCGAACTCCGCCTCGGTGAAGTAGACCTCGCGCACCGAGAGCCCGAGCGCCTCGCCGCCCGCGTAGCCGAACAGCTCCTCGAACCTGCGGTTGCAGCGCGCGAACTTGCGCTCGCGCACGATGGCGATGCCCACCACCACGTTGTCGATGAGGGCGCGCTGCTCGGCGAGCACGCGCTGCAGCTCTTCCTCGGCGCGCCTCTGGTCGGTGATGTCCTCGAGCAGCCAGACCGCGCCCTTGGCGGGGTCGGCGGGATCCATGGCGCGCCCGCTGGCGCGCTCCCAGAACACCGAGCCGTCCTTGCGCCGCGCCGGCAGCACGTGGCTGTGGGTCTCGCCGCGCGCCATCTGCGCGTACCACTCCGGAACCTTCGCCTGGTCGGCGCCTTCGGCGTAGGTGACCGCGGTCGGCTTGCCGTTCAGCTCGCCCGGCGCGTAGCCGTACATCTGCTCCATGCGCCGGTTGCAGCGCACGATGTGCCGGTCCTTGACGAAGCAGATGCCGATCGAGGCGGTATCGAGGATCGCCTCCTGCTCGCGCGCGAGGCGCGCCACCTCGTCGGCGTGGCGCCGGCGCTCGGTGACGTCCTCGGCGATCCACACCGTGCCCGCCTGCGGGCTGGACTCGCTCACCGCCTTGGCGACGATGTGGCAGAGGAACGTCGAGCCGTCGCGGCGCCGCATCTCCCACTCGATGTCGAGCTGCCCGCCGGCGCCCAGGATCGGGATGGCGATCGCGCCGAGCGCCTCGTAGCTCTCGCGCGAGGGATAGACCGCCTCCCCCGGCTGCCCGACCAGCTCCTCGGTCTGCCAGCCGAACATGGCGGCGAACTTCGGATTGCAGAGGAAGAACTTGCGGCCGCGCGTGAAGGCGATGCCGATCGAGGCGTTGGCGAGGATCGCGCGGTACTCGAGCTGCGCATCGCGCGGCACGCCGGCGTAGCTCGGCGTGCGCTGCTCGGCGAGGGACTGTGCCGGGTCCTGCAGCGGCGCGGGGTTGCGCACGTTCACCGGCGCGCCAGCGTCGCGAAGTCCGCCGCCCATTCGCGCAGGCGCGCCGCGGCGGCGCGGCGCTGCCCGGCGGTCAGGCTGCGGTCGAGCTCGAGCAGCATCGCCTCGTATTCCTCGCGGTAGCGCTGCACCGCGGCCTCGTACCCCGGGGCGCGGCCTGCGTCCCACGCCGCCGCCCAGTCGGGCAGGCGCCGCGCCCCCTCGCGCGCGCGCAGCATGGCGAGGAACTCCGCCTGGCGGCGCCGCCGGTCCCGGTCCCGCAGCTCGTAGAGCAGGGGTGCACGTTGGTTGAAGCGCTTCACGCGCTCGATCTGCTCCTCGTTCAGGGCGCCGAACCACTCCTCGAGCCGCTCGAGGCTGCGCTTCAGGCGCGCCGCCCGCTCCTGCCGGGGGCTGCCGGCGCCCTGCTCGCGCGCGAACTGGCGGTTCTCCTCGGCCAGCCGCTCCTCCAGGTGCGCCAGCTGCGCCGGCGCGAGGCGGTCGAGCAGCCCCGCCATCTCGGCCCCCGCGGCGCGCAGCGCCTCGCGCAGCTGGACCTGGAACGCATCGTAACCCCAAACGAGGTCGGCGCGGCCCAGCCCGCGCTCGACCCGCCGCGCGGCTTCCTCGGTGAACTGCGCGTACTGGGGCAGCGCCTGCGCGCGGTGCCACGCGAGGAGGGCGGCGATGCGCCGGTCGAGCTCGGCGCCCTGCTCGCCCTGCAGGGCGAGGTAGCTGCGCGCCTGCCAGCGCAGGTACAGGTCAGCGTTGTGGTAGATGATCCTTGTTGCGCTGCAACCGGCGAGCAGCAGTCCGGCCGCGAGCGCGGCCGCTCGCGCAAGCGCCCTCACCAGAAGGCCTCCAGGGTGATGTGGCCGGGGCTGCGGCGCCGGTGCTTGCGAAGCCCCCGCGCGACGAGCGCCGCCGTCATGTCCTTCAGCATGTCCGGGTTGCCGCAGAGCATGAAGTGCGAGCGCTCCGGCCCGATCGGGCCCGCGGCGCGCTCCAGCCTGCCGTCGCGCAGCGCCTCCGGAACGCGCCCCGCGAGCGAGCCGGGGGCGGGCTCGCGGCTGACGAAAGTGACGTAGGAGAGCCTGCCGGGACGGTCGTGCCCGATCGCCTCGACCAGGTCGCGATAGACGAGCTCCCGCTCGAAGCGCGCCGCGTGCACCAGGACCACGCGCCCGAACCGGCTCCAGGGCGTCTCGGTGCGCAGGATGGACAGGAAGGGCGCGATGCCGGTGCCGGTCGCCACGAGCCACAGCTCCTGCGCCTGCGGCACCTCAGAGAGCACGAGAAAGCCCGAGGGGTTGTCCGCGACGAAGAGCGCGTCCCCCGCGGCGAGGCGCTCGAGCCGCGGCGAGAGCGGCCCCTGCGGCACCACCACGGCGTAGAACTCGAGGACGGGATCGTGCGGCGGATTGACGAAGGAGAACGGCCGGGCGACCCGCTCGCCTTCGATGTCGAGCGCGATGCGCACGAACTGCCCCGCCTCGAAGCGCAGCCGCGGCGCCTCTATGCGCAGCGAAAACAGCGTCCGCGTCCAGTGCCGGTTCTCGATCACCCGGCCTTCGAGCCAGCCGCTCATTGCAGGGGATAGGGCTCGAGCTGCAGGTCCTGCACCGCGGCGCCCAGGAGCACGACGGCGCCGTGGCGCCGGTTGTTGCCGGTGTCGGAAAATTCGAACGTGTAGGTGCGCCGCAGCTTCAGCTGCCCTGCGTCGTCGCGCGCCAGGCGCAGCTTAGCGAAGGCCACCGTCTCGTCGAGGAACTGCACCCCGTAGCGCCGGCAGGCGCTGCGGCCCGCCTCCACGGCGCGCTCCCGTGCGCGCAGGCTGTCGACCCAGAAGAGCGTCCCCAGGGCGAGGAGCGCGATCGCGGCGAGCTCCCACATCTAGCGGGCGCGCGGCGCCTCGCGCCAGAGCATCTCCACGCCGTAGCGTGCAATCTCGCGGTCCCGCGAGACCAGCGTCAGGGATTCGCACAGCGCCTGCGCCACCAGCATGCGGTCGAAGGGATCGCGATGGTGCGGCGGCAGAGTCGCCACCCGCGCAGCGTGCTCCAGGCTGATGCCCAGGGGCTCCATGCCGGATGCCGCGAGTGCTTCGGCAAGCGACCGCGCGTCCAAGTCGAGCCTGCGAAGCGCCACCTTGATCGAGATCTCCCAGGCGCTGGCGAGGCTGGCGAAGACGTCGTTCGCCGCGTCCCGGATGGCGCTGCGAGCGGCCGGCGGAAGCCTGTCCGGCGAGGCGATGGCCCAGATCAGCGTGTGCGTGTCGAGCAGCAGCCTCACTCTTCGC
>CAZOWR010000214.1:0-5185 GCA_964583645.1 uncultured Enterobacteriaceae bacterium
TGCACCCGGCGCAGCTGCTCGCGATCAAGGAGCGGGTGCTGCGCACCAACCTCGCGGAAGCGCAGCCGCTCGCGCAGCGCGTGCTGCGCCAGTCCGACCCTCTGAAGGCGCGCGAGCTCCTCGGCAAGCTCAACGCATGACCGAAACCAGGGTCAGACCGCGTTTCCCATGAGCGGGCCGCTCGACGGCGTGCGCGTGCTCGACCTCACCACGGTGGTGATGGGCCCTTACGCGACGCAGATCCTCGCCGACTTCGGCGCCGACGTGGTCAAGGTGGAGCCCCCGGAGGGCGACATCATGCGCCACGCCGCGCCGATGCGCTCCCCGGGCATGGGGCACATCTTCCTCAACGCCAACCGCAACAAGCGCTCGATCGTCCTCGACCTCAAGCGGTCGCAGGCGCGCGAGGCCTGCCTCGCGCTCGCGAGACGCGCCGACGTCCTCGTCTACAACATCCGCCCGCAGGCGATGGCGCGCCTGAAGCTCTCCTACGAGGAGGTGCGCGCGGCGAACCCGCGCATCCTCTACGTGGGCGCCTTCGGCTACAGCCAGCGCGGGCCCTACGCGCCGCGCGCGGCCTACGACGACCTCATCCAGGGCGCCGCCGGCCTGCCTTGGCTGCTGAAGGAGTCGGGGGCCGAGTCGCCGCGCTACGTCCCGGCGACCATGGCCGACCGCTCGGTGGGGCTGCACATCGTGAACGCGGTCTGCGCGGCCTTGTACGCGCGCGAGAAGACCGGCAGGGGCCAGCGCGTGGACGTGCCGATGTTCGAGAGCCTGCTGCAGACGGTGCTCGGCGAGCATCTCGGCGGCCACACCTTCGAGCCGCAGCTGGGCGAGCCGGGGTACGCGCGCATGCTCTCGCGCGAGCGCCGCCCCTACGAGACGAAGGACGGCCACGTCTGCGTGCTCGTGTACAACGACAAGCAGTGGCGCGCTTTTTTCGCGCTCATCGGCCGGCCGGAGCTGCTCTCGGACCCCCGCTTCGCCACCCAGGAGGCACGCAGCCGCGACTACGAGTCGGCCTATGCGCTGGTCGCCGCGGAGATGAAGCAGCGCACCACCGCCGAGTGGCTCGCCATCCTGGAGCAGGCGGACATCCCGGTGCAGCGCATGAACAGCCTCGCCGACATCGTCGCCGACCCGCACCTCGCCGCGATCGGCTACTTCCGCTGCGTCGAGCACCCGAGCGAGGGGCGCATCCGCTCGATGGCGGTGCCCTCGGAGTGGTCCGGGACTTCGCCCGAGTACCGCCGGCACGCCCCGCGCCTGGGCGAGCACACGCGCGAGGTGCTCGCGGAGGCGGGGTACGCGGAAGGCCAGATCGAGCAGTTGATCGCGAGCGGCGCGGCTCGGATATAATTCGCGCCAGCGCCGATTTGACGTTCAGCTTGCGGGCGCTCTACAAATACCGCTAAAGAGACCGGGAGCCCGTTCTCGCGCAAGCTGAACGGGCTTTTCTTTTCGCGGGGGTCGCCGTGATCGTGGAGGCAAGGAAGGCGAGCTTCGGCGAGCCGCTCAGGCTGCGCAGCGGCGCCGTGCTGCCGGAATTCGAGATCGCGTACGAGACCTACGGCACGCTGAACGCAGCGCGCTCCAACGCGGTGCTGGTCTGCCACGCGCTGAATGCCTCGCACCACGTCGCCGGCGCCTACGCCGACGACCCCGAGAACCTCGGCTGGTGGGACAACATGGTCGGGCCGGGCAAGCCCCTGGACACCGACCGCTTCTTCGTCGTGGGCAACAACTACATCGGCAGCTGCTTCGGCTCGACCGGCCCCACCTCGATCAACCCCGGTACCGGCAGGCCGTGGGGCGCCGACTTCCCGGTGGTCACGGTCGAGGACTGGGTTGCGGCGCAGGCGCGCCTGGCCGACTTTCTCGGCATCGAGCGCTTCGCGGCGGTGATGGGCGGCTCGATCGGCGCGATGCAGGCGCTTTACTGGGCGCTCGCCTACCCGGGCCGGGTGCGCCACTCGATCGTGATCGCGGCCACGCCGCGCCTCTCGGCCCAGAACATCGGCTTCAACGAGGTCGCGCGCCAGGCGATCATGACCGACCCCGACTTCCACGGCGGGCACTACTACGACAAGGGCGCGGTGCCGGCGAGGGGCCTGCGCATCGCGCGCATGATCGGGCACATCACCTACCTGTCGGACGACGCCATGATGGAGAAGTTCGGGCGGCAACTGCGCCGCGCCGCGCCCGGCTTCGACTTCGACATCGACTTCGAGATCGAGTCCTACCTGCGCTACCAGGGCGACAAGTTCGCCAGCTACTTCGACGCCAACACCTACCTGCGCATCACCAAGGCGCTCGACTACTTCGACCCGGCGGGTGACTTCGGCGGCGACCTGTCGAAGGCCTTCGCGCGCGCCACCGCCGACTTCCTCGTCGTCTCGTTCACCTCGGACTGGCGCTTCTCGCCCGCGCGCTCGCGCGAGATCGTGCGCGCGCTGCTCGACAACCGGCGCGTGGTCTCCTACCTCGAGATCGACGCGCCGCAGGGGCACGACGCCTTCCTGCTCGAGGACCCGCGCTACCACGGCGCGCTGCGCGCCTACTTCGCCAACATCGCGCTGTGACCGAGGCCGACACGATCCTGCAGTGGGTGGCGCCGCGCTCCCGGGTGCTCGATCTGGGCTGCGGCGACGGCAGCCTGCTGCGCCGGCTCTGGGAGGAGCGTCAGGCGCCGGGCTACGGCGTCGAGATCGACGACGCCCACGTGCTCGAGTGCATCCGCAACGACGTCAACGTGCTGCAGATGGACCTGGAGGACGGGCTGGCGACGTTCGCCGACCGGTCCTTCGACTGCGTCATCCTCTCCGAGACGCTGCAGGCGATCCACCGCCAGGAGCCGCTGCTCAAGGAGATGCTGCGCGTCGGGGGCGAGGCGATCGTCTCGTTTCCCAACTTCGGCTACTGGCGCGCGCGCATCCAGATCGCGCTCGGGGGCCGCATGCCGGTGTCGCGCGAGCTGCCCTACCAGTGGTACGACACGCCCAACGTGCACCTGTGCACGCTGGTCGACTTCGAGGCGCTCTGCGCCAAGCTCGGCTTCCGGGTGCTCGAGCGGGTGGTCCTCACCGGCGGCCGCCGGGTGCACTACCTTGCCAACCTCCTGGGCGGCCTCGCGATCTACCGCGTCAGCGCCTGAGGCGCGAGCGGCGCGAGGCGCCGCGCCAGCAGCGCGACGAGCACGAGCGCGGGCAGGCCCAGGGCCGAGGTGTAGACGAAGAACAGCGGCCAGCCGAGCGCCTCCGCGACGAAGCCCGAGGCGCCCGCGACGAGCTTCCCGGGGAGCGTGAAAAGCGAGGAGAACAGCGCGTACTGCGTCGCGGTGTACGCCGTGCTGGTGAGCCCGGAGAGGTAGGCGATGAACGCGGTGCCGGCCAGTCCCGCGCTGAAGTTGTCGCAGCTGATGACGATCGCGAGCCCGAGCAGGTCGGGCGAGCCGAGCCAGGCAAGGCCGGCAAACGCGAGGTTCGACAGGATCACGAGCACACCGCCCGCGACCAGCGAGGCGAGCGTGCCCCAGCGCGCCACCGCGTAGCCCCCGGCCAGCGCCCCCACGATCGACATGCCGATGCCGTAGCCCTTGGCGACGAGGCCGATCTCCTCGAGCGTGTAGCCGAGCTCGAGGTAGAACGGGTTCGCCATCACCCCCATCGCGATATCGGTCATGCGAAACAGCCCGATGAAGGCGAGGATCAGGGCGCCGGTGGCCACCCCGTTGCGCGCGAAGAAGTCGACGAACGGGCAGACCACCGCGCCGACGAACCAGGCCGCGAGGCGGCGCGGGCGCGCCGGCCAGTGGGCGCGACGCGCGACGAAGTCCAGCACGCGCTGCTCCTGCCGCAGGGCGTCCTGCGGCACCGACGCCCCCGGCTCCGGGACCACGAGCGTGGTGACGATGCCGACGCAGGCGAGCGAAGCCATGACGAGGTAGCAGAACGACCAGCCGAAGCTTCCGGCGAGCAGCAGCGCGCCGGTGCCCGCCGCGATCAGGCCGGCGCGATAGCCGAGCTGGTAGGCCGCCGCCATCGCGCCCTGGCGCTCGGGGGGCGCAGCCTCGATGCGCCAGGCGTCGATGCAGATGTCCTGCGTCGCCGAGGCGAACGCGACCGCGAGCGCGAGCAGCACCACGGCGCGCAGGTCCCGCGCCGGGTCCTGCGCCGCCATCGCCGCCAGTCCCGCCGCAAGCACGAGCTGCGCGAGCAGCATCCAGGCGCGGCGCCGTCCGAGCCAGCGCGTGAGGCCCGGCAGCGGCAGGCGGTCGATGACGGGCGCCCACAGCACCTTCGTCGAGTACGTCACGCCCACCCACGACAGCAGGCCGATCGTGCCGCGCTCGACGCCGGCCTGCGCGAGCCACGCCGAGAGCGTCGCGAACACCAGCAGGAACGGCAGGCCGGCGGAGAACCCGAGGAACAGCATCGCCGCCACGCGCGGATTGCGGTAGGCGTCCAGGCCTCTGCCGGCGCTCGCGACGGCCATCTGTCCGCCGGAGTGTAAACGGTTGCCACGCCGGGCAAAAATCGCTAGTCTCCGCAGTCCCGCACTCCCCCCGGAAGCGCAACCATGAACGCACCCACAGACGCCTCCAAGGACAAGCTCGTCGCCGACCTGAAGGTGGTGGTCGCCGACGCCGAGGAACTGCTGCGCGCCACCGCGACTCAGGCCGGCGAGAAGGTCTCCGCGGCGCGCGAGCGCATCCAGGCCTCGCTCGCCTCGGCGCGCGTCAAGCTCGCGGAGGCCGAGCGCGTCATCGCGGACAAGACCAAGGTGGCCGCGAAAGCCACCGACGAGTACGTGCACGAGCATCCCTGGCAGGCCGTCGGCATCGCCGCCGGCATCGGCTTCCTGCTCGGGCTCCTGATCGGCCGCCGCTAGCCGCGCGCCCGCGGCTGGCGCGGGCGGCTCCCCGGAAATCCATGCTCGGCTCGGTCAGAGAGCTCGCGCGCGCGCTGCTCGCGTTCGCAGAGACGCGCGCGCGCCTCGCCGCCACCGAGCTCGAGGAGCAGGCGGTGCGCCTGGTGGAGATCGCGATCGTGCTCGCGGCTGCGCTGCTCTTCCTCGGCGTGGCGCTGGTCTTCCTGTCGCTGCTCGTCGTGCTCGCGCTCTGGGACAGCCACCGCCTGCTCGCCGCGGCGCTCCTCGCGGCGCTGCACCTCGGCGCGGCGAT
>CAZOWR010000215.1:0-5175 GCA_964583645.1 uncultured Enterobacteriaceae bacterium
GAACTGGCTCCATTACGCCGATCATCCCCGGCTCCTTTACGGCGATCAGTGACAGATGGCGTCCACGTCGTCGCGCGCGCCGAGTTCGGCCGCGCAGGCGGTCATTTCGCGCATCAGCTCCGCCGACATGGCGTTGCGCGAGGCGGGGCGGTTGAGGGTGACGGTGGCGATCCGGTCCCGGGTGGTTACGTCCAGGGTTGCGTACATGGCTGCAAGTCCTTGTTTTTGCGTGAAACTACGGCCCATCGTGCTATACTTTCCGACTTTCCACAAATCGTAGCGCGGAGAAGCTGCAATGGCGGTCGAAAGGACCCTGTCGATCATCAAGCCCGACGCAGTGAAGAAGAACGCGATCGGCCAGATCCTCGCCCGCTTCGAGGCCGCCGGCCTCAAGATCGTCGCCGCGCGCATGACGCAGCTCTCCCGCGCCGAGGCCGAAGGCTTCTACGCGGTGCACAAGAACCGACCCTTCTTCAACGACCTGGTGGCGTTCATGATTTCCGGCCCGGTGCTCATCCAGGTGCTCGAGGGGGAGAACGCGATCCTCGCCAACCGCGATCTGATGGGCGCGACCGACCCGAAGAAGGCTGCGAAGGGAACCATCCGCGCCGATTTCGCCCAAAGCATTGACGCCAACGCGGTGCACGGCTCGGACGGCCCCGAGACCGCGGCCTTCGAGGTGGCGTACTTCTTCCCGGCCTGCGAGGTGATCTCGAGGTGAGCACGACGAAGACCAACCTGCTCGGCCTGGACTCGCAGGCCATCACCGCTCACTTCGCGGCGATGGGCGAGAAGCCCTTTCGCGCGAGGCAGGTGCTCGCCTGGATCCACCAGCGCGGCGCGCAGGACTTCGCGACCATGACCGACATCGCCAAGGGCCTGCGCCAGCGGCTGGAGGAGGAGGCGGTGATCGAGGCGCCGAGGATCGTGGGGGACAGCGTGTCGCAGGACGGCACGCGCAAATGGCTGCTCAAAGTGGACGGCAAAAACGCGGTGGAGGCCGTCTTCATCCCGGAGCCGAGCCGGGGCACGCTGTGCGTCTCGAGCCAGGCGGGCTGCACGCTCGACTGCGCCTTCTGCGCCACGGGCAAGCAGGGCTTCAACCGCAACCTGACGCGCGCCGAGATCATCGGCCAGCTGTGGCTCGCGGAGCGCCTGCTCACGGAGGCCACCCCGAAGCGCTCCCCGGCGGGGCAGGCGCGCCACGTCAGCAACGTGGTCTTCATGGGCATGGGCGAGCCGATGCTGAACCTGGAGGAGATGATCCCGGCGCTGCGCCTGATGCTGGACGATCGAGCCTACGGGCTCTCGCGTCGGCGCGTCACGGTCTCGACCTCGGGTGTGGTGCCCGGCATGGACCGGCTCGCCGCGGAGTGCCCGGTGGCGCTCGCGGTGTCGCTGCACGCGGCGGACGATCGGCTGCGCGACCAGCTCGTGCCGCTCAATCGCAAGTACCCGTTGAAGCAATTGCTCGCCGCCTGCAACCGGTACCTGGAGCGCGCGCCGCGCGACTTCATCACCTTCGAGTACGTGCTGCTGGAAGGCGTGAACGACTCCGAAGCCCAGGCCAAGGCCCTCTGCGGCATCGCGAAGCAGGTGCCGTGCAAGTTCAACCTGATCCCCTTCAACCCGTTCCGCGGCACGGAGTTCCGGCGCTCCTCGCCGGATGCCCAGCGCCGCTTCGCCGAGGTGCTGCAGCACGCGGGGCTGATTGCCACCACGCGCCGCACGCGCGGCGAGGCGATCGACGCCGCCTGCGGCCAGCTCGCGGGCCGGATCGCCGACCGCACGCGGCGCGCGGAGCTGCGCGCATGAGCCGCATCGCGCTCGCGGCGCTCGCGCTCCTCGCCGGCTGCGCCACGCAGGCGCCGGAGGTCCCCACCGTAGCCGACTCGGGAATCATCACCGGCGAGACGAGCGACCCGCGCAACCGCGCGCGCCTGAGGACCGAGCTCGCCTCGCTCTACTACGCGCGGGGCAACCACGGGGTCGCGCTCGACGAGCTGCGCCAGGCCGTGGCCGCGGACCCGGGCTACGCGCCGGCGCACGGCGTCTTCGGCCTGGTGTACATGGAGCTGAAGGAGAACCAGCTCGCGCAGCAGAGCTTCGAGCGCGCGCTCTCGCTCGCCCCCACCGACCCGGACCTGAACCACAACTACGGCAGGTTCCTCTGCCTCACCGGGCGCGAGCTCGACTCGATCAGGTACTTCCAGCAGGCGATCCGCAACCCGCTCTATCCCGCGCCCTGGCGCTCGCACTCCGCGGCGGGCTTCTGCCTCGCGCGCACCGGCAAGCTCAAGGAGGCCGAGGAGTACCTGCAGAGCGCGCTCAAGCTGCAGCCCGACGAGCCGACGGCGCTGATGCAGCTCGCGCAGCTGCGCTACGGCGCGGGCCAGCTCGAGGAGGCGCGCAAGCTGGTGGCGCGCCTCAACAAGGTCGTCGAGCCGTCGCCCGAGTCGCTGTGGCTCGCGCTGCGCATCGAGCGCAGGCTGGGCGAGCGCCTGGCCGAGGCGAGCTTCGCGAGCCAGCTGCGGCGGCGCTTCCCCGGCTCGCCCGAGTACCAGCAGCTGCAGCGCGGCGAGTATGACTGAAGCGACCGACGAGCTGCCGGTAGGCGAGCAGCTGGCGCGCGCGCGCGCCGCGCTCGGGCTCTCGGTCGCCGACATCGCGCACAGCCTCAAGTTCGCGCCGCGCCAGATCGAGGCGCTCGAGCGGGGGCGGTTCGAGGAGCTGCCCGCCGGGACGTTCGCGCGCGGCATGCTGCGCGGCTACGCGCGCGTGGTGAAGCTCGACCCGGCGCCGCTGCTGGAGCGCATCGCGGCGCGCGTCGCGGCGCCGGACAACGCGGAGGCCGTGGCCTCGGCGCGCAGGTCGATCCCGATCAGCGACGGCGCGCGGCGCACCAACCTCGCCTACGTCGGGCTCTCGGTGGCGCTCCTCGCCGTAGCGGCGGCGATCGCGCTCGAGTGGCGCCAGGAGCGCAGGAGCGCGGCGCGCATGTCCTTCGTGCCGGCGGCGCAGGCGCCCATCGAAGCGAGCCGCGCGCCGGCCGCCGCCGCCGCGCCGCAGCTCGGGCCCCAGGCCTCGCTCGCCGAGACGCCGCCGCAGGCCGCACCGGAGGCCTCCCCGGCCCGGCGCATCGTGCTGCGCTTCGGGCGCGAGTCCTGGGTGCAGGTGCGCGACCGCGCCGACCGGGTGCTGGTGTCCTCGCTGCATCCGGCGGGGAGCGAGCGCGTGGTGGAGGGCGAGCCGCCCTTCCGGCTCGTCATCGGCAACGCGCAGCACGTGCAGGTGCTGTACGACGATCAGCCGGTCGACCTCGCGCCGTACGTCAAGGTCGAGGTGGCGCGCTTCACCCTGGAGTGACACCGATGCCGCAAGCACGCCGCGCAGCGCGGCAGGTCATGGTGGGCGGCGTCGCCATCGGCGGCGGGGCGCCGATCGTCGTGCAGTCGATGACCAACACGGACACCGCGGACATCGAGGCCACCGCGCGCCAGGTGCTGGAGCTCGCGCGCGCGGGCTCGGAGCTGGTGCGCATCACGGTGAACACGCCCGAGGCCGCCGCCGCGGTGGCGCCGATCCGCGAGCGGCTCGAGGCCGCGGGCTGCGAGGTGCCGCTGGTGGGGGACTTCCACTACAACGGCCACAAGCTGCTCACGCGCCACCCGGAGTGCGCCCGCGCGCTCGCCAAGTACCGCATCAACCCTGGCAACGTGGGGCGCGGGGCGAAGCGCGACGAGCAGTTCGCGACCATGATCGAGGTGGCGCTCGAGCACGCCAGGCCCGTGCGCATCGGCGTCAACTGGGGCAGCCTCGACCCCGAATTGCTCGCGCGCATGATGGACGCCAACGCGCGCCGTGCCAGCCCGCTCGAGGCGGGCGAGGTGATGCGCGAGGCGCTCGTCGCCTCGGCCCTCGGCTCGGCGGCGCAGGCCGAGCGGCTCGGCCTGCCCCCCGAGCGCATCGTCATCTCCTGCAAGGTGAGCGGCGTGCAGGACCTGGTCGCGGTGTACCGCGAGCTGGCGCGGCGCTGCGAGTACGCGCTGCACCTCGGCCTCACCGAGGCCGGCATGGGGTCGAAAGGCATCGTCGCCTCGAGCGCGGCGATGGCGGTGCTGCTGCAGGAGGGGATCGGGGACACGATCCGCGTCTCGCTCACCCCCGAGCCGGGCGGCGAGCGCACGCGCGAGGTGGTGGTGGCGCAGGAGCTGCTGCAGACCATGGGCCTGCGCAGCTTCGCGCCGCTGGTGGCCGCCTGCCCGGGCTGCGGGCGCACCACGAGCAGCGTGTTCCAGGAGCTCGCCGAGCGCATCCAGTCGTACCTGCGCGCGCAGATGCCCGAGTGGAAGCGGTCCTACCCGGGCGTGGAGGAGCTGCGCGTGGCGGTGATGGGCTGCGTGGTCAACGGCCCGGGGGAATCCAGGCACGCCGACATCGGCATCAGCCTGCCGGGCACGGGCGAGGTGCCGGTGGCGCCGGTGTACGTGGACGGCGAGAAGACGGTGACGCTGAAGGGCAGCCGCATCGCCGAGGAGTTCCAGGCGATCGTGGAGCGCTACGTCCGGGACCGCTACGGTCCCGGCGCTCGCGCGCGCCCGAAGAAGGCGATCGAGCTCAAAGCGGTCTGACGCGATGCAAAAAGTGCGTCCGGCCCTCCTGCGGGGTTTCGACCAGGAGTACCTGCCCCACGAGCAGCTGCAGTTCAACCGGCTGGTCGAGGTGATCCGCGCGAACTTCGAGCGCTACGGCTTCCTGCCGATCGAGACGCCCTCGGCGGAGCTGAAGGACGTGCTCACCTCCAAGGGCGGCGTCGAAAAGGAGATCTACGCGCTCGCGCGCCTCGCCGCGGGCGAGGACGAGGACGAGGCCGCTACGCGGGGCGCGCTGCGCTTCGACCTCACGGTGCCCCTGGCGCGCTACGTCGCGATGCGCGAGCGCGAGCTGGCGTTCCCTTTCCGCCGCTACCAGATCCAGCGCGTCTGGCGCGGCGAGTCGCCGCAGGCGAGGAAGGGACGATATCGCGAGTTCTACCAGTGCGACATCGACATCATCAACCGCGACCGGCTCAGCTATCTCGCCGAGGCGGAGATCCCGAGCGTGATCTACAGCGTGTTCCGGGAGATGGCGATCGGCGCATTCCGCATCCGCATCAGCAACCGCAAGCTGCTCAAG
>CAZOWR010000216.1:0-5153 GCA_964583645.1 uncultured Enterobacteriaceae bacterium
CCCTCGTGCAGCCGGCAGTCGCGCGGGCAGAGGTCGCACTGGATGCGCCCGTCGGGGAGCTGATGCCACCAGCGGCCCGGATAGCTCGATTCCGGGATCACGTCAATGCACCGCAGAATCGGAATGCCGCCACTTGGCGACGCGGTAGCGCCACAACTTGCAGCGCGCAAGGCGCGTCTCGGGCGCAATGCCGGCCTTCTTCTTCAGCTCCTCGAGGAAGCGCCGCTTCTCGGGCAGCCCCTCCCAGACCTGCGGCAGGTAGGTCGCGCGCCTGCCCTCGTGCTCGAGGATGAGGCCGTCCTCGCCCGCCCGGATCTGCGCGTACAGGTCGTGCTCGTCGGCGAAGCGCAGGGGCTTCGCGGCCGAGAGCAGCGCCACCTCGAGCGCGCAGCGCGGCCACTCGGCGGCACTGAGCGGCGCAAAGCGCGGATCGCGGAACGCGGCGCCGAGCGCGTTTTCCGCGACGTCGATGCCCAGGGGCCGCTGCGCGGCTAGGCTGCCGATGCAGCCGCGCAGCTTCCCTTCGAGCATCAGCGTGACGAAGGTGGCGCCGGCCCGCGCGAGCCAGGGGGCGCCCGAAGTCGCGGGGGCGGGGCCCTCGCCAAGCTGGTGCCCGATCGCGCCGCGCGCGATCGCGACGAGCGCGCGCCCCGCATCCTCGCGCGCCACCGGCGGGCCCTCGTCGAGCGCGAACGCCGAGTAGCCGACGACTCGATCCTTGCCGCCGGCCGTATCGCCCGAGTTGCACGCGGCGAGCTGGCGGATCGCAAGGCCGCGGCGCCGCGCCACCTCGAGCATGCCGTTCAGCGGCGTCGCGCCGCAGGCCTCCTCGTGACGCAGGTCCGTGGCTAGCGCGGCGATGCGCGCGAGCGTGGCGCCGTCGATGCGCTGCGCCTCGTCGTAGCGGTGGTCGTGCGACAGGTCGGTGGAGATCACGACGAGCGTCTCCGGCCCGCCCCACAGCCGCTCGATCGCCTCGGCCACCTCCACGGCGCTCGCGCGGCCCACGGCGAGCGGCACCAGGGCGAACTCCCCCAGCATCCGCTGCAGGAACGGCAGCTGGACTTCCAGCGAGTGCTCGAGCTGGTGCGCCGGGGCGCTCGTCACGACCTGGTGCAGCCCCGCGAGGGAGGTCACCGCGGCCGCATCGACGGGAATCGTGCCGAGCGGCGTCGCAAAAGCGTCCGCCCCGGGCAGCGCCAGCCCGCTCACCGGCACGCGGTGCACCGGCCCCAGCAGCACCACGCGCCGCACCACGCCGCGCGCGGCGACGAGCTCGTCGTAGGCGGCCGCCGCGACGGGCCCGGAATAGATGTAGCCCGCGTGCGGCACCACCAGCACCTTGGGGTGCGAGAAGCGCGGCTCGAAGCGCTCCACGCCGCCGAGCAGGTCCTCGACCTCCGCGGCGAGCGCGCCGGGGTTGCCCGGGTAGAAGGCGCCGGCGACCGCGGCAGGTCTGACGCTTGCCATCAGAAGTTTTTAGACCCGCGCAGCGGCCTCGTCAAGCCCGGGAAGGGCGAGGCCGGCCGCTTGAGGCAGGACCCGGCGTGGCTTTACAATGCAATCATTGATTGCACCTGGCGAGGCGGCGATGGCGAGCATCACGATCCGCAACCTGGACGAGCAGACCAAGGCGCGCCTGCGCGTGCGGGCGGCGCACCGCAAGCGCTCGATGGAGGAAGAGGCGCGCAACATCCTGCGCGCGGCGCTCGTGGGGGAGGTCGCCGCCGCGCCCGACCTCGCCCAGGCGATCCGGCGCCGCTTCGCGCCGTTCGGCGGCGTCGCGCTCGAGCTTCCCCCGCGCGAGCCGATGCGCGAGCCGCCGCGGCCCGGCCGGCGCACGCGGTAGTGATCGTCCTCGACACCAACGTGGTGTCCGAGCTGATGAAGCCGGCGCCCGACGAAGCCGTGCGCGCCTGGGCCGCGGCGCAGCCCGCGACCAGCCTCTACACGACGAGCGTCGCGCAGGCCGAGATCCTGCACGGGATCGCCCTGCTGCCGGCGGGGAAACGGCGGGACGCCCTCGAGGCCGCGGCCGATGCGCTGTTCAGGGAGGACTTCGGCGGCCGCACCCTCGCTTTCGGCAGCGACGCCGCGCAGCACTACGCGCGCATCGCCGCCGCGCGGCGCAGGGCGGGTCGTCCGATCTCGCAGTTCGACGCGCAGATCGCGGCGATCGCCCGCTCCAACGGGGCGGCGATCGCCACGCGCGATACGGCGGGCTATGAAGGTTGCGGCGTGAAGGTGGTCGATCCCTGGCTGGGGTGAGCGATTCTCACCGGCGTGCCCGTCAAGCTTCGTCGAGCATCTCGACCAGTCCCTCGAGCGCCCGAACAACCGACTGCCGACGCACGCTTTCGCGGTCGCCCTCGAAACGGCGCGTTTCGCTGCGCGCGCCGCGGCGGCCGGCCCAGGCAAGGCACACCATGCCAACGGGCTTGGCGGCCGTGCCGCCGGTGGGTCCCGCGACGCCGGTCACGGCGACCGCGATCGAGGCGCGGCTCGCGGCGAGCGCGCCTTCGGCCATGGCGCGCGCGGTCTGTTCGCTCACCGCGCCATGCGCCTCGAGCGTCTCCAGCGGCACGCCGAGCATTTCGCGCTTGGCGTCGTCCGAGTAGGTGACGAAGCCGCGCTCGAACCACGCCGAGGACCCGGACACGGCGGTCACGGCCTGCGCGATCCAGCCGCCGGTGCAGGACTCGGCGGTGACGAGCTTCTCGCCCTTCGCCTCGAGCGCGCGGCCGACCTTTTCCGCGATCACGTCCATGCGTCCAGGATCCGCTTGGCGAGCGCCAGCACGAGCAGCGTGTAACCGGCGGCGACCAGGTCGTCGAGCATCACGCCGAAGCCCCCCTTGAAGCGGCGCTCGAGGTTCCGGATCGGCGGGGGCTTGAGGATGTCGAAGGCGCGGAACAGCACGAACGCCGCCGCCTGCCAGGCGAGCGCAGCGGGCGTGAGCGCGAGCACCAGCAGGAACGCGACCACCTCGTCCCAGCACATGGCGCCGTGGTCCGCGACCCCGAGCGCGCGACCGGTGCGCTCGCAGGCCCACACGCCGACGGCGAAAAGGAACGCGATCGCCGCGAGCAGCTCGAGCGGCCCGTGGCCGCGCCCGAGCAGCCACCAGAGCGGGAGCGCGAGCAGCGTCCCGGCGGTGCCGGGGGCGAGCGGCGCGAGGCCCGCGCCGAAGCCGAGC
Organism: uncultured Enterobacteriaceae bacterium; assembly: GCA_964583645.1. Lineage (GTDB taxonomy): Bacteria > Pseudomonadota > Gammaproteobacteria > Burkholderiales > SG8-39 > RBG-16-66-20. The sequence continues at coordinate 3,197 of CAZOWR010000216.1, forward strand.
GCGACGAAATGCGCCGGGTGGGCAAGCGCGAACGCGGCCCCGGGCCGGAGCACCATCATGCGAAGTGGTCGTAGCCCGGCTCGAACGGCATGGGGCGCCCAAGGCCGTCCAGCAGGACGAGCTTCGGATCGCCCGCCTGGATGGATCCGACGCGCGAGAGCGCGAGGCCGAGCTCCGCGCCGAGCGCCTCCAGCGCCCCGCGCACGGCGAGCGGCGCGGTGAACACGAGCTCGTAGTCGTCGCCCCCGGAGAGCATGCAGCGGCGCTCGAGCACGGGGTCGGCGAGCGCGGCGAACTCCGGGGCGCGCGGCAGCCGCTCGTAGTGCACCAGCGCCCCGCAGCCCGAGCGCTCGAGGATATGGCCGAGGTCCTGCGCGAAGCCGTCGGAGACGTCGATCGCCGCGCTCGCCAGTCCCCGCAGGCGCTCGCCGAGCTCGACGCGCGGCTCGGGCTCCTCCAGCCGCCGCGCCGCGGCCTCGATGCCGGGATGCGCGAGCCCGAGCGCCGCGCCGCCGAGCTCCCCGGACACCCAGACGTCCTCGCCGGGCGAGGCGCCGCCGCGCAGCAGGGCGAGGCCCCTGGGCACCTCGCCCAGGATCGTGACGCAGATCGCGAGCGGCCCGCGCGTGGTGTCCCCGCCCACCAGCTCGACGCCGAAGCGCCCCGCGAGCGCGAAGAAGCCCGCCGCGAAGGCCTCGAGCCACGCCTCGTCGGCGCGGGGGAGCGACAGCGCGAGCGTCGCCCAGCGGGGCGCCGCGCCCATCGCCGCCATGTCGGAGAGGTTGACCGCGAGCGCCTTGTGGCCGAGCGGGCGCGGCGCGGCGCCAGGGCGAAAGTGCGTGCCCTCGAGCAGCAGGTCGGTCGAGACGGCGAGCTCCAGGCCGGCGCTCGGCCCGAGCAGCGCCGCGTCGTCGCCCACGCCGAGCACGGCGCGCGGCGCCGGCCGGTCGAAGTAGCGCCGGATGATCTCGAACTCGGAGGCCACCGCGCGCTTCAGGCGGTCTGGCGCGCTCGGGCGATCTCCTCGGAGCGCAGCTCCGCGGCGAGCCGCTCCAGCACGCCGTTGACGAACTTGTGCCCGTCGGTGCCGCCGTAGCTCTTGCCGAGCTCGATCGCCTCGTTGAGCACCACCTTGAAGGGCGTCTGCGCGCGCGCGGCGAGCTCGTAGGCGCCGATCAGCAGGATCACGCGCTCCACCGGCGAGAGCGAGGCGAGGCTGCGGTCCAGGCACGGCGCGATCCTCGCCTCGAGCGCCTCGCAGTCCCGCGCCACCCCGCCGACCAGCTCGGCGGCGAGCCCCTGGTCGCAGCGCTCCCAGCCTTCGAGCGAGCGCGCGTGCGCCAGCGGCTCGCCCCCGGCGAGCTTCCAGGCGTAGAGCGCCTGCAGCGCGATCGCGCGCGCGCGGCGGCGCGCGCTCCTCAGCGCCATTTGTCCGCCAGCGCGCGCCGCGTGCGCGCCATCTCCACCGCGACGCGCACGGCCTCGGCCCCCTTGTCCTTGCGCGCGAGCGCCTGCGCCTCGTCCTGCGTCGTCAGGATGCCGTTGGCCACCGGCAGGCCGAACTGCAGCGCGACGTCCATCACGCCGCGCGCGGATTCGTTGGCGACCACCTCGAAGTGGTAGGTGTCGCCGCGGATCACCGCGCCCAGCGCGGCGAGCGCATCGAACCGCCCCGACTGCGCCAGCCATTGCAGCGCGAGCGGGATCTCCAGCGCCCCCGCCACGGCGACGAACTCGGCCCGCGCCCCGAGCCGCTCGACTTCGGCGCGCGCCGCCTCGAGGATCGCTTCGGCCACCGCCCCGTTGAAGCGCGAGTGCACGATGCCGATGCGCTCGCCGCTCATCGCGGCGCTCGTTCGGCGTAGCTCGATACCTCCAGCCCGAAGCCGGCCATGCTCGGCATCTTGCGCGGCGCGGCCATCAGCCGCATGCGCCCGACGCCGAGGTCGCGCAGCAT
>CAZOWR010000217.1:0-5105 GCA_964583645.1 uncultured Enterobacteriaceae bacterium
CGCCGGCGACCAGGAGAAGAACTTCCGCTTCTTCGACAACCGGCAGAAATACCTTCTCTTCGTCCACACCTGCAGCGAGAAGGATGTGGTCGCCTCGCGCGTCGGCCTCGAGCTCGCGCATATCCATCCGCAGCCGCCGGCGGTGCGCGTGTTCGACGCCGGCATGGGCGACGGCACGGTGCTCACGCGCGTCATGCGCGAGATGCACCGGCGTTTCCCGACCATGCCGTTCTATTTCGTCGGCAAGGAGATCAGCCTCGAGGACGTGCGGCTTTCCCTCGCCAAGATGGCGGACCGCTTCTTCGAGCACCCGGCGAGCGTGCTGGTGGTGAGCAACATGTACTACAGCGAGGCGCCGTGGCTCGCCCCCAGGGCGCTCGCTGCCGCCACCTCCCTCGTCTGGCACGAGGTCGCGCTCTCGGGCACGACCTCGCACGAGTTCAGCGAGCAGATCGCCGCGCTGGAGCCTTTCCTTGCGCGCAACTGGCAGGCGCGCCACAGCCCCAAGACCGGCAACCCGGTCTACGAGCGCCCGGTCGCGCTGGTGTTCTATCGCGAGGATTTCCGCTTCCTGCTCGACGAGGTGATCCCGCAGCAGGGCCGGGCGCGCGCCGACTACGACCTCGTCATCGCCTCGCAGCCCTACCGGGCCCGCGTCCCGGTGGAGTTCAAGGCCGCCCGGGTGCTCGCGCCGCTGGTGCGCTCTCTCGGCCCCGGCGGGCGCCTGCTCGGCATCCATTCGCACGGCCGCGACCCGGGGCTGGAGATCGTGCGCCGCGTGTGGCCCGCGGAAGACCCCTTCGGCACGGGCCGGCACGACGTGCTGCGCGCGGTGCGCGCGGAGCTCGGCCGGGACGCCCGGCGCTTCAATTTCAACGCCTACGCCGACGCGCGCGCGGTGTTCCGCTACGAGATGCACACGCTGCCGAGCGAGATCTCCGAGTCGATCGGCACCTCGACGCTGTTCGCGGCCTGGAACGCGGCGGTGTACGTGGCGCAGATCGACGACGAGCGCCTCGGCCAGGTGCTCGGGGAGCGCCGCTACCTCGAGGCGACCCGCGAGGTGCTGCAGGCCCACGGCGGCCTGTGGTTCCTGGATGAGTCCTATGTCGTGTCGCGCAAGCGGGACTGAGGGGCCATGACCCACGGCAGCGCCCTCGCCGCCGACGCGATCGCCGCGGCCGCCGCCGAGCTGCTCGCCTGCGGCTCGGTCGAAATGAGCGCCCACCGCGCCGCCGACGCGCAGGCCCTCGCGCAGCTGCTGCCCTCGGGCACCAAGGTGTACGTCAACCACCTGCCCCGCAACACGCTCGCGCAGACGCTGGAGGCGCTGCGCGCGCTGCGCGCGCTGGGGCTGGAGCCGGTGCCGCACATCGCCGCGCGCCGCATCGCCTCGTGCGCCGAGCTGCAGGGGTTCCTCGAGCTGGCGAGCGCGCAGGCGGGCGTGCGCAAGGCGCTGGTGATCGGCGGCGACGACCCGCAGCCGGCGGGCCCGTACGCCGACAGCCTCGCGCTGCTGCGCGACGGGATCCTCGCGCGCTGCGGCATCACGGAGGTCGGGATCGCGGGCTATCCGGAGGGCCATGCGCGCATCCCGCGTGCCGCGCTGGAGGCGGCGTTGCACGCCAAGCTGCAGGCCGCGGCGGCGCAGGGCATGGGCGCCTACGTCGTCACCCAGTTCTCGTTTGCGCCCGGCCGCGTGATCGAGTACCTGAGCGAGCTGGCGCGCGCCGCCCCGGAATTACCGGTGTACGTGGGGCTCGCGGGCCCCTCCGATGCGGCGACGCTCCTGCGCTACGCCCAGCGCTGCGGCGTCAGCGCCTCGCTGCGCGGCCTGCGCGCCCAGGGCTTCGGGGTGGTGCGCCTGGTCACGCGCACCGACCCGGGCGAGCAGCTGCGCGCGCTCGCGCAATACTGCCTCGGCCGGCCATCGTGCAACGTGGTGGGCGCGCATCTTTTCACTTTCGGGGGCGCGGCGCGCAGCGCCGAGTGGATGAACCGTGTCATCGCGGGCCGCATGGCGTGAGCCGGTCGAGAATCAGCCCGAAGAAGCCGCTTTCCGGCGCCTCGTAGCGCCAGCCGAGCTGCAGGCCGCAGCGGGCGCACTCGGCCACTCGCCACGCGCAGCCGGGAAACCACGTGTGCTCCGTGGTCGCTTCCCCGAAGGCAGCGCAGCCGGGGGCATCGCTAAAACAGCCGATGCGGAAAGTCAGGCCGGCCGGGTTGACGCACCGATGCTCGTGGGCGCCGCCGGCTCGGATCGCTGCGTCCTCCCGCGTCACCGGATTGCGGCAGTGCACACAGCACAGGCGCGGTGCGCGCTCGGTCGCTTGCCTCGACCGCCTTTGATGCGCCCTGGCCTGTCGCTTTCTGGCGACATGGTCGATAAAGAACATCCATGCAAGCGACAGGTCCATGCGCGGATCTCATCTTAGGCTATGCTTTTTCCGCGGTGCAGGGATCGGGCCGCTTTCTCGGGGAGCAAGCCATGAAGCTCAACGCAGCAGCGCGAAGTTCCTTCTTCGTCGGTGTTTGCTTCGCCGCCGTTTCGATCACCGGCTGCGGCCCGAGCGAGCCGCCCAAGCCGCCGGCCCCGCCACCGGCGCCGCCGAAGGCGGTCGCGCCCGCACCCGCTCCCAAGCCGGCGCCCGCGCCGGTGGCCGCTGCGCCGAAACCGGCGCCGGCTCCCGCCGCCAAGCAAGGCAAGTGGGAGCTGCTGGGTGAGACCAAGGCCGACATGCAGCGCGACCGCGACCGCATCGCCGTGGGTCGCAAGGAAGGCAGGTTCCGAGAGCTGCGAATCACGGTGCTCGATGCGCCGCTCGAGATGATCGAGATGACGGTCACCTTCGGCAACGACAAGCAGTTCAAGCCCGACGTACGCCATCGTTTCGCGGAGAACAGCCGCAGCCGAGTGATCGACCTCCCGGGCGAGGAGCGCGTCATCAAGCGCGTCGATTTCGTCTACAAGACCGCCGAGCGCGGCGGGGGCAAGGCGACGGTTCAACTGCACGGGCGCTGAGCGCGGTTACACCTCGGCGACAAAGCCGCGCGTGGTCGCCGCCTATCTGGGCGCTAAGGCGTCATCAGCGCCGGCAGCCACAACGTGAGCGCGGGGAACGTGATCAGCAGCGCAACGACGCCGAGTGCGAGCATGATGAACGGCGCCACCGAGACGATGATCTCGCGCATCGTGGTGCCCGGCGCGGCCCCCTTGGCGACGAAGAGCAGCAGCCCGAACGGCGGCGTGGCGAGACTGATCTCGAGCAGCATCAGCATCAGCACGCCGAACCAGACGAGGTCGAAGCCGAGCTGCTGCACCACCGGCATGAAGAGCGGCGCGGTGATCATCATCATGCTCACCTGGTCCATGAAGCAGCCGAGGAACAGCAGGATGGCGAGCATGCCGAGCAGCACCATGAGGGGGGAGAGTCCCGCGCCGGTGACCAGCGCGGAGAGGCCGTTCGAGGCCTGGGTGAAGGCGAGGATCTGCGAGAACGTGATCGAGCCGCAGATGATGAACAGCGTCATCACCGTGAGCTTGAGCGTCATGCGGACCGAAACGGCGAAGTTTGCCCACGTCAGCCGCCGGTAGGCGGCGGCAGCGAGCACCGCGGAGGCGGCCCCGAGCGCGGCGGACTCGGTGGGGGTCGCGATGCCGCCGATGATGCTGCCGACGACGACGAGGAAGATCGCCATCAGCGGCAGGACGTACTTCAGGAACGGCAGCACGCGCTCGCGCAGCGGCAGATGGCCCGCGTCGTACGACGGCGCGAGATGAGGCTGCCAGGAGCAGCGCAGCAGCACGTAGCCGAACATCAGCGCCGCGAGGATCAGTGCCGGCACGATCGAGGCGATCAGCAGCTCGCCGATCGGGATGCGCGCCACCGACCCCAGCAGCACCGCGAGCGCCGAGGGCGGGATCAGCATCGCCAGACCCCCCACCGCCACGATCGGGCCCACGGCGACCGAGGGGTGGTAGCCGCGCCGGTACATCTCCGGCAGCAGCGTGGAGCTGAGCATGGCGGTGTTGGCGATGGTCGAGCCGGAAAGCGAGGCGAAGATCGTGCCGCCCGTGATCGCCACCAGCGACAGCCGGCCTGGGAGCCGCGCGATGAGGCGGTCCACCGCGTCGATGGCGCGCCCCGCGACACCGGTGTGGAACATCACCTCGCCCATGAAGATGAAGAGCGGGATCGGCATCAGGGCGAAGCTCTGCACCGACTCCGCGGCGTTGCGCACGAGCTGCTCTACGCCCTTGTCGCCGCCCATGAAGACGTAGGCGCCGGCGAGATTGACCGCAAAAAAGGCGAACACCACCGGCACGCCCAGCGCCATCAGCCCGACAAGGCCCCCGAGCAGCAGGCCGAGGATCTCGTGCCAGGCCATGGCGCTAGATGCGATCGCGCCGCGCGGTCGGGTCGCGCCGCGGCGGACGGGCGAGCCAGCGCAGGTACACGCCGAAGAGGATCAGCAGCACCGGCGGCATCGGCACGAAGGCGTACCACTCGGGGAACTCGAAGCTCTTGCGGACCATCACCCCGGAGTCGAAGGAGCGCCAGGCCACCGCCCAGGCATAGCCGAAAAGCAGCGCACACACGGCGGCGCCGAACAGATCCGTGAGACGCCGCAGCGCAGCGCGCAGCCGCGGGGGCAGCCGCTCGACCACCAGCTCGATCGCGATGTGTCCCTCCTCGCGCAGCACCCAGGGGGCGCCGAGGAAGGTGATCGCGTAGAGCATGTACTCGGAGGCCTCGAGCGCCCAGGTGAGCGTGAACAGGCGCAGGTAGCGCGCCGCGATGTCGCACAGGATGAGGAGGGTGAGCAGCACGACGAGCGCCGCCGCGGCGAGCGCGAGCCCGTCGATCAGCAGGTCGAACCAGCTGCGCGGCGGCGCCGGGGCCGGGGGTGCCGCCAAGGCGCTACTTGCCGCTCAGCAGCGGCCGCGCCTTCTTCACGAAGTCGGGATTGCCCTTGCCGAGCACCTCCCAGTACAGCTCCTCGGCCTTCTGCGCGAAGCCGGCGCCGAGGTCGACGTACTTGATGCCCGCCTGCTCCTGCACCGCCTGCTGCCTGCCGCTCTCCTCGGCGCGCCACTTCGGCCA
>CAZOWR010000218.1:0-5093 GCA_964583645.1 uncultured Enterobacteriaceae bacterium
CCGTTCGGCGACAGGTCCTTGGTCGGGCTGATGAAGTTGCCGGCGGCGTTGTTGACCAGCCCCGTGAGCGGCCCCGCCTCGTCCCAGATGCGCTGCACCATGGCGTCCACCGCCTGTGCATCGCGGATATCCACCGCGTGCGTGCGCACGCTGCCGCCGTGCGCCTGCATGAGTTCCTTCGCCGTCGCTTCCAGCACCGGGCCGCGCCGCCCGGCGATCCAGAGCTCGGCGCCGAGCGCGAGGTACGCGGCGGCGATCTCCCTGCCCAGGCCGGTGCCGCCGCCGGTGACGAGAATGCGCTTTCCCTCGAGCAGGCCGTCCTTGAACATGGGAGCTCCGACGCGACCGGAGCCGGTATTCTAGGACTAAGCGGCCTGCGCCAGCGGCGCCTCCTCGAGCGATTTCGAAACCACCAGCAGGCGCGCATCGCCCGGATCGCGCGCGATGCGAAAGCCGTGCCGGCGCGCGAACGCAAGCATCGGCTCGTTGTCGTGCAGCACGTCGCCGCGCAGCCGGCGCACGCCGCGGCTGCGGGCGACCCGCAGCAGCTTTTCGAGCAGCAGCGAGCCGACCCCCCGCCGCTGCCAGGCGTCCGCCACCACCAGCGCGAACTCCGCCACGTTGCCGAGCTCGTCCGCGACGTAGCGCGCCGCGCCGACCTCGGTTTCCACGCCATCCTCGAACACTTCCGCGATCAGCGCCACGTGGCGCCGGTGATCGACATGCACCGCCCGGCGCAGCAGCTCGGGGCCGAGCTCGCGGATCGCGTTCTGGAACCTCTGGTAGCGCGAGCGCGGCGAGAGGCCGCGCACGAACGCCTGCACCACCTCCCCGTCCTGCGGGTGGATCGGCCGCAGGAGGAGGCGCTGGCCCGAGAGCAGCGCGACGGTCCCCACCAGCTCGAACGGGTAGCGGTGCAGGCGCACGTGCCGGTTCCGGCCTAGCCGCAGGCGCCGCCGCGCAGCGCGCCGCGGGGCGCAGCAGGCTCGTTGCGGCCGAGCAGCGCGTGCGCCGCCTGTTCGAAAAGGCGCTGCGCCTGCCTGGCGCGCTCGCGCCGCGCGGCGCGCTCGATCTGCGCCTGCAGCGCCTCGTCCTCGAAGTAACGGTCCAGGTCCAGGATTTCCATGGCATGCTCCTTTCAGTCGAGGGTGAGCGCGGCGTCGCCGAAGGCCTGCACCACGGCGAGGCCCGGCCGGTCCAGCCGGAAGCAGCCGCCCGCCTCCAGCACCACGTCGCGCGTGCTGTTTTCCTGCGTGATCCACACCGCGCCCTCGCGGGCGCAGATGGTGCTGCCTTCAGCGTCGCGCACCCTGAGGGTCTGGCCCTGGGCCAGCCTGAGGGCCCCTGCATCGAGCTCGATCTTCATCGCACCTCCTTGCTTTTGGTATGCGAAGCATGCATCCTTGCGCCGGTGATCTCAAACGGAATATAGGCAGGCATAGCATGCAAGAAAGGAATGCCAGTTACTCGCCCCGGCTGCCTTCGCTCGACCTCCTGCGGGGCTTCGAGGCCGCCGCCCGGCTGCTCTCCTTCACGCGCGCGGGGGAGGAGCTGCACCTCACCCAGTCGGCGGTGAGCCGCCAGATCCAGGACCTCGAGGGGCAGCTCGGGGTGAAGCTGTTCCAGCGCCGCCACCGCTCGCTCGCGTTGACCGAAGCCGGCCAGCAGCTCTTTCCGGCCGCGGCGCAGGTGCTCGCCACCATGCGCGCGGCGACCGACCGGCTGCGCGCGCAGGCCGGGCGGCGCACGCTCGCGGTGACCACGACGCAGTCTTTTGCGTCGCTCTGGCTGATCCCGCGCCTCGCGGGATTCACGCGCGATCACCCCGGGGTGGACGTGCGCATCAACGCCGAGCCGCGCGTGCTGGACCTCGAGCGCGACGGGCTGGACCTCGCGATCCGGCACGGCCCCGCCTCGCTCGCCGGGCCGGACGCGGTGAAGCTCTTCGGCGAGCGCGTCTTTCCGGTGTGCAGCCCGGCGCTCGCGCGCGACCCGAAGCGCCCCTTGCGCGAGCCGGCCGACCTGCGCCACCACGTGCTGCTGCGGTACGACGACCCGGAGGGCCGTCACCCATGGCTCAACTGGCGCACCTGGCTGGAGATCGAGCGGCTCACCGAGCTGCGGCCCGCGGGGAGCCTGCTCTTCTCGGGCTACGACCAGATCATCCCGGCGGCGATCGCCGGGCACGGCGTGGCGCTCGGGCGGACCCCGCTGGTGCGCGACGCGCTCAAGCGGGGCGATCTGGTGGCGCCTTTCCCGCGCCACGCGGATCCGGCGCGCGCCTACTTCGCGGTCCTCGCCAAGACCACCGCGGGGCGGCCCGAGGTGGCCGCGTTCCTGGCGTGGCTGAAGAGCGAGGCAGCGGGCGAGGAGGCGGCGGAGCCCGGCGCTAGAGCGTCAGGACGAGCTTCCCGATATGCCGGGAAGACTCCATCAGGCGGTGCGCCTCGGCTGCCTGCGCGAGCGGGAAGGTCCTGAACACCACCGGCCTGATCTTCCCGGCTTCGAGGAGCGGCCAGATCCTCTCGCGCAGGCGCGCGGCGATCGCGCCCTTGAACTCGACGGGCCGCGGGCGCAGGGTCGAGCCGGTGAGCACCAGGCGCCGGCGCATCAGCTCGTTGATGTCGAGCTCGGCCTTCGGTCCCCGCAGGAAGGCGATGAACACGAGCCGCCCGTCGTCGGCGAGGCACTTGAGCTCCTTCGGCACGTAGTCCCCGCCCACCATGTCGAGGATCACGTCGACGCCGCGGCCGCCGGTCGCCGCCTTCACCTCGGCGGCGAAGTCCTGCGTGCGGTAGTTGATCGCTTTTTCCGCGCCCAGGCGCACGCACGCCGCGCACTTCTCGTCCGAGCCTGCGGTCGCCAGCACGCGGTTGCCCATCGCCGCCGCCATCTGGATCGCCGTGACGCCGATGCCGGAGGAGCCGCCCTGCACCAGGAGGGTCTCTCCCGGCTTGAGCCCGCCGCGGTCGTAGACGTTCGACCAGACCGTGAAGCAGGTCTCGGGCAGCGACGCCGCCTCGATGGGCGAGAGGCCCCGCGGGATCGGCAGCGTCTGCACTTGCGGCGCGACGCAGTACTCCGCGTAGCCGCCGCCGTGCACCAGCGCGCACACCGCGTCGCCGGGCTTCCACAGCGTCACCGCTGCGCCGCAGGCGGCGACTTCCCCCGCGACTTCGAGCCCCGGCAGGTCCGAGGCTCCCGGCGGCACCGGGTACAGGCCCATGCGCTGCAGCACGTCCGGGCGGTTGACGCCCGCGGCGGCCACCTTGATCAGGATTTCGTCGGGCTTCGGCTCCGGAGTCGGGCGCTCGGCAGGCACGAGCACCTCGGGTCCGCCGGGGCGGGAGATCTCTACGCAACGCATGGGGGGCCCGCATCATAGCAAAGCGGCGTAGACTCGCCGCCCATGCTGCGCGCGCTCGTCATCGCGGCGTCGCTCGCGTCCGCCACGGTGGCGCCGGCCAGCGCACCGGCGGCGCAGCTGCCCGGTCGCGAAGGTGCGCTCGGGCTGGGCCGCTACGTCGAGCTTCTCGAGGATCCGGGCGGGGCGCTTGCGCTCGAGGACGTGCGCAGCCCAGGGCGCGCCGCGCGCTGGATGCCCAGCGAAGCGGCGACACCCAACCTCGGCTACACGCGCTCGGCATGGTGGCTACGCTTCCGGCTGCGCGCAGCTCCCGGACCGGCGGAGGAGTTGCTGCTCGAAATCCGCTTTCCGAGCATCGACCGGCTCGAGTTCTACGTGCCGCAGGGCGCCGGCTGGCGCCAGATGCGTGCCGGCGACATGCTGCCGTGGGACGCGCGCGAGGTGAAGCACCGCAATCATGTTTTCCGCTTCACGCTGGCGCAGCCCCCCGCGACACAGGAGTTCTACCTGCGTGTGGCCTCGGGCGGCGTGCTGACGGTGCCCGCGTACCTGTGGCGGCCCGAGGCGTTCGAGCGCGACACGCGCCACACGCAGCTGCTGCTGGGCCTGTTCTACGGCCTGATCGCGGCGCTCGTGCTCTACAACGCCATGCTGTACTTCGCGGTGCGCGACCGCGCCTACCTCTACTACGTCGCTTACGCGGCGGCGTTCGGCGTGTTCCTGTTCTCCTTCGACGGGCTCGCCTTCCAGTACCTCTGGCCCGAGAGCGTGTGGTGGGCGAATCACGGCCTCGCCACGGCGCTCGCCCTGGCGCTTGCCTTCGGCACGCTGTTCGCCTCGCGCTTCCTCGACATGGCGCGCACGGCGCCGCTCGGCCGGCGGCTCATGCAGGCGCTCGCGGCCGCGGGAGGGCTGCTAGCGCTCAGCGCCGCGAGCGGCCGGGTGCTCGAGTACGGCGACATCCTGCGGATCGTCTCGGTGCTCGGCCTCGGGGCCGCGGCCACCGCGATCGTGGTCGCGGTGCGCGCGCTGCTCGCCGGGTTCCGGCCGGCGACCTTCTTCCTGCTCGCCTGGGGCGCGCTGCTCGTGTTCATCGCGCTGGGGGCGCTGCGCAACTACGCGCTCGTGCCGAGCAGCGCGCTCACCATCTACGGGCTGCACATCGGCTTTGCGCTGGATGTCCTGCTGCTCTCCTTCGCGCTCGCCGACCGCATCAACCTGCTCAAGCGCGAGGCCGGTCAGGCGCAGGCGAGCGCGCTCGCCCATCGCGAGGCGCTGCTCGAGGCGACGCGCGCGAGCGGCAGGGACCTCGAGCAGAAAGTCGCCGAGCGCACCGCGGAGCTGAACCGCACCAACGAGCGCCTGCGCGAGGAGGTACGGGAGCGCGAGCAGCTGATGCACCAGCTGAAGGAGCGCGAGGAGCACCTGCGCTTCATCGCCCAGCACGATCCGCTCACCGGGCTGCCCAACCGCACGTCGATGCAGCAGCGGCTGTCGCTCGCCATGGAGCTCGCCAAGCGCAACCGCAAGAAGCTCGCGCTGATGATGGTCGACCTGAACGATTTCAAGCGCGTCAACGACACGCGCGGCCACGCCGTCGGCGACCACGCGCTCGCGGCGATCGCAGGGCGGCTGCGCACCAGCGTGCGCGGCTCGGACACGGTGGCGCGCTACGGCGGCGACGAGTTCGTGGTGCTCGCGGGCGAGCTCGACCGCGCCGAGGACG
>CAZOWR010000219.1:0-5091 GCA_964583645.1 uncultured Enterobacteriaceae bacterium
GCGAGGAGGGCGTGCGGCGCGCGCGCGAGCTGCCCGCCGACCTGATCCTGCTCGACGTCAAGATGCCGGGCATGAGCGGCGTCGAGACCCTGAAGGCGCTGCGCGCGGGCGGCGTCGGCGCGCCGGTAGTGATGCTCACCATGAGCCGCGAGGACGCCGATCTGAGCGCCGCGCTGCGCGCCGGCGCGCAGGGCTATCTGCTGAAGGACATCGAGCCGGAGGAGCTGGTGCCGGCGCTCGAGGCGGCGCTGCACGGCAACAACATCGTCGCGCGCGAGCTGGTCGGCAGCCTGGCGCGCCTGGTGCGCGGCAACGCCGGCCCGGAGCCGGCGGCGCGGCGCCCGGCGGCGCCCTTCGCCGAGCTCACGCCGCGCGAGCTGGAGATCCTGGGGTGCATCGCCGACGGCCTGAGCAACAAGATGATCGCGCGCGCCCTGGACATCGCCGACGGCACCGTCAAGCTGCACGTCAAGGCGATCCTGCGCAAGCTCGGCATGCGCTCGCGCGTGGAGGCGGCGGTGGCCGCCGTAGAGCGCGGCCTGGGCAGGAGCCGGCGCAAGTCCGCGCTCCCGCCCGGCGCATGATTGACGTGGATCAATCCGGCCCCGGGCGCGGCCGGAACAATGCGCGGACGGAGATGCAGCGATGAATCTGCCCGCAGCCGAAGGTGCACGGAAGGTGCTCGACGCGGTCAAAGCGCCCGATGCGCGGCGCGCGGCGCGGGAGTTCGTCGCCCAGGCGGGCCGCGATGCCGCGTTCCAGCTCGAGGCCTGCGTGCACTGCGGGCAGTGCGCCGATGCCTGCCACTTCCATCGGGCCACCGGCGATGCGCGCCATACGCCGGTCTACAAGCTGCGGCCGATGCTCAAGGCGTACCAGCGCGAGGCGGCGCCCTTCGCTTCGCTGAGGAAGCTGCTCGGGCTGGCGCCGCCGGGACTCACGGCGCAGGAGCTGCACCAGTGGTCGGAGCTGGTCTACGACTCCTGCAACCTGTGCGGCCGCTGCACGCTCGTGTGCCCGATGGGCATCGACATCGCGGGCCTGGTGCGCCGGGCGCGCGAGGGCATGGCGGCGGGCGGCTTTGCGCCCGCCGACCTGTACAAGGCCGCGCAGCGGGCCCTGGACACCGGCAGCCCCATCGGCGTGCGCTGGCCGGCGCTCAAGCGGCAGATCGAGCTGCAGGAGCAGGAGACGGGACTGCGGGTGCCGATCGACGCCGGGGGCGCCGAGTACATGGTGGTGCTGACCTCGATCGAGATCATGGGCTTTCCCGAGGCGATCGGCGCGCTGGCGCGCATCTTCCGCCAGGCGGGCGCATCCTGGACCATTCCGAGCGCCGGCTTCGAGGCGACCAACGTCGGCGTGCAGATGGGCTCGCGCGAGGTGGCGGCGGCGCTGCTCGCGCGCATCGTAGAGGCCGCCGAGCGGCTGAAGGTGAAATGCGTCATCAGCCCCGAGTGCGGCCACGCCTACTCGGCGCTGCGCTGGGAAGGCCCCGATCTCCTCGGCCGGCGCTACGGCTTCGACGTGGTGCAGATCGCCGAGCTGCTCGACCGGTTCGTGCGCGAGGGTCGCCTGCGCCTGCGCGGCAAGGACACGCGCCGCCTGACGTTCCACGACCCCTGCCAGCTCGTGCGCCGCGGCGGGATCACCGAGGCGCCGCGCCGGCTGCTGCACGGGGTGAGCGCGAACCTGGCGGAGATGCCGGGGTCGGGCGCGGCGAGCTTCTGCTGCGGCGGGGGCGGCGGCGTGAGCGCGATCCACCGCGCCGAGCCGCTGCGCTTCGCCGCGTTCCAGAGCAAGAAGCAGCAGATCGACGCCACCGGCGCGGAGGCGCTGGTCACCGCGTGCGGCAATTGCCGCAACGTGCTGGAGGAGGCGATCGAGCACTACGGCATGACGCTGCCGGTGCTCGGGCTGACCGAGCTGGTGGCGCAGTACCTCGAACCGGAAGCGCCCGGCGGATGACGGCCGCGGCGCTCCTGGATTTCGCGCGCGGGCCGGCGCTCTGGATCTCGCTCGCGGTGCTGGTCGCGGGCAGCCTGTGGCGGATCGCCGGCATCCTGCGGCTCGGCGGCACGCCGGAGCTCTCCGAGCCGCGCAGCACTCGGCTGCTCGCCGGAGCGATGCGCGGCATCTTCGGGCGCATGGTGCCGAGAGCGGGGTTCCGGGAGCGGGGTGCGCTCGGGGTCTGGAACGGCTACCTGTATCACGTCGGCCTGGCCGTGATCGTGTTCGGCTACCTGCCGCACATCCTGTTCGTGGAACGCCTGACGGGCCTCGCCTGGCCGGCGCTCCCCGGGCCGGTGGTGTACGTGACCGCGGGCCTCACCTTCGTGTCGCTGTTCATCGCGCTCATGGAGCGTCTCACCGACCCGGTGCGGCGCCTGCTGTCGGGCGGCGACGACTATTTCAGCTGGCTCGTGGTCGTGCTGCCTCTCGCCACCGGCATGATCGTGACCCAGCAGTCGTACGCGCCGGGCGCCGCGCCGCCGCTCGATCCGCTGCCGCTCGCGGTGCACCTGCTGAGCGTGGAGCTGCTGTTCCTGTGGCTGCCGTTCGGCAAGCTGGCGCACGCGTTCCTGGTATTCGCGTCGCGCGGCGTCACGGGGGCTGCGCTCGCCCGCAAGGGCGCGCCCCTGTGATCAGGGCTCCAGCGCCTCGACGCGCAGCTGCGCGCGCGGCAGGCCGTGCTCGAGCAACTGGAGCCCGGCCGCGTTGGCCCACGGCGCGGGTCCCGCGACGTAGACACCGCACTCGCCCAGCCGCGGATGATCCCGCAGCACCTGCCGCAGCGCAGTCTCGTCGCCGGCGAGGGCGCCCTTCGCCGTCAAGGGGGTGTAGCGGAAGTCGTCCAGGGCGTCGGCCCAGGAGCGGCAGAGGTTGTCGAGATAGTGGCCGCCCTCGCCGGAGGCGATCCAGACCAGGTGCAGCGTTTCGGCCGCATCGAGCGCCATGGCCTGCTCGATCAGGCTCTTGATGGGCGCAAAGCCGGACTCGGCCGCGATGAAGACCAGCGGGCGGTGCGATTCCTCGTCCAGCACGAACGCCCCGCGCGGTCCGGTGACGCGTACGGCGTCCACGCCCTTCAGCCCGCCGAACACGCGCTCGGCGAAGGCATCGCCGGCATGCCGCCGCACGTGAAATTGCAGGTTGCGGTCGTCGCAGGGGCAGCTTGCCACGGGCAGCGACGCGCCGGTGCCGTCGGCAAGCGAGAGCGAGGCCGACTGCCCGGCGAGAAAGCGCAGCCGGTTGCTGCGCGGCGTCTGCAGGTGCAGCAGCCGCACGTCCTCGCCCAGCGGGCTCACGGACCTGACCCTGGCGTCGATGCTCTGCAGGGGCATGTCCGCCGCGCCGTGCGCCTCGCGCGCCTCGATCACGAGGTCGGTGAGGGCGCTGTTGCAGCACATGAGCGCGACCCCGGCATGCTTCTCCGCCGCGGTGAGGGCGTAGTCGGAATGGCGCGTGCGGTGCACCTGGCCGGAAACGATCCTGGCCTTGCATTTTCCGCAGCTGCCGATGCTGCAGCCGTAGTCGAGCGACAGCCCGGAGCGCAGCGCCGCCTCCAGCAGGCTGTCGTTGCCGTCGACGAAGAACTCGCGGCCGCTCGGCTCCACCCTGACGCGCGCGGTCACGATCCTCATGTAAGGAGCCGGGGCATGCAGTTACGAACTTATCTATCATAGCGAGGACGCCGCGCGCGGCCGCGCGCGCGGCAGGCCATGGACTTCCTGCCGATCTTCTTCGACATCCGCGAGCAGCCCTGCCTGGTGGTGGGCGGCGGCGAGGTGGCGGCGCGCAAGGGCGCGCTGCTGCTGCGCGCGGGCGCGCGGGTCACGGTGGTCGCCCCGGCCCTGTGCGCAGCCCTGCAGGCCGAGCTCGCCGCCGGACGGATCGCGCACCGCGCGGCGCGCTACCGGGACGAGGATCTGGGCGGCATCGCGCTCGCGATCGCCGCGACCGGCGAGGACGCAGTCAACCGCGCGGTGGCGGCCGCCGCCAGGGCGCGGCGCATCCCGGTGAACGTGGTCGACCAGCCCGCGCTGTGCTCGTTCATCCTGCCCTCGATCGTAGAGCGCGCGCCGCTCGTCGTGGCGGTGTCGAGCGGCGGCGCCTCGCCCGTGCTGGCGCGGCTGCTGCGCGCGCGCCTGGAGAGCCTCATCCCGGCGGGCTACGGCCGACTTGCCGCGCTGGCGGGGGCGTTCCGCGACCGGGTCAAGGCGCGCTTCAAGCCGCCGGAGCGACGCCGCTTCTGGGAGCGCGTGTTGCAGGGCCCCATCGCCGAGCAGGTGCTGAGCGGGCGCGAGGCCGAGGCCCGCGCGGCGCTGCAGGCCGCGCTCGAGGACACGCGCCTCGCCTTCAGCGGCGGCGAGGTGTCGCTCGTCGGCGCCGGCCCGGGCGATCCGGACCTGCTTACCTTCCGGGCCCTGCGGCTGATGCAGCAGGCCGACGTGGTGGTGTACGACCGGCTGGTCTCCAGGCCGATCCTCGACCTGGTGCGGCTCGAGGCCGAGCGCATCTACGCCGGCAAGGAGCGCGCGCAGCACGCGCTGCCGCAGGAGGACATCAACCACCTGCTGATACGCCTGGCGCGGGAGGGCAAGCGCGTGGTGCGCCTCAAGGGCGGCGACCCGTTCATCTTCGGGCGCGGCGGCGAGGAGATCGACACGCTGGCCGCCGAGGGCATCCCCTTCCAGGTCGTGCCCGGCATCACCGCCGCGGCGGGCTGCGCTTCCTATGCCGGGATTCCGCTCACGCACCGCGACTATTCCCAGGCAGTGGTGTTCGTCACCGGCCATCTGCGGGACGGCAGCACGAACCTGAACTGGGCGGCGCTCGCGCAGCCGCGCCAGACCCTCGTCGTCTACATGGGGCTGCTGGGGCTCGACGTGCTGTGCCGCGAGCTGGTCGCGCACGGCCTGCCCGCCGCCACGCCGGCCGCGCTCGTCGAGCAGGGGACGACGCCGCGGCAGCGCGTGCTCGCGGGCACCCTGGCCACGCTCCCGGGTGTCGTGCACCGGAGCGACGTCAAGGCGCCGACGCTGATCATCATCGGCGAGGTCGTGAAGCTGCGGGAGCGCCTGAAATGGT
>CAZOWR010000220.1:0-5076 GCA_964583645.1 uncultured Enterobacteriaceae bacterium
CAACGTTTGAATCCGGAATCCGCCGACCTCACCTCATGAAATATTCAGGCTAGCCAGGCTTGCCGTCGACGCGGGGCGCCGCGAGCCGCGGCGCGTAGCTGACGAAATACACGACGAAGCCCGCCGCCCACAGCGCGCCGGAGAGCGCGACGAGCGGCAGGTAGCCCGGGCCGGGCGCGAGGGAGGCGAGCACGCGCAAGGCGGCGCCGAGGTGCACGAGAACGTAGGCCGCGGTCTCGGCGCGGCCGGCGGCGAGCGGCCGGCCGGTGTGGCCCAGCGCGGTGCGGGTGATCATCCCTGCGATCAGCCCGCCCATGGCGCCGGCGCCGAAGGCGTGCAGCGCGGCGCCCGGCGCGACGAGGCCCGCTGCCCCGAGCGCGAGCAGCACGAGGCCGGCCGGGATCCAGGCGTGCGACAGGTGCAGGATCCACAGGATCGGCCGGCCGAGCGTCGCGAGCGGCTTCCAGCCCCACTGGCGCACGGCGTGCAGCGCCGCCGCGACCGCCGCGAGCGCCACGAGCGGCCCGACCCAGCCGGCGAGGTCCGCGACGAAGGCCGCGACCGTGGCGGCGAGCGCCGCCCGGTCGAGGCCGGGCCGGTGCGCGACGCCTGCCTGGGGCAGCGCGCTGGCGGTGAAGGCCGGCACCACGCGCGCCGCCATCGCGACCACCAGGGTCATCACCAGCCAGAGGCCGGCGCGCACCGCCGGCGCGCCGTAGCCGAGATGGAACGCAGCGTCGGCGGCGCCGAGCGCGCAGAGCAGGATGACCACGAAATAGTTGCGCGCGTTGCGGGCGCCGACGATCGCGCGCGCCATCACCGCGGCGAGCACGAAGGGAAAGGCGCCGTCGACGATGGCGGCGAGGGGCGCCGGGCCGCTCGCCATCAGCACGCGCGCCGCCAGCCAGTGCAGCGCGAGCACCGCGAGCGGCAAACCCTGCGGCGTGGAGCGTCCCGTCCAGACGCGCCCCGCGGTGAGGAGAAAGCCCGCGATCACCGCGAGCGCGAAGCCGAACACCATCTCGTGCTGGTGCCACAGCACGGGCGGCAGGTAGCCGAAGGCGAGGCCCCGGACGAAGACGGCGATCCAGGCTGCGACCGCGAGCGCCGCGAAGGCCGCGGCGAGGAGGTAGAAGGGGCGAAAGCCGAGCGCCAGCAGCGCCATGGGGCGCCCGGCCGCGCGCGGCTCCTCGAGGGATATCACCGGACGATGCTACGCCCGCGGCGCAGCCGCCCGGTTTGACTCAAATCAAGCGCTCAGTCGGCCCGGATCACGCCGCAGGCGATGCGCGCGCCCGCGTTGCCGGTGGGCTGCGTCCGGTAGTCGTCGGGCTGGGCATGCACGATCAGGCCACGGCCCACGACGCTCGCCGGGCCCGGGCTCACCGTGATGATGTCCATGTCGACCTGGACGTTGGCGCGTCCGCCCTTGTTGGCCTTGAGCGCAGGCAGATCGCCCGCGTGGCGCTCGGCCGAGCTCGGGTTGCCGTGCGGCTTGCCGTACGGATTGAAATGGCCCTTGGCGCTCATGCCGTCGCCGGAGCTGCAGTCGCCCACCTCGTGGATGTGCAGGCCGTGCTCCTGGCCGGGCCTGAGCCCCTGCACGAACACCACGACGCGGACCTTGTCGCCCATCTGCTCGAAGGTGGCTTCGCCGATGGTCTTGCTGCCCTTGGTGGGACCGAGCTGCGCGGTGGCGCGCAGCGGGCCCTCGGGGGTGGTCTGGCAGGCGGCCAGCAGCACGGCCGCCGCCGCGGCGCAATACGCAGTTCTCATGGTCTCCTCCTCCTGGGCAGCAATGTAACCAATCCCGCGCCGGCGCTCAATCCGGCAGGAACGGCGGGTCCGGGTCGACCTTGCGCACCCGCGTGCCCATCCCCCAGAGCACGTAGCCCGAGCAGGCGTAGGCGACGAACAGCAGGAACATCAGCAGCGAGGGCTTGGATGCGACCACCGATATGCCCACGACGCTCGCGAGGATCACCCACAGCGGGACGCGCTTCTTGAAGTTGATGTCCTTGAAGCTGTAGAAGGGCACGTTGGACACCATGGTGACGCCGAGGAACACGCTCACGACCCAGGTCGCCCCCGCGAGCCAGTCCCCCGGCCTGATGTCGTAGTCGCTCAGCACCCAGACCAGGCCGGCGACCACGGCGGCGGCCGCCGGGCAGGGCAGGCCCTGGAAAAAGCGCTTGTCGACGACGTCGATGTTGGTGTTGAAGCGCGCAAGGCGGATGGCGGTTCCGGCGCAGTACACGAACGCCGCGATCCACCCCAGCTTGCCGAGGTCCTTGAGGGCCCACTCGTAGGCCACCAGGGCCGGCGCCGCGCCGAAGGCGACCATGTCCGCAAGGCTGTCGTACTCGGCGCCGAATTCGCTCTGCGTGTGCGTCCAGCGCGCCACCCGCCCGTCCAGGCCGTCGAGCACCATCGCGATGTAGATCGCGACGGCGGCGACCTCGTAGCGGCCGTTCATCGCCTGCACGATGGCGAAGAAGCCGCCGAACAGCACGCCAGTGGTGAACAGGTTCGGCAGCAGGTAGATGCCGCGCCGGCGCAGCGCGCCGATGCCCCGCGGCGCCACCTCCGGCCTGCCCTCCTCGAAGTCCCCCAACTCACCCATGCGCCGTCAGCCTCGCCAGGATCGACTCCGCCGCGTGCACCTTCTCGCCCAGGGCCGCCTGCGGCTGCGCCTCCGGCGGCAGGTAAAGGTCGACGCGCGAGCCGAAGCGGATGAACCCGAAGCGCTGCCCCCGCCTGAGCTCCGCGCCTTCGCCAACATAGCAGAGGATGCGCCGCGCGATCAAACCGGCGATCTGGACGCAGGTGACGTCCTCGCCCGCCAGGGTGCGCAGCCACAGCGCGTTGCGCTCGTTGGCCTGCGAGGCCTTGTCGAGCGCCGCGTTGACGAAGCGCCCGGCGTGGTACCAGCGGCGCCGCACCGTGCCGTCCACCGGCGAGCGGTTGGAGTGCACGTTGAACACGTTCATGAACACCGAGATCTTGAGCGCGTCGCGCTCGAGGTAGGGGTCGCGCGCGCGCTCGACGGCGACGATGCGGCCGTCCGCGGGCGCGAGCACCGCGTGCGGGTCCTCGGGGACGTCGCGCGCCGGGTCGCGGAAGAACTGCAGCACGAACAGCGCCGCGAGCCACAGCGGCGCCGACCACCCCCAGCCGGCGGCGAAGCCGACCGCGAGCGCCGCGGCCACCGCCGCAGCGAGAAACGCCCAGCCCTCTCGCGCCACGATCGGGTGGGGGTACGGCGCCACGCGGCTTCAGTTCTTCGACTGGTCGACCAGCCGGTTGCGCCGGATCCAGGGCATCATCTCGCGCAGCCGCGCGCCGACCTTCTCGATCGGATGCTCGGCGGTCATGCGCCGGTGCGACAGCAGCGTAGGGGCGCCCGCACGGTTCTCCAGCACGAAGTCCTTGGCGTACTCGCCCGACTGGATGCGCGCGAGCGCTTCCTGCATCGCCTGGCGCACGCTCGCATTGATCACCTTCGGCCCGCTCACGTACTCGCCGTACTCGGCGTTGTTGGAGATCGAGTAGTTCATGGTGCCGATGCCGCCCTCGTACATCAGGTCGACGATGAGCTTGAGCTCGTGCAGGCACTCGAAGTAGGCCATCTCGGGCGCGTAGCCGGCCTCGACCAGCGTCTCGAAGCCCGCCTTCACCAGCTCGACGCAGCCGCCGCAGAGCACGGTCTGCTCGCCGAACAGGTCGGTCTCGGTCTCCTCCTTGAAGGAGGTCTCGATGATGCCGGCCTTGCCGCCGCCGATCGCCGCCGCGTAGGAGAGCGCCAGGTCCCGCGCCTTGCGCGACGGGTTGCGGTGCACCGCGATCAGCATCGGCGTGCCCCCGCCGCCCGCATAGGTCGAGCGCACCGTATGGCCCGGGGCCTTGGGCGCCACCATCCAGACATCGAGGTCGGCGCGCGGCTGGATCAGCCCGTAGTGGATGTTGAAGCCGTGCGCGAACGCGAGCGAGGCGTTCTTCTTGAGGTTCGGCTCGACCTGCTCGCGGTAGACCTGCGGGTGGTGCTCGTCGGGCAGCAGGATCATGACGATGTCGGCGCCCTTCACCGCGGCGCCGACCTCGGCGACCCTGAGACCGGACTTCACCGCCTTGGCCCACGACGCCCCCCCCTTGCGCAGCCCGACCGTCACCTTGACCCCGGACTCCTTCAGGTTGAGGGCGTGGGCGTGGCCCTGCGAGCCGTAGCCGATGATCGCGACCTTCCTGCCCTTGACGAGCGAGAGATCGGCGTCCTTGTCGTAAAAGACTTTCATGGCTGCTTCCCCTCAGGAAAAATGGGGTCAGACCCCGTCGCGTGGCTAAGCCCGCAGGATCCGGTTGCCCCGCCCGATGCCGCTGGTGCCGGTGCGCACGGTCTCGAGGATCGTCCCCTGGTCGAGCGCGTGGATGAAGGCGTCGAGCTTGGCGCCGTCGCCGGTCAGCTCGATGGTGTAGGTGTTGTCGGAGACGTCGATGACGCGGCCGCGGAAGATGTCGGTCATGCGCTTCATGTCCTCGCGCTCCTTGGCGCCGGCGCGCACCTTGATCAGCATCAGCTCGCGCTCGATGTGCTCGGCCTCCGACAGGTCCACTACCTTCACCACCTCGACCAGCTTGTTGAGCTGCTTGGTGATCTGCTCGATGATGTCGTCCGAGCCCGTGGTGACCACCGTCATGCGCGAGAGCGACGCGTCCTCCGTGGGCGCCACGGTCAGCGTCTCGATGTTGTAGCCGCGCGCCGAGAACATGTTGGCGATGCGCGACAGCGCCCCGGCCTCGTTCTCGACCAGGATCGAGATGATGTGCCGCATCAGAGCTCTTCCGACAGGATCATCTCGGTGATGCCCTTGCCGCCGGGCACCATCGGGTAGACGTTCTCCGCCTGGTCGGTGATGAAGTCGAGGAACATCAGGTCGTGCTTGCGCGCGAAGGCCTCGCGCAGCGCGGGCTCCACGTCCGCGGGCTTGTCCACCAGCACGCCGGCGTGGCCGTAGCCCTCGGCCAGCTTGACGAAGTCGGGCAGCGCGTCCATGTAGGACTCGGAGTAGCGGTTGCCGT
>CAZOWR010000221.1:0-5072 GCA_964583645.1 uncultured Enterobacteriaceae bacterium
GTAGCTGAAGAACCCCCGCCCGGTCTTTCGTCCCAGCCTTCCCGCCTCCACCATCTCCACCAGCAGCGGCGCGGGGCGTACTTCGGGTCCTTGAAGCCTTCGTAGAGCACCCGCAGCACCGCCAGCTCCACGTCCAGGCCGATCAGGTCGGCGAGCGCGAGCGGCCCGATCGGGCGGTTCGCGCCGAGCTTCATCGCCTGGTCGATCTGCTCCGCGCTCGCGAGGCCTTCGCCGAGCGCGAAGATCGCCTCGTTGATCATCGGTCAGAGCAGGCGGTTCACCACGAAGCCGGGCGAGTTCCTCACCGGCACCGGCGTCTTGCCGATTCCCTTCGTCAGCGCCTCCGCCGCCGCGTAGGTCTCGTCCGATGTCTGCAGGCCGCGGATCCGCTCGACCAGCTGCATCACCGCCACCGGGTTGAAGAAGTGCATCCCGATCACCTTCTCCGGGCGCTTGGTCGCCGCCGCGAGCCGGGCGCGATCGGTATCGCGGCGGGGAGCTGCTGGTCGAGCTGGGCGAAGATCTTCAGCTTCAGCTCCAGATTCTCGGTCGCGGCCTCGATCACCAGGTCGCAGTCCTTCAGCGCCGCCAGATCGGTAGCGGTGCGGATGCGGGCGAGGATCTTTTCCTTGTCGCCTGGCGGCAACGTTGCCTTCTTCACCAGCCGGTCGAGGCTGGCGGCGATCGTCGCCATCGCCTTGTCGAGCGGTGCCTCGGCGATGTCCGTCATAATCGCTTCCAGCCCCGCAGCGGCGAGCGCCTGGCTGATGCCGTTGCCCATCGTGCCGGCGCCGATGACGCCGACTCTGGTCGGTTGCATAGGTTTCCCTTACGTGGTGGCTGGGAAGCTGCGGGGGTGGAATTTACCTTATCCCGATCGGGATAAGATCTGCGGTGGAATAGGATGGCGTTTCAGGCCGTTTACGACACGCGCGTGGCGGCGGACCGAGGGAGGGAAGTATGTCGTTTCACCTGTACACGATCAACGAAATCTTCTCGAACGCTGATGGCACGATCCAGTACATCGAGCTACTGGGTGAGTCCAATGGACAGAACCTTTTCACTGGACAGACCTTGCGCGCGAGTAAGTCTGGCCAGACATCGGTGAACTATGTATTTCCGGACAGCCATCTCTCTAGTGAGACCAACGGCAAGTCGGTCCTGATCGCGACCCAAGGGTTCGCTGATCTCGGCCTCGTCACGCCCGATTACATCATCGATTCGGATGTATTCCTGTTCTTGACAGGTGGCACTGTGACGCTTCTGAGCGGCGGTCCCAGCATGAGCTACGCAGCGCTGCCGACCGACGGCAAGAACGCCCTCGATGAAGACGGTAACGTTGTCGCCGCCACACCCAGGAACTTCGCCGCCTCCACCTCGAGCGTGGACGTCAACGGCGACCCCCAGCTCGACAACCCGATCCCCGACCAGTTCCTCGGCATCCTCGCCGTCTACGAGTTCAACCTCGACGTCTCCGCGGTCTTCTCCGACCCGGACGGCGACGAGCTCGCCTACGAGGCGACGCTCTCCAACGGCGACCCGCTTCCCGCCTGGATCACGTTCAACGACGGCACGCTCGAGTTCACCGGCCCGGACCCGGTCGCCGGCACGTACAACGTCAAGCTCACCGCCGCGGACCTCGACTACGAGGCGTCCGACGTCTTCCAGATCAAGGTGATCAGCGGCATGTTCGTCTCCGGCAGCGGCTCGCTCGTCGGCAGCGCGGGCAAGGACTCGATCACCGGCGGCTCGGGCAACGACACGCTGAACGGCAAGGGCGCCGCCGACACGATGGCGGGCGGCGCGGGCAACGACGTGTACCTGGTGAACGCGCCCGGGGACGTGGTGAAGGAGAACGCCTCGGCGGGCACGGACACGGCGAGGAGCAAGGCCTCGAGCTTCGCGCTCCCGGCGAACGTGGAGAAGCTGCTGCTCCTCGGCAGCGGGGACATCTCGGGCACCGGCAACTCCGCCGGCAACACGCTGAACGGCAACGCGGGAGCGAACCTGCTCCAGGGGGGCGGCGGCGCGGACCTGATCTGGGGCAAGGAGGGCGCCGACAGGTTGAAGGGCGGTCCGGGCAAGGACAAGTTCCTCTACCGCGAGGCGCCCTCGGCGGACAAGATCCTCGACTTCCAGAGCGGCCTGGACGTGATCCGGCTGGACGACGCGGTGTTCACCAAGCTCCCCGCGGGCGCGGTGCCCGCGGGCCGGGTGCAGATCGGCACCGACGCCGAGGTCGACGCGACGAGCGGCGATTCCAACGACCGCCTCAAGTACGAGACCGACACCGGCAAGCTCTTCTACGACGCCAACGGCCCGAACGCGGGCGGGCTGAAGCTGATCGCGACGCTGCTCCAGGGCGGCGAGCCGGCGGCGCTCGACTTCTCGGCCAACGCGCACGTGATCGTCTTCTGAGCGCGGGCGCGATGAGGGCGCTGCGCAGCGCGTTGCTCGCGGCGCTGCTCGCCCCCGGCGCCGCGCTCGCCACCGCGGGCTACTTCCAGCTCGGCTACGGCATCAAGGCGAAGGGCATGGGCGGGGTGGCGGTGGCGCTGCCGCAGGACGCGCTCGCCGCGGCGGCGAATCCGGCCGGCATGGTCTGGGTGGGCAGCCGCTGGGACGCGGGGCTGGAGGCGTTCGAGGCCGACCGCGGCTCGGAGATCAGGGGCAACGTGCTCGGGCTCTCGGGTCACCGCGACGCCAACGGCCGCAAGCGCTTCCCGGTGCCCGACTTCGGCTGGAACCGGATGCTGGGCGAAGGCCGCTCGGTCGGCGTCTCGGTCTACGGCAACGGCGGCACCACGCGCTACGCGGACAACCCGCTCGCCTCGCTCGGCGGCTCCTCGCCCGCGGGCATGGAGCTCTACCAGGGGATCGTCGCGCCCTCCTTCGCCGTGAAGCTCGGCGAGCGCCACTCGGTGGGCGTGGCGCTCAACCTCGTGCTGCAGCGCTTCGTCGCGCGCGGCATCGAGCACTTCGACGACCCGATCTTCTCGCAGGCCCCGGGGAGCGTCACCAACCGCGGCCACGACCGCGCCGCGGGCCTGGGCGTGCGCCTGGGGTGGCTCGGGCGCGTCACCGGGAGGACGACGCTCGGCGCGAGCTGGCAGCCGAAGATCCGCATGCAGCGCTTCGAGCGCTACCGGGGCCTGCTCGCCGAGGGCGGGCGCTTCGACGTGCCGGAGAACTTCGCCATCGGCGCCGCCGTGAAGGCGACGCCGGAGCTGACGCTGGCGGCGGACCTGCAGCGCATCCTGTTCTCCACGGTGCCTTCCCTCGGGCGCTCCTCGGGGTGCTTCCTCGACGAGACCTGCCTGCTGGGCGCGGCCGACGGCGCGGGCTCGGGCTGGCGCAACACCACGGTGCTCAAGCTCGGCGTGTCCTGGGAGGCGATGCCGGGCCTCACGCTGCGCGGCGGCGTAGCGCTGCTGCGCTCGCCGATCCGCCCGAGCGACACGCTGCTCGCGGTGTTCGCGCCCGCAGTGAGCGAGAAGCACCTGACCCTGGGGGCGACCTGGAGGCTCGCGCCGGGGCGCGAGCTGAGCTTCTCGTACCAGCACGCGTTTCCCAATGCCGTGCAGGGCAGCAACTCGGTGCCACCGGGCTTTCCGCCGGGCGGCGTAGGCGGCGGCGAGGCCGCCGTGCGCATGAAGCAGCGCGGCTTCGGGGTCGCGCTCGGCTGGGCGCTCTAGGCCCTGCCCTGCTGCGGCAGGAACCTGAGGGCGACGCCGTTGTTGCACCAGCGCTGGCGCGTAGGCGGCGGGCCGTCGTCGAACAGGTGCCCGTGGTGCCCGCCGCAGCGGATGCAGTGGTACTCGGTGCGCGGGTAGATGAGGAAGAAGTCCTTCTTGGTCCCGAACACGCCCGGGATGGTGGTGAAGAAGGAGGGCCACCCCGTGCCGCTCTCGTACTTCATCGCCGAGGTGAAGAGCGGCAGCCCGCAGCCCGCGCAGGCGAACACGCCGGGGCGCTTCTCGGCGTTCAGCGGGCTCGTCCCGGCGCGCTCGGTGCCCTCCTCGCGCAGCACGTTGTAGGCCGCGGGCGGGAGGCGCTTGCGCCACTCCTCCCTGGAGAGCTTGAGCGCCTCCGAGGCGCCCGGCACCTCCGTCCCGGCGGCGAGCAGGGCCTTCCAGCTCTTCTGCAGGGCTTCGATCTCTTGCATGGTCCTGGGCTGGGCAGCTGCAGCGCGCGCCGCGAGCGCGGCAAGCGGTGCCAGGGTGAGTGCCTTCAGCAGGCTGCGCCGCTCCATGCCGTTCCTCCTTTCGCGATGCGGTTCCGGCCGCGTGGGTCGCCCGGTGAGCCCGAATCCTGACACGTCCGCGCTTTCGGGGCAAAATCTGGCCCGAGGAGGAAGCCATGATCCGCATGCTCGCCGCAGCGCTGGCCGGGGCCGCCTTCGCCGCCTCGGCCCAGGAGTACCCCACCAAGCCCGTCAGCATGATCGCGCCGTTCCCGCCCGGGGGCGTGGCCGACATCGTGGGGCGGCCGCTCGCCGCCACGATGGAGAAGACCCTCAGGCAGCCGGTGCTGGTGGTCAACCGCTCCGGGGCGGGCGGGGCGGTGGGCACCACCGTGGTGGCGAAGTCGGCGCCCGACGGCTACACCATCCTGATGTCGCTCTCCTCGATCTCGGTGTTCCCGGTGTCCGACCCCATGAACGGCAAGCCCCTGCCGTACCAGCTCTCGGACTTCGCGCCGATCGCGCTGGTCACCGCCGACCCCACGGTGCTGGTGGTGGCCGGGGACAGCCCCTACAAGACGATCCACGACTTCATCGCCTCGGCCAAGGCCTTCCCGGGACGCATCAACTACTCGTCCTCGGGGATGTACGGCACGCTGCACGTGGCCATGGAGATGTTCGCCGGGGCCGCGGGCATCAAGCTGTTCCACGTCCCCTACCAGGGCGGCGGGCCGGCGGTGACCGCGCTGCTCGGCGGGCAGGTGCACGCGCTCGCCTCCGGCCCCGCGGCGGCGCTGGCGCAGATCCGGGGGGGCAAGATGCGCGCGCTGGCCGGCTGGGGCGACAAGCGCCTGCCGCTGATGCCCGAGCTGCCGACCTTCAAGGAGCT
>CAZOWR010000222.1:0-5050 GCA_964583645.1 uncultured Enterobacteriaceae bacterium
TCGGCATCGGGCTGCTCCTGCTCATGACCGGGCTGCTGGGCTGGTTCCTCGGGCCGCTGCTCAACTACGCGCTGGCGCTGAAGAACGGCATGCAGCTGGTGGGCTACGCCGCCGCCGGCACCGGGGCGGTGTTCCTCGGCATGGGCGCGATCGCGACCACCACCAGGCGCGACTTCAGCTTCATGGGCAAGTTCCTCTTCGTCGGCATGATCGTGCTGCTGGTGGCGCTGGTCGCCAACATGTTCCTGCAGATCCCGGCGCTCGCGCTGACGATCTCGAGCCTGGTGATCGTGGTGTTTTCGCTGTTCCTGCTGCACGACCTGTCGCGCATCGTGACGGGCGGCGAGACCAACTACGTCATCGCGACCACCGGCGTGTACCTGAGCCTGTTCAACATCTTCGCCAACCTGCTGCAGCTGCTGATGGCCTTCGCGGGAGAACGCGACTAGGCTCCGCATCGGGCTTGCAGCGAAGGGCGCCGCGAGGCGCCCTTTTCTTTTACCGGCGCGGCAGCCACCAGTTGCCCTCCCCGAGCAGGGTCATCGCCGCGGGAACGAGGATCGCGCGCACCACGGTGGCATCGAGCAGGATCGCCACCGCGAGGCCGAAGCCGACCTGCTGGAACATGACCAGCTCGCCGCTCGCGAAGCCCGCGAAGATCGCCACCATGATGAGCGCCGCGCCGGTGATCACCCCGCCGGTGGTCCTCAGCCCGAAGGCGACCGCGTCGGCGTTGCGGCGCGTCTGCTCGTAGCGCTCCCGGATGCGGCTCAGCAGGAACACCTGGTAGTCCATCGACAGCCCGAAGAGCAGGGTGAAGAGGAACAGCGGGATCCAGGCCTCGATCAGGTCGACCCGCCGGAACCCGAAGAGCGCTGCGCCCGCGCCATGCTGGAAGACGAGCACCAGCAGGCCGTAGGCCGCCCCTACGGAGAGCAGGTTGACGACGATCGCGGTGAGCGGCACCGCGAGCGAGCGGAAGGCTGCGGCGAGCAGCACGAAGCTCAGGCCCAGCACGAAGGCGAAGACGAGCGGCGTGTAGGCGTCGGTAAGGCTGAAGAAGTCGACGTAGCCCGCCGCGCTGCCGCCGACGAGCGCCCGCGCCGGCGCGCCGCTGAAGGCGCGAGGGACGTGCTCGGCGCGCAGCCGCGCGATGCCGTCCTGCGCGCCGCGGCTCTCGGCATCGCCGTCCATGGGCACCACGAGCACGCCGAGGTCGCCCGACTCGTTGACCTGCAGCCTCGCCGCGGCGGCGAAGAACGCCGGGTCGGCCGCCAGCGCGGCGCGCAGCCGCGCCATCGCCGCCTGCACCGGCGCCTCTCCCGGCCTGCCGTCGATGACGATGCGGGCGCTCGAGACCGTCCCGACGTCGAACTCGTCCTGCAGGATGCGGAAGCCGCGCGCCGACGCCAGCCGCTCGGGCAGCGTGGCGATGCCGGCGAAGCCGGTCTTCATCTGCAGCGCCGGCAGCGCGGCGCCGACGAGCAGCAAGATCGCAATGGCGAGGCTCGCCAGCGGGCGGCGCGTGACCGCGCGCGTCACCCGGTCCCACCCCCGGCCGGGCGCGCCGCCGCGTGGCAGCGGCAGGCGCAGCGTCTCCAGCCGCTCCCCGAGCAGGCTGACGAGCGCGGGGAGCAGCGTGAACGAGGCGAGCATCGCGGCGAGCACGACGACGATGGCGCCGGCGGCAAGGCTGCGGAAGACGTTGGTGGGCACGAGCAGCAGGCCGAGGAGCGAGAGCACCACGGTGGCGCCGCTCAGCAGGATCGCGCGCCCCGCGGTCTCGCCCGCCGCCGAGATCGCGCCGAGCTTGTCGCGACCCCGGCCGCGCTCCTCGCGGTAGCGGGAGAGAATGAACAGCGAGTAGTCGATGCCGACCGCGAGGCCCATCATCACGATCATGTTGGTGGCGAGAAAGTAGGCCTGCAGGGCCTGCCCGAGGAGCGCGATGGCGGCGAGGGCGACGGCGATCGAGGCGAGCCCGACCACCACCGGCACGAGCGCCGCGACCACGGTGGCGAAAACGGCGAGCAGCACGGCGAGCGCGGCCGGCAGGCCGACGCGCAGCTCGGCCTTCAGGTCCTCCTCGGCGAGCGCCTTGTAGTCCCTGCCGATGCTCGCGCGGCCGACCGCGTAGACGTCGAAGCGCGGGTCCTCCCGGTCGCCGCGCACCGCCCGGTGCACCAGGTCGATGTTCCTGAGCGGCTCGCGCACCGCGAGCGGGATGAGCGTCGTGCGCCGGTCGCGCGACACGAGCGACTCGTCGCCGGTGAGATAGTAGCTCGCGCCCCAGGCGAGCACTTCGCCGCCCAGCCCGAGCAGCCGGCCCGAGAGCGCCTCGACGTGGCTGCGGAACGCCGCATCGTCGACGGTCAGCGTCCCGGACCGGATCACGATCGTCTCGTTCGGCAGCGGCGGCCGCGCGCTCTCCGGGAAACGCGCGCGCAGCAGCGCCTCGGCGCGCGTCGACTCCGAGTCGTCGAAGCGCTCCACCGTGGTGGTGAAGGCATCGCGCCCGTAGGCCGCGAAGAGGAGCGCGGACGCGAGCACGGCGAGAAGCCAGAGGCCGAGCGTGGTGCCCGGGCGCCGGGCGCTCGCGCGCGACAGTCCCTGCACGGACAGGATCGAGGGCAGCGGCATCAACAAGGCCTGCGCCGGCCGGGCGCCCGCTCGAACAGCGCGATGCTCTCCACGTGCGCGGTGTGGGGGAACATGTTGACCACCCCCGCCGCCTCGAGCCGGAAGCCCTTCACGTGGACGAGCACGCCGGCGTCGCGCGCCAGCGTCGCCGGATCGCAGGAGACATAGACGATCCGGCGCGGCCAGGCTTCGGGCAGCGACTTCACCAGCTCGATCGCGCCCTCGCGCGGCGGGTCGAGCAGCAGCTTGTCGAACGGCCCCCAGGGCTCGAGGTTCGGCCGGGACAGGTCCGCCGGCTCGAACTGCGCAACCAGGCCGTTCGCCGCGGCGTTCGCGCGCGCCCGCTCCACGAGCCCCGCACTCGCCTCGAAGCCGATCACCTGAGCGCCGCGCGCCGCGAGCGGCAGCGAGAAGTTGCCGAGGCCACAGTAGAGGTCGCCCACTCGCTCGCCGGGGCGCGGATCGAGCAGGCGCACCGCGCGCGACACGAGCAGCCGGTTGACCCCGAAGTTCACCTGGGTGAAGTCGGTGGGCCCGAAGCCGATCCCGACCCCGAACTCGGGCAGGCCGTAGGAAAGCGAGGATCCGACAGGATGCAAGGGATGCGCGCTGTCCGGCCCCAAGGGCTGGAGCCAGACGTGCATCCCCGTCTCGAGGACGAACGCCCGCAGCAGGTCCTTGTCCGCCTCGGCAAGCGGCAGCAGGTGCCGGAAGACGAGCGCGGTGGCCTCCTCCCCGGCGGCGACCTCGATCTGCGGCACTCGCTCGCGGATGGAGAGCGAGGCGACGAGCGCGCGCAGCCGCGGGATGAGCGCCGACACCCCGGGCGGCAGCACCTCGCAGCTGCGCATGTCGGCCACCCGCGTGGAATGCCGCTCGCGAAAGCCCACGTACGCGCCCTTTCCTTCGACATGGCGCACCGAGAGCCGCGCGCGCCGGCGGTAGCCCCACTCCTCGCCGTAGATCGGCGCGAGCACGCTGCCGACCTCGACCCTGCCGATGCGCTCCAGGCAGTCCTCCAGCCAGCGCTGCTTGGCGGCGACCTGGGTCCGCAAATCCGCATGCTGCGTGATGCAGCCGCCGCAGGCGCCGAACCACGGGCAGGGCGGCGCGCGCCGCCCAGAAGAAGCCGTCAGCACCGTGGTCGCGCGCGCGAGGTCGAAGTTGCGCTTGCCGCGCAGGACTTCGGCCTCGACGGTCTCGCCGGCGAGCGCACCCTCCACGAACACCACCTTGCCCCCGGCATCGCGCGCCACGCCGTGGCCGCGCGCATCGAGCGCCTGTACGCTCAGCCGGGCCAACGCTCGAGGAACTCGCGCCAGTGCGGCGCCTTGTGCTTCTCCAGCAGCACGCGCAGCAGCGCGCACTCCTTGCGGTAGTGCGCCTCGGTGAACGCGCCGCGCATGAGCTGGAAGCGCAGGTACAGCAGGTAGGTGTTGGCGCAGTCCGCCTCGCAGTAGTCGCGGATCTCGGCGATGCGCCCGGCGCGATAGGCCTCCCACACCGCGGCGCCCCCGATGCCGAGCTTGCCCGGGAAGCCCGCGAGGCGCGCCACCTCGTCGAGCGGCGCGTTGTTGCGCGGCTGGTACATGGCGAGCACGTCCATCAGGTCGAGGTGACGCTGGTGGTAGCGCCCTACGTAGCTGTTGTAGCGGAAGTCCTTGTGGTCCTCGCCCTGGTCCCAGAACTTGGCCGCGGCGACGCCAAGCGCGAGGCCGCGGTGGTTGAGCACCGGCAGGTCGAAGCCGCCGCCGTTCCAGGACACGAGCTGCGGCACGTAGCGCTCGATGCCGTCGTGGAAGCGCTGGATCGCCTCGCGCTCCAGCGTATCGGGCTCCCCGAGCGAGAAGACGCGCACGCCCTCGCCCTGCCCTTCGCGCAAGACGCAGGAGATGACGACGACTCTGTGCAGATGGGGAGGCAGGAAATCATTCCCGGACTGCGCGCGGCGCCGCTGGAACGCGACTTCGGCGACCTCCGCGTCGGGCAGCGCCTGCGGCAGCCCGAGCAGCCGCCGGATCCCGGTCACATCCGGGACCGTCTCGATGTCGAAGGCAAGCACAGGGGTCATCGCAAATCAGGGTCAGACCACGTTTTCATCGGCGGTGCGGGGAAAA
Source organism: uncultured Enterobacteriaceae bacterium (assembly GCA_964583645.1). GTDB lineage: Bacteria > Pseudomonadota > Gammaproteobacteria > Burkholderiales > SG8-39 > RBG-16-66-20. The sequence goes on from CAZOWR010000222.1 coordinate 4,758, forward strand.
CGTGGTCTGACCCTGTTTTCAGTCGGGGAAGACGCCGGTGGAGAGGTAGCGGTCGCCGCGGTCGCAGACGATGGTGACGATTACCGCCCCGGTGAGCTCCCTCGCCACCCGCAGCGCCACGTGCAGCGCGCCGCCCGAGGAAATGCCCGCGAACAATCCTTCCTCTTTCGCCAGGCGGCGCGCCATCTCCTCCGCCTGCGCCTGGTTCACGTACTCGAGCTGGTCGACGCGCGCGCGCTCGTAGATCCTCGGCAGGTAGGCCTCGGGCCACTTGCGGATGCCCGGGATCTGCG
>CAZOWR010000223.1:0-5029 GCA_964583645.1 uncultured Enterobacteriaceae bacterium
CATCCCTGCAAACCATTGCGTGGTCGCGCGCAGGATCACCGGCGTCTTGTGGCGCCAGCAATGCATGTAGCTGTGGCGGTGCTTCCAATCCGCGGCGAGGAGCGCGCCGCGCTCCTCGAGCGCCTTGACGATCTTCGGGTTCGCCTCCCAGATCGACAGCCCGCCGAAGAGCGGCAGCGATGGCGCGAACCTCCCGTCGCCCAGTACCGGGGCCAGGATCTCGCCGTCCCGCATGCCGTGGCGGCGGCAGGACTCGAAGTCCTCCACCCCGTACGCCGGGGCCGAGTGCACGATCCCGGTGCCCGTCTCCAGGGTGACGTATTCGCCGAGGTAAACCGGCGCCGTGCGGTCGTAGAACGGATGCCGGAAGCGCAATCCCTCCAGCGCCGCGCCCCTGCACGAGCCGAGCGTGCGCCCCTCGAGCCTGTAGCGCTCGAGGCAGGCCGCGCGCAGCTCGGCGGCGAGGATCAGCAGGCCGCGCCCCGTCTCGACGAGGTGGTACTCGAGCTCCGGATGCACGTTGAGCGCCTGGTTGGCGGGCAGCGTCCAGGGCGTCGTCGTCCAGATGACCGCCAACCCCGGCTTTTCAGGCCACGGCCCGATGCTGAACGCCTGCGCCACCTTCTCCGGCTCCGCGAACGCAAAGCCCACGTCCACTGCCGGGTCCACGCGCTCCTCGTACTCGACCTCCGCCTCGGCAAGGGCCGAGCCGCAGTCGAAGCACCAGTTGACGGGCTTCAGGCCCCGGTAGAGGTAGCCCTTCGCGAGCAGCCGCCCGAGGGCGCGGATCTCGTCGGCCTCGTTGCGGTAGGCCATGGTGAGATACGGGTGCTCCCAGTCGCCGAGCACCCCGAGGCGCTGGAAGTCCCGCTTCTGGCGCTCGATCTGCTCCTCGGCGAAGGCGCGGCACAGCCGCAGCGTCTCCGCTGCAGGCAGGTTCTTGCCGTGCAGCTTCTCGATCTGCACCTCGATCGGCATGCCGTGGCAGTCCCAGCCCGGCACGTAGGGGGCGTCGAACCCCGCCATGGTCTTGGACTTGACCACGATGTCCTTGAGGATCTTGTTGACCGCGGTGCCGATGTGGATGTCGCCGTTGGCGTAGGGCGGGCCGTCGTGCAGCACGAAGCGCGGCCGGCCCCTAGCGAGCGCGCGCAGGCGCCGGTAGACGCCCTTCTCGTTCCACTCCCTCACCCACTGCGGCTCGCGCCGGGCGAGGTCGCCCCGCATCGGGAACGGGGTGTCCGGGAGATTCAGCGTGCTCTTGTAGTCAGCCATGCTCGGTGAAGTACTCCCTGGCGCGAGCGGCATCGCCCGCGATCGCCGCGCGCAGCGCCTCGAGCCCCTCGTACTTCTGCTCGTCGCGCAGCTTGCGCAGGAACCGCACGCGCAGGTGCCGCCCGTAGAGCGGCGCGTCGAAATCGAACAGGTGCACCTCGAGCAGCGGCGCCGCGTCGCGGCGCACGGTCGGGCGCCGGCCGACGCTCGCCACGCCGCGCAGGCGCTCGCGCGTTTCCTCGAGCTCGGCCTCGACCACGTAGATGCCGGCGAGCGGCGCGCGCCGGCGCAGCACGATGTTCGCGGTCGGGAAGCCGAGCCTGCGGCCGAGCCTGTCGCCGTGGGCCACGCGCCCGCTCATCGAATAGGGCCTTCCCAGGAGCCTCGCGGCGAGCGCCAGGTTCCCCGCGGCGAGCGCCGCGCGCACCGCCGAGCTCGATACCCGGGTGCCGCAATCGGCGACTTCGGGCATCGCCTCGAGCGCGAACCCGTGGCGCGCGGCCGAGGCCTCGAGCGCCGCGAAATCTCCGGCGCGCTTGGCGCCGTAGCGGAAGTCACGCCCCACCACCAGCCAGCGCACGCCCAGGCCCCGCACCAGCACCTCGTCGACGAAGCGCTGCGCCGCGAGCGACGCGAGCGCCGCGTCGAAGCGCAGCACGTGCGTGCGCTCGATCCCTGCCTCGGCGATCAGCTCGAGCTTCTCGCGCAGGCGCGTCAGCCGCGCCGGCGCCAGCGCCGGCGCGAAGAACTCGCGCGGGTGCGGCTCGAAGGTGAGGGCGCAGGAGCTCATGCCGCGGTCGTGCGCCGCCGCGGCGACGCGCTCGAGCATCGCCCGGTGGCCGAGGTGCACGCCGTCGAAGTTGCCGATCGTGAGCGCCAGCGGGCCGCTCCCCTGCTCGATGGTCCCGTGCGTGACCCGCATCAGCGCATGTAAAATGCTGAATTATAGCGGCTTTGCGCACCGCCCAGGAGGAAAGCTGATGAAAACCCTCGAAGACCAGATGTCTTTGTACGCCGCCTACCACCAGGATCCGAGGAACAAGGCGACGCACTTCGTCGGCGTGCCGGTGATCGTCTTCTCGCTCATGGTGCCGCTGGGTTGGCTGCGCCTGGAGCTGGGCGGCTTTCCGGTGAGCGCGGCCCTCGTCGTCACGTCGCTCCTGCTCGCCTACTACCTCGTGCTCGATATGCCGCTCGGGCTCGCCATGTGCGCGGTGCTCGGGGCCATGCTCGCGCTCGCGGCGCCGCTCGCGGCCGCGCCGTTCGCCACGGGCCTCGCCTGGTTCCTCGCGCTGTTCGTAGGCGGCTGGGCGCTGCAGCTCTGGGGCCACGTCTTCGAGGGCCGCAAGCCGGCGCTGGTGGACAACCTTTTCCAGATCTTCGTCGCGCCCATCTTCCTCGCCGCCGAGGTGTTTTTCGCCCTCGGCTACAAGCCGGCGCTGCGCCGCGCGGTGCAGCGCCGCGCGCTCGTGCTGCGAGAGCAGGCGCTCGCCGCCAAAGCGGAGGTCGGGTCTCCGGCTAGCTGAGGCGGGAGCAGCGCTCCATCAACTCGAGCATCCGGGCGCGCACGTCCTCGAGGTCGGCCGGCTCGGGCTCGCGCTCGAGGTAGTCCGCGAGGTCCTTCAGCGCCGGGCGCCAGCACTCGAGGCGCTGGTAGACCAGGCCCCGGTCGCGCAGCTCCACCGCGGAGTCGGGCAGCAGCACCAGCATCCTGTTGAGCACGGCCAGCAGCGGCTCGGGCCGGTCCGCGTCCCTGTAGATGCCCTTGAGGTTGCGCAGCACGCGCGCCAGGATCTGGCGGTGCGTCGCCGGCTCGAGGAACTGCTCGAGCGGCAGGTCCTGCACCGGGATGCCGCCGGTGGCGCCCGGCGGAATGACGCGCTTCAGGCGCTCGCGCAGCTCCGCCTCGGACTGCGGTTCCCCGCCCACGAACGGGTCGAGCACGAGCATCCCGCCGCGCACCCGCAGCCGGACCAGGAAATGCCCCGGGAACGACACGCCCTCGAGCGGCAGGCCGATGCGCCGGCCGACTTCGAGGTAGAGCACCGACAGGGTGATGGGGATCCCGGTGCGCCGGTCCAGGACCTCGTTGAGATAGGAGTTGCGCGGGTCGTAGTACTCCTCGACGTTGCCGCTGAAGCCCAGCTCGTCGAAGAGGAACCCGTTCAGCGCGACCACCCGCTCCTCGGCGCCGAGCTCGGGCGCGAGCCGCGCGCGCAGCCGCCTCGCCAGCCGCTCGACCTCGCCGACGTAGCCGTCGACGTCGAGCGCGGGATAGGCGTCGGCCGCGATCAGCAGGCAGGCGCGCGCGAGCTCGATGGAGCGGTCCTCGCGCGCGACCAGCTCGGCAAACGGCGCCAGCGGATCCACGCGCGCTACTCCGCCGCCGCGCGCGCGAAGTCGCGCGGCCGAAAGCCGAGCGCGGCGAGCAGCGCGCCGTAGACCGCCATGCCGAGCAGCACGAGGCCCGCGAGCCCGCCGAGGCGCGGCGCCCAGCCCGAGGCGAGCCACCATTGCGCGCTGCCCGAAGCGAAGTGCAGCGCCGCCGCCATAAGGGCCACGGCCGCCGCCACCTTCAGCCCGAAGGCGCCCCAGCCCGGCTGCGGGGCGTAGATGCCCTGCCGGCGCAGGTGCCGGTAGAGCAGCGCGGCGTTGAGGCAGGCCCCCAGCCCGATGGCCAGCGCAAGCCCGGCGTGCTTCAGCGGCACGATGAAGGCGAGGTTCATGAGCTGGGTCGCGGCGAGCGTCAGCACGCCGATTCTCACCGGAGTCGCCACGTTCTGGCGCGCGTAGAAGCCCGGCGCGAGGATCTTCACGAGGATCATTCCCACCAGCCCGATGCTGTAGGCGACCAGCGCCTGGCGCGTGGCGAGCGCATCCTCGGCGGAGAAGCGTCCGTAGTGGAACAGCGTCACGATCAGCGGCAGGGCGAGCACGGCGAGCGCCGCGGCCGCGGGCAGCGCGAGCAGCAGGGTCAGGCGCAGGCCCCAGTCGAGCAGCCGGCCGTACTCCTCGCGCGCGCCGCTCGCGTGACAGCGCGCCAGGCTCGGCAGCAGGATCGTGCCGAGCGCCACGCCGAGCACCCCGGCGGGAAACTCCATGAGCCGGTCGGCGTAATACAGCCACGACACGCTGCCGGTGGCGAGGAACGAGGCGAACACGGTGTTGATGAGCAGCGACAGCTGGCTCACCGAGACGCCGAACAGCGCCGGGGCCATGAGCTTGAGGACGCGCGCCACGCCCGGATGGCGCAGGCTCAGGCGCCAGCGCGGCAGCATGCCGATGCGCGCGAGGAACGGCAGCTGCAGGGCGAGTTGCAGTGCCCCGCCCGCGAACACCGCCCAGGCAAGCGCCAGCACCGGCGGGTCGAAATGCTCGGCGAAGAACGCCGTGGCGACGATGAACGAGACGTTGAGCAGCGCCGGCGTGGCCGCGGGCACCGCGAAGCGGCTCCAGGTGTTGAGGATGCCCGCGGCCAGCGCCACCAGCGAGATGAAGACGATGTAGGGGAAGGTGATGCGCAGCAGCGCCACCGTGAGCGCGAACTTGTCGGGCTCGTCGGCGAAGCCCGGCGCCGAGAGGTAGACGATGAAGGGGGCGAGGATCACGCCGAGCACGGCGGCGGCGACGAGCGCGAGGAAGAGCACCGTCGCGACGCAGTCGGCCAGCGCGCGCGTCTCCTGCGGCGCCTGGCGCTGCCGGTACTCGGCGAGGATCGGCACGAAGGCCTGCGAGAAGGCGCCCTCGCCGAACA
>CAZOWR010000224.1:0-5024 GCA_964583645.1 uncultured Enterobacteriaceae bacterium
CTGGTTGCGGACGCCGCGTTCCGCGCGCTCGCCGGCACGCCCGCGCCGCAGGGCGTCGCCGCCGAGATCGAGCTGCCGGCGCACGCTCCGCTGCTCGCGCGCTCGCCGTGCTGCCTGTTCCTCGACGGCGTGCAGGACCCCGGCAACGTCGGCGCGATCCTGCGCAGCGCCGCGGCTTTCGGCGTGCGCGATGCGGTCCTGGGGCCGGATTGCGCGGACGCGTGGTCGCCCAAGGTGCTGCGCGCCGCGGCCGGGGCGCATTTCTCGCTCGCCATCGATGCGGGCCGCGAGCTCGCCGCCGCGCTGGCGGAATTCGGGGGAACCCTGGTCTGCGCGGTGCCGCGCGGCGGCATGGCGCCGCAAGCGCTCGACCTCGCCGGCAGGATCGGCTGGCTCCTCGGGGCCGAGGGCAGGGGCGTGAGCGAGGCGCTTGCCCGGCGCGCCGACCTGCGCGTCACGGTGCCGATGCCAGGCCCCGTAGAGTCGCTCAACGTGGCGGCCGCCGCCGCGGTGCTGTTCTACGAGCGCTCGCGCCAGCTCAGTAGACGTGCCGCTCGATCCTGAGCTCGCGCATGATGGTGGTGGCGATCTCCTCGATCGACTTCACGGTCGAGTCGATCGAGCGGATGCCTTCGCGGCGCATCAGGATCTCCGCCTGCTCGACCTCGTAGCGGCAGTTCTCGGGCGCCGCGTAGCGGCTGCTCGGCCGCCGCGCCTGGCGGATCTCGTGCAGCCGCTCCGGCGCGATGGTCAGGCCGTAGAGCCTCGCGCGGTGCGCGCGCAGCGCCTCGGGCAGGCGCATCTGCGCGAGGTCCTCCGGGATCAGCGGGTAGTTCGCCGCCTTGACGCCGAACTGCAGCGAGAGGTAGAGGCTGGTGGGCGTCTTGCCGCTGCGCGAGACGCCCACCAGGATGACGTCGGCCTCGCCGAGCTCGCGGTGCGAGGCGCCGTCGTCGTGTGCCATGGCGAAGTTGACCGCCTCGATGCGCCGCTGGTACTCGGCGCGGTCGCGCGCGCTGTGCGAGCGGCCGATGGTGTGGCTCGACTTCTCCCCCAGCTCGACCTCCAGCGGGTCGATGAAGGTCTCGAGGAAATCGATCACCAGGGCGTTCGACCGCCGCAGCACCTCGCGCACGTCGTTGTTCACCAGCGTAGAGAAGACGATCGGCCGGGAGTTGCGCAGCGCCTCGCGCTCGATGCGCTCGACGCACTCCGCGGCCCGGTCCACGCTGTTGACGAAGGGCAAGGTCACCTGGTTGAACGCGAGGCTCTCGAACTGCGTCAGCAGGCTGTTGCCCAGCATCTGCGCGGTGATGCCGGTGCCGTCGGAGACGAAGAACACGGTGCGGCGCTGCGGCATGCCCGATAAAATAGGCCCTTCATCGGCAGCGGGCAACCGCGAGGAGACCGGCAGGTGCGTGTCGCTTGGCTGAAGGACCTGCGCATGCGGGATCTGGAGCGGGTCGGCGGCAAGAACGCCTCGCTGGGCGAGATGATCGGGGCGCTCGCCGGCGCCGGCATCCGCGTGCCGGGGGGCTTCGCGACGACCGCCGAGGCCTTCCGCGAGTTCCTCGCCCAGGGCGGCCTCGACGGGCGCATCGCGCGGCGCCTCCGGGAGCTCCAGCCGGGAAACATAGAGGCGCTCGCCCGCTGCGGCTCGGAGATCCGGCACTGGATCGGGCAGGCGCCCTTCCCGGAAGCGCTTGAGTCTGATATTAGCTCTTATTATCATCAGCTTACGGCCTGTAGCTCAGGCGATATCTCGTTCGCGGTGCGATCCTCCGCCACCGCCGAGGACCTGCCCGAGGCCTCCTTCGCCGGCCAGCAGGAAACGTTTCTCAATATCCGCGGCGTGGACCAGGTGCTGGCGGCCATCCGCCAGGTGTTCGCCTCGCTCTACAACGACCGCGCGATCTCCTACCGGGCGCACCACGGCTTCGAGCACGGCGCCGTGGCGCTTTCGGCGGCGGTGCAGCCGATGGTGCGCAGCGACCTGGGGGCAAGCGGCGTCATGTTCACGCTGGACACGGAGACCGGGTTTCGCGACGTGGTCTTCATCACCGCCGCGTGGGGGCTGGGAGAGGCGGTGGTGCAGGGCGCCGTCAACCCGGACGAGTTCTACGTGCACAAGCCGCTGCTCGCCGCGGGCAAGCCGGCGATCCTGCGGCGCAGCCTGGGCACCAAGGTGCAGAAGACGGTGTTCTCCGCGGAGGCGACCGCGGGGCGCTCGATCCGCACGGTGGAGGTGCCGCAGGCCGACCAGGGGCGCTTCTCGATCACCGACGAGGACGTGCTCGAGCTGGCGCGCATGGCCTGCGCGATCGAGCGCCATTACGGCCGCCCGATGGACATCGAGTGGGCGAAGGACGGCGCGGACGGAAAGCTGTACGCGCTCCAGGCGCGGCCCGAAACCGTGCGCTCTGCGCAGCGGCCGGGCGCCGAGGAGCGCTACCGCCTCAAGGGGCGAGGCAAGCGCCTGGCAAGCGGGCGGGCGATCGGCCACAAGATCGGCGTGGGCGCGGTGCGCGTGGTGCGCGACGCGAGGCAGATGTCGCGCGTGAGAAAAGGCGACGTGCTGGTCACGGACATGACCGACCCGAACTGGGAGCCGGTGATGAAGGTGGCGGCGGCGATCGTCACCAACCGCGGCGGCCGCACCTGCCACGCCGCCATCATCGCGCGCGAGCTGGGCATTCCCGCGGTGGTCGGCTGCGGCGACGCGACCGAGCGCCTCGCCGACGGGCGCACCGTGACGGTCTCCTGCGCCGAGGGGGACACGGGCAGCGTCTACGAGGGCGCCCTCGAGTTCGAGGTCACCGAGGGCGCGCGCGAGGAGCTGCCCGAGCTGGCGGTCAAGATCGCGATGAACGTCGGCAATCCCCGGCTCGCGTTCACCTTCGCCCAGCTGCCGGGCGCCGGCGTGGGGCTGGCGCGGCTGGAGTTCATCATCAACAACGAGATCGGCGTGCACCCCAGGGCCTGCCTCGACTGGCCGGCGCTGCCCTCGGAGCTGGCGGCGGCGGTGGCGCGCGCGGCGCGCGGCTACCCGGACGCGCGCACGTTCTTCCGCGAGAAGCTCGTGGAGGGCGTGGCGACCATCGCGGCAGCGTTCTGGCCGAAGCCCGTGATCGTGCGGCTCTCGGACTTCAAGTCCAACGAGTACCGCAAGCTGCTCGGCGGCGAGCGCTACGAGCCCGAGGAGGAGAACCCGATGCTCGGGTTCAGGGGCGCCTCGCGCTACCTGGCGGAGGACTTCCGCGCCTGCTTCGAGCTCGAGTGCGAGGCGCTGCGCCGGGTGCGCGAAAAGCTCGGCCTGACCAACGTCGAGATCATGGTGCCGTTCGTGCGCACGCTGCAGGAGGCCAGGGCCGTGGTGCAGCTGCTGGCGAGCAACGGTCTGCGGCGCGGCGAGGACGGGCTGCGGATCGTGATGATGTGCGAGGTGCCGTCCAACGCGGTGCTCGCCGAGGCGTTCCTCGAGCACTTCGACGGCTTCTCGATCGGCTCCAACGACCTGACGCAGCTGACGCTCGGCCTGGACCGCGATTCGGGCCTGGTGGCCGCGGAGTTCGACGAGCGCGATCCGGCGGTGAAGGCGCTGCTCTCGATGGCGATCCGTGCCTGCCGCAGGCAGGGCAAGTACGTCGGCATCTGCGGGCAGGGTCCCTCGGACCACCCCGACCTGGCGCGCTGGCTGGTCGGGGAGGGCATCAGCAGCCTTTCGCTCAACCCCGACACCGTGGTCTCGACCTGGCTCGAGCTCGCGCGGCACGCGGCGCGCGAGCCGCAGCCGTCAGCGGCCGCGTAGCAGCCGTTGCTTCTCGCGCTGCCACTCGCGCTCGCGCTCCGCGGCGCGCTTGTCGCGGCCGAGCTTGCCCCGCGCGAGCGCGATCTGCGCCTTGACCCGGCCCTTCGCGTAGTGCAGGTCGAGCGGCACCAGCGCGTAGCCGCGCTGCTCGACCTTGCCGAGGAGGCGCCGGATCTCCTCGGCGCGCAGCAGGAGCTTGCGCGTGCGGGTCGGGTCGGGGCGGACGTGCGTGGAGGCCGTGGCGAGCGGGCTGATGTGCGCGCCGATCAGCCAGAGCGCGGCGTCCTTCGGCACCACGTAGGCCTCGCCGATCTGCGCGCGGCCGGCGCGGATCGCCTTCACCTCCCAGCCCTCGAGCACCAGGCCGGCCTCGAAGCGCTCCTCGATGAAATAGTCGTGGAACGCCTTGCGGTTCTGGACGATGGACATGAGGCGGGTGAGCGCCGCATTCTAGCAACCGCATGAGGCGCATCTCGCGCTCCGCGATCGTCGAGCGCAGCGCCGCCGAGCTCTACGCGCTGGTCGAGGACATCGAGTCCTATCCGAGGTTCCTGCCCTGGTGCGTCGGCGCCCGGGTGCGCGAGCGCACGCCGCAGCGCACCGTCGCCACGCTCACGCTGAGCGCCAGGGGATTGCGCCAGTCATTCACCACCGAGAACGCCAACACCCCCGGGCGGGCGATCGAGATGCGGCTGCTGGAAGGCCCGTTCAGGCGCTTCGCCGGGCGCTGGCGCTTCACGCCGCTCGGGCCCGGCGCCGCGCGTATCGAGCTCGCGCTCGAGTACCAGCTCGCTGCCGGGCCGCTCGGGCGCCTGCTCGAGCCGCTGCTCGAGCGCATGGCCGACACGATGGTCGACGCGTTCACGCGCCGCGCGCGGACGCGGCGCGCGCGCTGATGTTCCTCACCGTGGAGGTGGTCCTCGCGCTGCCGCGACGGCAGGAGCGCGTCCGTGTCCGGCTTCCCGCGGGCGCGACGATCGGCGAGGCGGTGGCGGCGAGCGGCCTGCTCGCGGGCCGCCCGGACATCGAGGTCGCGGGCCTGCGCTGCGGGGTGGCCGGCTCGCGCGTGCCGCCGACGGCACGCGCGCACGCAGGAGACCGCATCGAGATTCTGCGGCCGCTCGCGCTCGATCCGCGGGAGGCGCGGCGGCGCCGGGCGCGGCGCTAGCCGGACTTCGCGGATTCGATCACCGCTGAAGGCAATTTAGCGGTGGCG
>CAZOWR010000225.1:0-4996 GCA_964583645.1 uncultured Enterobacteriaceae bacterium
ACTGGGGCGAGTCCGACCCGTTCGGGCTGGTCTACTACCCGCGCATCGTCGCCTGGTTCAACGAGACCGAGCACGAGTTCTTCCGCACTATCGGCTTCCCGATCGAGCAGATGATCCGCGCGGACCGCACCACCTTCGTGATGGGCGAGATCCACTTCCGCTTCATCGGGCCGGCGGCCTACGGCGACCGCATCGCGACCTCGATTACGCTCGCGCGGATCGGCGAGAAGACGCTGCACTGGACCTGCAAGGCGCGCAATGCAGCCAGCGGCGCGCCCGTAACCGAGGGCAAGGCGACGCGCGTCTACGCGCGCATCAACGAGGACGGCACGCTCAACTCGGCGCCGATCCCGGCGCGCATGCGCCGCGCGCTGCTCGAGTCCGGGCGTCTCTCCCACCTCAAGCGCGACATCGAGCGCGAGCCCGAGTACCGCCATCCGGCGGCCGCCAAGGCCGGGCGGCGCAGGTGAGCTGCGACTTCATCGTCGTGGGCGCCGGCCACAACGGCCTCGCCTGCGCCGCGTATCTGGCGAAGGCGGGCGAGAAGGTGCTGGTGCTGGAGCGGGCCGCGCGCGTGGGCGGGGGCTGCCACACCGAGGAGGCGACGCTCCCCGGGTTCCGGCACAACCTCTGCTCGGTGGTGCACACCCACATCCCGCTCAGCCCCGTGTACCGCGACCTGGAGCTGGAGCGCCGCGGCGTGAGGTACGCCTATCCGGAGCACCTGCGCGGCACGATCTTCCCCGACCATCGCAGCCTCGTCATGTACCGCGAGCCCGAGAGGATGGTCGCCGAGCTCGCCCGCTACTCGGCGCGGGACGCGGCGACCTTCCGCCGGCTCGTCGCGGACTACGGCGAGTTCATCGAGACGACCTACCTGCCGCTGATGTATTCGCCGCCCCTGCCGCCTTCGGTGCAGACCGCGCAGCTCGAGCAGTCGGAGGAGGGCAGAACGCTCCTGCAGTGGCAGGCGAGCACCCCGGTGCAGTTGCTCGAGGAGCTGTTCGAGAGCGAGCAGGTGAGGGTCCACTTCCTCGCGCGCATGACGGTGCTCGGCTTCGCCCCCGACCAGTTCGGCCAGGGCTGGATCTGCCTGTTCCGCATCCTCAGGGCCGAGGCGCCCATCTGCGTGGGCGGCTCGCAGCAGCTCGCGCACGGGCTGCGAGGCGCCGTGGAGGAGCACGGCGGGCTCGTGCGGACCGGCGCGGAGGTGAAGCGGATTCTCCTGCGCGGCAACAGGGCCTTCGGGGTGGAGCTCGCGGACGGCAGCCGGGTCGAGGCGGCGAAGGCGGTGATCACCAACGTGGAGCCGAAGAAGAGCTTCCTGCGCATGGTCGGGGAGGAGCACCTGCCGGCCGTCTTCGCCGCGCGGGTGCGCAGCTACCACTCGCGCGGGCGCTCGCTCTTCGTGCTGCACCTCGCGCTCTCCGAGCCGCCGCGCTACCTCGCCGGCGCGCACAACGCGCCGGTGGACACGGCCTTCAGCCAGGAGATGTTCGGCGCCAGCATGCGGGAGCAGGTGCGCGCCTACCAGGAGATCGCCGCAGGCCGGCCGCCGCGCGAGGCGATGCTCCAGATCACGCTGCCCACGCTCTTCGATCCCTCGCAGGCGCCCGCGGGCCGGCACACGGCGGTCCTCTGGCAGTACGCGCCGTACCAGGCCGAGGGCGGCTGGGCCGGCCGGCGCGAGGAGTACGCCGAGCACCTGCTCGGGCTATGGCAGTCCTATGCGCCCAACATGTCGCGCGAGAAGGTGCTCGCCATGGCGATCCAGGATCCCACCGACACCGAGCGGCTGAACGACAATCTCGTGAACGGCGTCGACGTCGTCGGCGACATGACGCCCGACCAGATGGGCTACTTCCGGCCCTTCGCCGGCTGGTCGAGCTACCGCTCGCCGGTGGAGGGCCTCTACATGTGCGGCGGCTACTGCCACCCCGGCGGCGGGGTGCATGCCGGGGCGGGCCACAACGCCGCCGGCGTGATCGCGGAGGATTTCAAGCTGAAGAAGTGGTGGGACTGATGCCGCGGCGCGAGGCGCGCTTCGCGGTCAACGCGCCGCCCGAGGCGCTGTGGCGCTTCCTGCGGGATTTCGAGTCCCTGTGCGCGTGCATTCCCGGCGTGGAGCGCATCCGCGTGCTCGACGACGAGACGGTGGAGCTGACGGTGAAGGAGAAAGTGGGCGTCGTGCCCCTGATCGTGAACCTGACCGCGAGCATCGACGCCGAGGAGCCGCCGCGCCGGCTGCACGCCACCGCGCGCGCCGAGCACCTCAGCATGGCGATCGAGGTCTTGCTCGCGCCGGCCGCCGCCGGCACCGAGCTGAGGAGCCTGTTCGAGGTCGAGGGCAAGGGGCCGCTCAAGCCGGTGGTGGATCGCCTGTTCGAGAAGCGGGCCGACGAGCGGTCCGCCCAGTTCGCCGCCACGCTGGAGAGCCGCTTCGGCGCGGTCGCGCCGGCGAGCGCCGCGCCGCCTGAGCGCCCCGGGTGGCTGCGGCGCTGGCTCGGCGGCCTGTGGCGGCGCCTTACTTCGACATCCTGATCGAGCGGTCGAGGAACTCGTTGGTATAGGTGGCCTTGACGTCGAAGGCCTTGTCGATGCCGACGTAGTCGCGCACCAGCTCGTAGTCGGCCTTCATGCGCGCGTCGTCGTGGATGCCGAGCGCGACTTCGCGCGAGAACCTGTCGCTCATCAGCACTTCCACCAGGCTCCAGTTGGTGAGCTCGTTGTCGAATTTGAGCGCGCCGTTGGCGTCCACCAGCGCCTGCACGCAGGGCTTGGGATCTCTTACGCACGTGGCGAAGGCGCGCTGCGTCACCTTGACGAACTTGTCCACCAGCGGCTTGTTCTTCGCCAGCCAGGCGCCGTTCACGATCACCGAGTTGCCGTAGGGATTGAGGCCGATGTCGCGCCAGGCGACGAAGCCCATGTCGGCGCCGAGCTCGCGCTGGAAGATGTGGTGGATGTTGTAGAACGAGGTGGTGACGTCGATCGCCTTGGATTTGAGCGCCGAGAGCTTGGCGTTGGCGTCCACGTTCACCCAGGTGACCGACTTCGGATCGATGCCGTTCGCCTTGGCGAGCGCGGGCCACATCGGGCGCGCGCCGTCCGCGGCCGGGTTGCCGATCTTCCTGCCGGGGAAGTCCTTGATGCCCTTGATGCCCGAGCTCTTCAGCCAGTACAGCCCCTGCGGCGAGTTGGCGTAGACGTTGAACACGCCCACCGCGTCCGCGCCCTTGCCCTTGCCGATGAGCACGTTGCCCATGTCGGCGAGCCCGATCGGGTTGGCCGCCGCGCCCACCTTCTGCACCGCGAGCATCGAGCCCTTGCCCGGCTCGAGCACCAGGTCGACGCCCTCCTTGGCGTACCAGCCCTGGGCCTTGGCGTAGTAGTACGGGGCGTGATCGCCTCCGGGCACCCAGTTGAGAATGAATTCGAGCTTCTGCTGCGCGGCTGCGGGGAGCGCGAGCGCCGCGGCGAGCGAGGCAAAGACGAGTCTGCGCATGAGGTCCTCCTGGAGCGGACGATGGTAGAAGCAGGCCGCGCGGGTGTCAACGATCCCGTCAACGGCCCTATAATTTAACCGGCTGGTTACTTGACATGCGCTTCTCGCGCCTTCCCGCCGGGGTCCTCGCCCTCCTGCGCCGCGGCACCGTGATCCCGGCGCACCCGCTGGCGCTCGATGCCTCGCGCAAGCTCGATGCCCGGCGCCAGCGCGCGCTCGCCCGCTACTACCTCGACGCCGGCTCAGGGGGCCTCGCGGTGGGCGTGCACGCCACCCAGTTCGCGATCCGCGAGGCCGGCCTCTACGAGCCGGTGCTCGCGCTCGCCGCCGAGACCGCCCGAGCGTGGACCTCGCGGCCGGCGGTGCTGATCGCGGGGCTCTCGGGCGGCACCGCGCAGGCGAAACGCGAAGCGGAGATCGCGCTCGCGCACGGCTACCATGCGGGGATGCTCTCGCTCGCGGCGATGCAGGGAGCGTCGGTCGACGAGATCGTGGCGCACTGCGCGGCCGTGGCCGCCGGGATCCCGCTCGTGGGCTTTTACCTGCAGCCGGCGGTCGGGGGGATCGCGCTGCCGGCGGAGTTCTGGCGGCGCTTCTGCGCCATCGAGAACGTGATCGCGATCAAGGTGGCTCCCTTCAACCGCTACCGCACGCTGGACGTGGCGCGCGGGCTGGTCGCCGCGCGCGCCGAGGAGCGGGTGACCCTGTACACCGGCAACGACGATCACATCGTGCTCGACCTCGCGGTGCCGCTCGCGGTGCGCCGCGGCGGCGAGGAGGTGCGCGTGCGGATCAAGGGCGGGCTGCTCGGGCACTGGAGCGTCTGGACGCAGAAGGCGGTAGAGCTGCACGCTCGCATCCGGGCAGCGGTGGAGGCCGGCACGGTGGACGCGGAACTGCTCGCGCTCGATGCGCGCGTGACGGATGCGAACGCCGCCTTCTTCGACGTGGCGCACGACTTCGCGGGCTGCATCCCGGGCTGCCACGAGGTGCTGCGCCGCCAGGGCCTGCTGGAGGGCACCTGGTGCCTGGACCCGCGCGAGACGCTCTCGCCGGGGCAGGCCGAGGAGATCGAGCGCGTCTGCCGCGAGCACGCCGACCTCGCCGACGACGACTTCGTGCGCGCCAACCTCTCTCGCTGGCTGGAGTGAAGACATGGACCGAATGAGCGAAGCCCTTCCGCGCTACGCGCTCGCCGTGCTCGCACACGTCGCGCTGGTGGCCGCGTGGTACCTGTTCGTCAAGCTCGGCAACGTGCCGCGCTTCGTCATGCCCTCGCCGGGCGAGACGCTGAACGCGCTGCTGCAGCCCAACTACGATTGGTGGGCGAACATCGGGGTGAGCACGAGCGAGATCTTCGCCGGCTATTTCCTCGCCCTCGTCGCTGGCGTCGCGCTCGCCCTCGTCTTCACCTGGTCGAAGCAGCTCGAGTCGTTCTTCATGCCGCTGCTCGTGTCGCTCAACATGATCCCGAAGGTCGCGCTCGGGCCG
>CAZOWR010000226.1:0-4967 GCA_964583645.1 uncultured Enterobacteriaceae bacterium
AAGGAGGGCCTCGTCAATCTTTCCTCGCACCTCGCCGCCACGGGCAGCCTGGGATCATCCGCGGCGGCGAGGTGCGAGGAAAGATTGACGAGGCCCTCCTTCGCGGCGCGCTGCTCGAGGAAGCGCACCATGTCGGGCTCGAGATCGGCCCCGTAGACGCGTCCTGCGGGCAGCGCGCGCGCCAGGCGCACCGCGAAGTAGCCGGTGCCCGAGCCCAGGTCGGCCACCGCCGCCTGCGGCGCGAGCCCGAGCGCGCGGATCACCTCGGCGGGCTTCTGCCAGGCGTCGCGCGACGGGTCGTCGAAGACCTTCGACCACCTCTCGGCGTCCTCGAAGCGCCGCTGGTCGTGCTGGGCGAGCGCGGGCAGTGCCGCGGCGGCCAGCGCAGCGAGCAGGAGCCTGCGCCTCACAGCCAGCCCGCCCTGCGAAAGCGCCAGAAAAGCACCGCGTCGAGCAGCACCATGGTGCCGACCACGACGTAATAGCCGTAGTCCCACTTCAGCTCCGGCATGTGGTCGAAGTTCATGCCGTAGACGCCGGCGATCATGGTCGGCACCGCGACCAGCGCGGCGTAGGCGGCGAAGCGCTTGGTGACCTCGCTCTCGCCGATCTGCAGCATGGCGAGGCTGGTCTGGATGGCGGTGCTCACGGTGTCGCGCTGCGAGTCGATCGACTGGTTGAGCCGCACCAGGTGGTCGTAGACGTCGCGGAAGTACTCGCCCATGCCCGCGCATACCTGGGGCACGCGCCCGCCGTGGAGCTTGCTCGCCGCCTCGAGCAGCGGCCCCGCCGCGTGCTTGAGGGTCACGAGCTTCTGCTTCACGTAGTACAGTGACTCGATGTTGTCGCGCGGCGACTTGCCCGAGAAGATTCTCGCCTCGAGCGACTCGAGCTCGGCCTCGACCGCGTCGAGCGCCGGGAAGTAGCGGTCCACCACCGCGTCCATCAGCGCGTAGAGCACGTAGCCCGAGCCGTGGCGCAGCAGCTCGGGCTCGCGCTCGCAGCGCGCGCGCACGCCGAGGAAGCCCTGCTCGCTGCGGCTGCGCACCGAGAGCACGTAGTTGGGCCCGGTGAACACGGCGACCTCGCCCACCTGCAGCTCCTCGCCCGCCGGCTCGATCATGTGCAGCACCACGAACAGCTCGTCGCCGTACTCCTCGATCTTGGGGCGCTGGTGCCCCTTGCGCGCGTCCTCGACCGCGAGCTCGTGCAGGTCGAACTCCTGCCGCATCGCCTCGAGCTCCCCGGCGTCCGGGTCCTTGAGCGCCACCCAGACGAAGCAGCCCGGCCGCTTCAGATAGTCGTGGATCTCCGCCGGCGTGATGTCGGCGAGCTTGCGGCCTTCCTGGTAGGCGACGCAATTGATGAGCATGGGAGATCATACAATGGGGTCGCGATGACGACCCCAGCCCCGCCCCGCGACGCCGCCACCGTGGTGCTGCTGCGCGACGCCGATCCGGGGCTCGAGGTCTACCTCGTCAAGCGCAGCCGCACGCTGGATTTCATGGCCGGCGCCCACGTGTTTCCCGGCGGGCGGCTCGACAAGGCGGCCGACGCGGCGCCTTCGGCCTTCGCCCTGCTCGGCACGGAGGTCGCGGCGCTGCACGAGCGCCTGGGCGAGGCGCTCACCCCGGCGCGGGCCGCGGGGCTTTTCGTCGCCGCGATCCGCGAGACTTTCGAGGAGGCGGGACTGCTGCTGGGCTCGCTCGCGCCCGGCTGGAGCCTGGAGAGCGCGCGGCGCGCGGTCGCCGGGGGAGCGCTCTTCACCACGCTGGTCGCGCGGCTCGACGCGCAGACGCTGGTGCCCTGGGTGCGCTGGGTGACGCCGGAGGTCTCGCCCAAGCGCTTCGACGCGCGCTTCTTCCTCGCCCGCGCGCCCGAGAACCAGGATCCGCAGGTGGACGGGCGCGAAGCGACCGAGGGGCTGTGGATCGGCCCGCGGGAGGCGCTCGGGCGCTGGGGGGAGGGCACGATGCAGCTCGCGCCCGCGACCGCCAAGAGCATCGACCAGTTGTGCGCCTTCAGGTCCGTGGCCGAGGCGCTCGCCGCCGCCGGGCGCCGCGCGCCGCCGGTGGCGATGCCGGTGGTATGGAGCGAGGACGGGCGGGCCTACATCTCGCTGCCGGGCGACCCGCGCCATCCGTCGCCGGACGTGCTGGGCGGCACGATCCGCCGCCTGCAGCTCGAGGCCGGGCGCTATCGGGCGGTGCCCGCCTAGCTAGAATACGGCCCATGCCGCAGATCAGCCGCCGCGCGCAGTCCCTCGGCACCGAGAACGCCTTCGTGGTGCTCGCCGAGGTGAGCGAGCTCGCGCGCAAGGGCAAGGACATCGTCAGCTTCTGCATCGGGCAGCCGGACTTCCCCGCGCCGCCGAACGTGCAGGAGGCGGCGGTGCGCGCGATCCGCGAGGGCAGGCACGGCTACACGCCCTCGGCGGGGATCGACCCGCTGCGCGAGGCCGCGGCGACGTACCTGGGCGCGATGCGCGGCGGCCTGCCGATCCGGCCCGAGGACGTGGTGGTGGGCGCGGGCGCCAAGCCCTTCATCGCCTACGCCATTCTTTCGTGCACCGACCACGGCGCGGGCGACGAGGTCATCTACCCGAACCCGGGGTTCCCGATCTACGAGTCGCAGATCCTCGCCTGCGGCGCGAAGCCGGTGCCGATCCACCTGCGCGAGGCGCGCGACCTCTCGTTCGACCCGGCGGAGCTCGAGCCCCTCGTCACGCCGCGCACCCGGCTGCTGATCCTCAACACCCCCCACAACCCGACCGGCGGGCTGCTCGGCCGCAGCGAGCTCGAGCCGATCGCCGCGATCCTGCGCCGCCATCCGCAGATCTGGGTCTACGCCGACGAGATCTACTCGCGCCTGGTCTACGCGGGCGAGTTCTTCTCGATCGCGCAGCTGCCCGGGATGTACGAGCGCACCATCATCTCGGACGGCGCCTCCAAGACTTGGGCCATGACCGGCTGGCGCATCGGCTTCGCGTCCAACCCGCTGCTCGCGCCGGTGTTCACGCGCTGGGTCACGAACACCGACTCCTGCGCCTCCCAGATCTCGCAGTGGGCGGCGCTCGAGGCGGTCACCGGGCCGCAGGAAGCGGCCGCGGCGATGCGCGCGAGCTTCCTCGAGCGGCGCGACCTGATCGTCGGGCTTCTCAACCAGGTCCCCGGCGTGACCTGCCGCACGCCGGGAGGCGCGTTCTACGCCTGGCCCAACGTGACGGAGGCCTGCCGCAGGATCGGCGCCGCGGACTCCGAGGAGTTCCGCAAGCGCCTGCTGCACGAGGCCGGCGTCGCGATCCTCGCCGACGTCCACTTCGGCGCCCGCGTGCCCGGCGAGGGGCAGCACCTGCGTTTCTCCTACGCCGCCTCCAGGGAGGCGATCGAGGCGGGCGTGGCGCGCATGGCGGATTTCATCCGCAGGAACACGCTCAAGGCGGCGTAGTCAGCAGCGGGTTCTCCCAGCGCAGGCCGGGAAATCGGGCGAAGTCGCCGTCCGTGGAGCACAGGATCAGCCCGTGCTCGACGGCGAGCGCCGCAAGATGCGCATCCTGAACCAGATTGGCTTGGACGCCGGGGGCGGCGAGGAATTCGGCGAGCACTTCGCGGTGACGCTCGGTGGGCTGCGGCACCCACGCCCGCTCGCAGCCAAGCCAGTCAAGCACCTGCCGCCATGCACCCGGGACCGCTGCCGGCCGCTCGAAGATGCGCGGGTTGGTGGTGATTCGCAGGAAACCGAGCAGGCTCTCCCAAGGCAGGCCGACCGGGGCGGCGCCGTTCAGCCGCTCGTCGAGCCAGCGGCGCGCGCCGGCATGCTGGGGGAACGACTCGGTGTGGGCGTAGATGAGGAGATTGGCGTCGACCAGGATCACTTGAAGGTCTCGCCTTCGGCGAGCGCAAGGATTTCCGACACGTTGTCGACGTTGCCCACGCGACAACGGCCGAGGGAAACGGACCGGGTCCGGAAGGCCCGCCGTGGCCCGGGGGGAGGGGCGGCCATCTGACCCAGGCCGCGGCGCAGCGCTTCGTTCACCACCTGCTTGAAGGGGGCCTTGCGCGCCCGGCGCAGCCGCTCCAGCGCGGCGGCGACGTCCTTGTCCAGGCTCAGCGTCGTTCTCATGGCATCAAAGCATAATAATGCTGATGCCTTGATGTCAAGCAGCCCCGCGGGTAAGATTTGGCATGAGCCGCTGGAAGCCCAGTGTCACCGTGGCCGCCGTCATCGAGCGCGACGGGCGCTTCCTGCTCGTCGAGGAGGAGGCCAACGGCCGGCGGGTGCTGAACCAGCCCGCGGGCCACCTCGATCCCGGAGAGTCGCTCGCCCAGGCGGTCGCGCGCGAGGTGCTGGAGGAGACCGCGCACCGCTTCACCCTGGCCGGGCTCGTCGGCATCTACCGCTGGCGGTACGACAAGGAGGACGTCACCTTCCTGCGCTTCTGCTTCGCCGGCGCGGTCTCGGCGCAGGAGCCCGGTCGCGCGCTCGACAAGGAGATCCTCGCGCTGCACTGGCTGACGCCAGCGGAGCTGCGCGCGCGGCAGGCCATGCACCGCTCGCCGCTGGTCATGCGCTGCGTCGAGGACCATCTCGCGGGCCGGCACTTTCCGCTTGAGGTGCTGTCGAAGCACTTCCCATGAGCGAGCGCGTCGTCGTAGGCATGTCCGGAGGGGTGGACTCCGCCGCCGCGGCGCTGCTGCTCAAGCGTGCCGGGTACGACGTCGTCGGCCTGTTCATGAAGAACTGGGAGGACGACGACTCGGACGCGTACTGCTCGACGCGCCAGGACCTGGTCGACGCGGCGGCGGCGGCGGACGTCATCGGCATCGAGCTCGAGGCGGTGAACTTCTCCGCCGAGTACAAGGAGCGGGTGTTCGCGGAGTTCCTGCGCGAGTACCGCGCGGGGCGCACGCCCAACCCGGACGTGCTGTGCAACGCCGAGATCAAGTTCAAGGCCTTCCTCGACCACG
>CAZOWR010000227.1:0-4967 GCA_964583645.1 uncultured Enterobacteriaceae bacterium
AACGTTTGAATCCGGAATCCGCCGACCTCACCTCATGAAATATTCAGGCTAGCGCGCCTGCGAGAGCTGCTTCAGGGTGAAGGTATAGCTCGCGCCGTCGAGCGGCTTGTGACAGGCGAGGCACTCGGCCTGGTTGACCCCGGGCCGCTGCTTCTTCTCCAGCGTGAAAACCGCATAGTTCCAATCCTCGTTGCGCAGCAGGTCCGGAATCTCCCGGCCCCAGCCCGCCTCGCGCGCCATCGCCGTGTAGAAGATCAGCTTCTCGGGGACGAAGAAGCCGTCGCCGCCCGTCACCGGCTTGCCGTCCGCGCCGAGCTTCGCCGCGTGGACCTCCACGAACAGGTAGGCGCCGTCGGGCAGCGGCTTGCCCGCCTTCGCCGCCTGCAGCGCCGCCTGGTTGGCGAAGTAGTGGCGCACCTGCCTGGTCGCGGGAAAGTTGATCGCGTGGTACCTCACGAACGAGCCCTGGTAGTCCTCCGGGAAGGCCACCTGGCTGCGCGCGACGTTGGGCAGCAGCGCGGACTTCGCGCCCGCGGTCGCGCCCGGCAGCGAGGCGAAGTAGGCCGCGACGTTGGCGACGTCCGCCGGGCTCAGCTGCGCCGCGATCGCGTTCATCATCGGGTTCTTGCGCGTGCCCTCCTTCAGCGCCTTGAGCTGCGTCTCCAGGTACGCGGGGCGCTGCGCCGCGAGGTTGGGGATCGCGTCGCTCACGCTCACCCCGTTCAGGCCGTGGCAGGCCGCGCAGACGACCGCCACTTTCGCCCTTCCCGCCTCCACGTCGGCGGCCTGCCCCGCCGGCATCGCGGCCAGCGCCGCAGCCGCCGCCACCCACAGCCAGGTCCTCATGGTTCCCTCCCCTGTTGTCCCCACAGCCACGCCGCCCCGCGCACGCCGCTCGCATCGCCGTGCGCCGCGGGCAGCAACCGGGTCGCCACCGCGTCCGAGAACACGTGCGGCACCCAGAGCCGGGGCACATCGGCGTACAGGCGCTGGATGTTCGATATTCCGCCGCCCAGGACGATGACCTCCGGGTCGAGCAGATTGATGACCCCGGCGAGGGCGCGCGCGAGGCGCTCCGCGTACCGGTCGAGATTGCCACCGTCCCGCTCGAGCGCCGGACCCGAGAGGTAGGTCTCGATGCAGCCTTGGCGCCCGCAGTAGCACTCGGGCAGCGGCAGGTCCGTCTCGCGCGGCAGCGGCAGCGGGTTGTGGCCCCACTCCCCCGCGATCGCGTTCGCCCCGGTGAGCACCCTGCCCTCCACGGCGATCGCGCCGCCCACCCCGGTGCCCAGGATGACGCCGAACACCACGCGCGCGCCCATCCCTGCCCCGTCGACGGCCTCCGAGAGCGCAAAGCAGTTGGCGTCGTTGGCGATGCGTACCTCCTGGCCGAGCGCGCGCTCGAGGTCGCCCTTCAGGTCCTGACCGTTGAGCCAGGTCGAGTTGGCGTTCTTCACGCGCCCGGAGACGAGCGAGAGCGCGCCCGGAATGCCGACGCCTACG
Organism: uncultured Enterobacteriaceae bacterium; assembly: GCA_964583645.1. Taxonomy (GTDB): domain Bacteria; phylum Pseudomonadota; class Gammaproteobacteria; order Burkholderiales; family SG8-39; genus RBG-16-66-20. The sequence continues at coordinate 1,504 of CAZOWR010000227.1, forward strand.
CTGCCTGCGCCGAGCGCGCGCGCGAGCCCCGCGAGCGCGGCGACGGTCGCCTCGTAGTCGCCGCGCGGCGTGGCGATGCGCTTGCGGCCGCGCTCGCGCCCTTCGGGGTCCAGCGCGACCCCCTCGATCTTGGTGCCCCCCAGGTCGATGCCGATCCGTGTATAATCCGCGCCGCTCTTCTCTTTTCGCGTCATCCGGTTAGCGTTCCCACTTTAGTTTCTGCCTGAACCGGTTGGAAGCCAGGCTTCCCAGGCCGACTCAGGAGAAATCCATCAGCACGTCATTTTCGAATCTCGGCCTCCAGGCCGAGCTGCTCCGCGCTGTCACCGAGCAGGGTTATACCGAACCCACCCCCATCCAGGCGCAGGCGATTCCCGTGGTGCTGTCCGGCCGCGACCTGCTCGCCGCCGCCCAGACCGGCACGGGCAAGACCGCCGGCTTCACGCTGCCCATGCTGCAGCTGCTCGGCGCCAAGGGGCCAGGCCGCACCGTGCGCGCCCTCGTGCTGGTGCCGACGCGCGAGCTTGCCGCGCAAGTGCAGGAGAGCATCCGCACCTACGGCAGGCACAAGCCGCTGCGCTCGACCACCATCTTCGGCGGCGTCAACATCAGCCCGCAGATCGCGGAGCTGCGCCGCGGCGTCGACATCGTCGTGGCGACGCCGGGCCGGCTGCTCGACCACGTGCAGCAGAAGACGGTCGACCTGCACCACGTCGAGATCCTGGTGCTGGACGAGGCCGACCGCATGCTCGACATGGGCTTCATCCACGACATCCGCCGCATCCTCGGGCTGCTGCCGAAGCAGCGCCAGAACCTTCTCTTCTCGGCGACCTTCCCCGACGAGATCCGCAAGCTCGCCGCCGGCTTCATGCGCGATCCGCTGACCGTGGAGGTCGCGCGGCGCAACACGCCCGCGGAGCTGGTGGCGCAGGTGCAGCACCCGGTCGAGCAGACGCGCAAGCGCGAGCTGCTCGCGCACCTGGTGAAAGCGAACGACTGGCACCAGGTTCTGGTATTCACGCGCACCAAGCACGGCGCGAACCGGCTCGCCAAGCAGCTGAACGAGTCGGGCATCGAGGCCGATGCCATCCACGGCAACAAGAGCCAGCCGCAGCGCACGCGCGTGCTCAGGCGCTTCAAGGACAACGAGCTGCAGGTGCTCGTCGCCACCGACATCGCGGCGCGGGGCCTGGACATCGTCGAGCTGCCGCACGTCGTCAACTACGACCTGCCGCACGTCGCCGAGGACTACGTGCACCGCATCGGCCGCACCGGCCGCGCCGGCGCCTCGGGCGAGGCGGTGTCGCTCGTGAGCCACGAGGACCGGCCGCTCATGGCCGCGGTAGAGAAGCTCATGAACCGCAGGGTTGAATCGCGCGTGATCGCCGGCTTCGAGCCAGGCGGCACCCGCCACCGGCCGATTCGGGAGGAGGCACGCCGCAGCCGGCGCCCACCGGGTCAGCCGCATCACCCGCGCCGTGCCGGCGACAAGAACCCGAACCGCCCGCCGCGGCAGCGGCCGCAACCCTCGCCGCAAGCCCGCGCGCGTCAGCTCCGCCAGTCGGCCGGCACGCCGTCGCACGCCTCGCCGCCGAGCCCTGCGAACGAGCGTAGGCCGAGTTCCATTGAGTACCCCCGGACAGTCAGCCGCGGCTAGCTCCGGTTCGCGGCGGGCGCTAGATGAGGGCCACAAGGGGCCCGTAGCCCGCGAGCGCTCCGTCGTTGGTCAGCAGCGTCATCGGCTCGGCCTGCGCCTGCGCCACCAGCAGGCGGTCGAAGGGATCGCGGTGCACCGGGGGCAGCGCCGCCACGCGTGCGGCGTGAGCTGCCGTCACCGCCAGCTCTGCGAAGCCGCCCTGAGCCGCGGCGCGGGCCAGGGCGGCGGCATCGGCATCGAAGTCGCGGCGGCGCAGCGCGCTCTTGATCGCGATCTCCCACACGCTCGCCGCGCTGAAGTAGACCTCGTTGCCGGGATCGAGGATCAGCCGGCGCGCCTGCTTCGGCAGCCGGCGCGATCGCGCCACCGACCACAACAGCAGGTGCGTGTCGAGGAGAATCCTCAGCGGCGCCGGCCTTCGAAGGCGTCCAGGAGCTCCCCGGGCAGCGGCGCGTTGAAGTCGTCCGGAATCCTGAACTTCCCGTCGAGCAACCCCAGGCGCCGCCTGCGCGCGCGCGGCGCGAGCGGCCCCAGGCGGGCTACGGGCCTGCCGGCCCTCGCGATGACGAATTCCTCGCCCTCCTCGGCGCGTTCGAGCAGGCGCGAAAAATGCGTCTTGGCCTTGTGGACGTTGACCTTCTCCATCGTGGACTAACCTTAGTCCGCATAGAATAGCCCGGCAGGGAAGCCGTGACAAGCGTTTCGGATCAGTTCGACTACATCATCGTCGGCGCCGGCACCGCGGGCTGCCTGCTCGCCAACCGGCTTTCCGCCGACCCCGCCGTGTCGGTCCTCCTGCTGGAAGCCGGCGGCGAGGACGACTGGTTCTGGATCAAGGTCCCGGTCGGCTACCTCTACACCATCGCCAACCCGCGCACCGACTGGTGCTACAAGACCGCGCCCGACGAGCACCTCGCCGGGCGCTCGATCCACTACGCGCGCGGGCGCGTGCTCGGCGGCTGCTCCTCGATCAACGCCATGATCTGGATGCGCGGCCAGAGGCAGGACTGGGACCACTGGGCTTCCCTGGGCAACCGCGGCTGGTCCTGGGACGAGGTGCTGCCCGTCTTCCGGCAGCTGGAAGACTACGAGCACGGCGCGGCCGAAGGCTACGGCTCGGGCGGCGAGATCCGGGTCGAGGACCCGCGCGTACGCTGGGAGGTGATCGACGCCTGGCGCGAGGCTGCCGCCGAGTGCGGCATCCCGCCGATCCGCAGCTTCAACCAGGGCGACAACTCCGGCTGCGCCTACTTCCAGATGACCCAGCGCCGCGGGCGGCGCTGGAGCGCGGCGGATGCGTTTCTCAACCCCGCGCGCCATCGCCCGAATCTCACCGTCCTGACCCACGCGCTCGTCACCCGGTTGCGTGTCGAAGGCGGCGCTGCGCAAGGCGTGGAGTTTCGCGCCGGCGGCGAGCGCTACGCCGGGGCGAAAAGGGAGACCCTCCTCGCCGCCGGCGCGATCGGGTCAGCCCAGATTCTCCAGCTCTCGGGAATCGGACCCGGTGCCCTCCTCCAGCGTCATGGCATCCCGCTCGTCCTCGACTCGCCCGGCGTCGGCGAGAACCTGCACGACCACCTGCAGATTCGCATGCAATACAAGGTGAAGCACGTGCCCACGCTCAACGAGCGGGCCAACAGCCTCTGGGGCAAGGCCGCCATGGGCCTGGAGTACCTGCTGTTTCGCACCGGCCCGCTCACCATGCCGCCCTCGCAGGCGGGCGCGTTCGCGAAGAGCGAGCCCTCGCAGCCCACGCCCAACATCGAGTGGCACGTGCAGCCGCTGTCGCTCGACAGGTTCGGCGAGC
>CAZOWR010000228.1:0-4963 GCA_964583645.1 uncultured Enterobacteriaceae bacterium
CGCCTCACGACGCGAACGAGGCTATCCACTACTCATGAAATATCCGGGCTAGGCGCCGCGCCGCAGCTGCGCGAGCACCGGCGCGGTGTCCGGGCGCACGCCGCGCCAGAGGAAGAACGACTCCGCGGCTTGCTCCACCAGCATGCCGAGGCCGTCGCTCACGGCCGCGCCCGCGGCGCGCGCGGCGCGCAGGAACGGCGTCACGCGCCCGTAGACCATGTCGTAGGCCAGCGCGCCCCGGGCGAAGACGCCTCGGGGGAGCGGCGGCATGGCGTCCTCGAGCCCCGCCGAGGTCGCGTTCACCACCAGGTCGAAGGACTCCCCGCGCAGCGCCTCGTAGCCGCAGGCGCGCGTGCCCGTGAAGCGCGCCGCGAGCGAGCGAGCGCGCGCCACGGTGCGGTTGGCGATGACCAGCCGCCCCACGCCCGCCTCCAGCAGCGGCTGCACCACGCCCCGCGCGGCGCCCCCCGCCCCGGCGAGCAGCACGCGCCGCCCCGCGAGGACCAGGCCGAGATTCGCGGCGAGATCGCGCACCAGCCCGGCGCCGTCGGTGTTGTCGCCGTAGATCCCGGGCGGGTCGAAGCGCAGCGTGTTGACCGCGCCGGCAGCGCGCGCGCGCGCCGTCGTCTCGCCGCACAGCCCGCAGGCCTGCTCCTTGAACGGCAGCGTGACGTTCAGCCCCCTGCCGCCGGCATCGCGGAACGCCCCGACCGCCGCGGCGAAGCCCTCGCGCGGCGCCTCGATCCTGCCGTACTCGATGTCCTGCCGCGTGGCGCGCGCGAACTCGGCGTGGATCCAGGGCGACTTCGAATGCGCGACCGGGTTGCCGATCACCGCATAGCGGTCGGTCATTCCGTCCAGATCTTGTCGCCCTGGCCGAAGAACCAGGTGCGCGTGATCACCAGCAGATCGGTGTCCTTGCGGATGCTCGGCGGGAACTCGGCGAAGGGCGCCGCCATGCGCAGGATGCGGTACGCCGCCTGGTCGAGCACGCGCAGGCCGGAGGAGCGCTCCAGCTCCACCGCGTCCACCGAGCCGTCCGGGCGGATGGTGACGGTCAGGCGCAGGTTGCCGTAGAGCTTGCCGCGCGCCTCTGCCGGGTAGTTGAGCGTGCCCAGGCGCTCGATCTTGGCGCGCCAGTCCTCCTCGTACTGCGCGAAGCGGTACTCGGTGGCGCGCGCGCCGATGAAGCGCTTGCGGGGGCGCTTCTGGTAATCGGAGACCCGCCGGTCGATCTGCGCCTGCAGGCGCATCGCCGCGAGCGACAGGTCCGCGAGGTCGCGTCCCGAGACCTGCGGCGCGGCCTGCTCGGCGGGCGCCTCGCGCGCGGCCTGCGCCGCGACGCTCGAGCGCGACTCGCGCGCCTGCGCGAGCAGCTCGCGCTGCCGGGACTCCAGCTCGCGCACGCGCCGCTGCGCGGCGGCCAGGTCCCTGCCCGGCTCGCGCGGGTTGGTGACCGGCAATGGCGTGCGCGCGCGGCGGTTCTCGTCGGTATCGCCGCCGCCCGCCAGGTTCGCCTGCGCCAGCGCTTCGGCGCGCACCGGCCGCTCGGGCGTCTTCGCGTTCACCAGCACCACGTCGAGCGGCGGGCTCGAGGACTTCCAGCGCAGCGAGTCCGGAAAGCGGAAGTGGACGGTGAGCAGCACCGCGTGCAAGACGATGGAGGCGGCGACCGAGCCGTAGAGCACGCGCGAGCGGCGGTCCAGGCCGAGCCAGTACTCGTGCGGGTCGAGCAGCAGCGCCGCGGCGTTCGCCTGCAATCTCACCTCAGAAGGCCATGTTCCTGTTCTAGTTTAAGCTTTTACGGCGCCGCCCGCCCCGCGGCGCCCGGCGCGCCGAGCGTCGCGAGCCAGGCGCAGCTCACCGTGCGCTCGATGAGGTCGACCGCCTGCACCGCGAGCCGCACCCGGGTGCCGGGCTCGAGCAGCGGCAACGTGGCCACCCGCGCGGTGAGCGGCAGGCCCTCGAAGCGCACCAGGTTCTCGCGCAGCACCGTCGCCTCGGCCTGCGCCACGCCCTCCTGCAGCAGCCAGCGCAGGCTCCAGTAGGTCTCCATGGCGCGCTGGTGCTCGTCGTAGCGCGCGTGCGTCAGCTCGAAGGCGCGCAGCGCCGAGAGCAGCGCTTCCGAGGTCCGCCCGAAGGGCGCGCGCCGGCCCTCGAGCGCCGCGGCGAGCTGCCACTGGTTGACGAGGTCGATATAGCGGCGCAAAGGCGACGTCAGCCAGGCATAGCAGCTCACGCCGAGCCCCTCGTGCGCCTCGGGATGCACGCTGAAGCGCACCTTGCCTACCGACTGCACGCGGTAGATCGCGGCGACGTCGCGCTCGGCGAGCAGCTCCCCCCAGGCGCTGTTGGCGAGGATCATGAGCTCGGCGACGAGCTTGTCGAGCGGCGCGCCGCGCTTGCGCGGCTCGATCGCCACCCTCCCCCCAGCCACGCGGAACGTATAGTCGAGCGCCCCCGCGGCCACGCTCGGGCGCCCGCGCCGGTGCTCGAGCGCCTCGGCGAGCCGCCAGAGCAGCCGCAGCTCCTCCTCGAAGGCGAGCCCCGCCGTGCCGCCCGACTCGAAGCACGCGTTGAGCGCGTCGTACTCGGCATGGCGCAGGTTCGCCGCGATGCGCACCCGCTCCAGCCGCGAGTGCCGGGCCCGCACCGCCCAGTCCCGCGCCGAGACCTCGGCGTAGAGCGACACCGCGGGCTGCTCGCTGCCGTGATCGAGCGAGAAGCGCTCGATCGCGCCCTCCGGCAGCATGGTGAACTTGCACCCGGGCATGTACGCGGTGCACAGGCGCTGGCGCGCGATGGCGTCGAGCGGCGAGCCGGGCGCGATGCCGAGCGCCGGCGCGGCGATGTGGATGCCGATGCGCAGCGCGCCGTCCTCCAGCCGCCGCACCGAGAACGCGTCGTCGATCTCGGTGGTGCCGAGCTCGTCCAGGCTGAACGCCTCGACCCCCGCCTGCGGCAGCCCGGCGCGCACCACGGCCGGCGCGTGCGGCGCGAACGCCGTGCCCCCGGGGAAGAACTCGTGCAGGAAGCGCTTGAGGTGAAACTCGTGCGTGTCGGCGAGCAGCCCGCAGCGCTCGAACAGCCGCGGCGCGGCGAGGCCGGAGCGCGCGCAGGCCTGCTCGAGGGCCCTGGTCTCCGGCTTGGCGCGATCCGGCGCGTACAGCAGCTCGTCCTTCAGCGCGGCGATCTCGGGCGGGCAGGCGAAGCGCTCGAGCGACGCGCTCCAGGCTTCGATGCGCTCCTGCACCTGCCGCTTCTTCTCCATCCCCGCGAGGGCGCGCTGCAGCGTCTCCTCGGGCGCGGCCTGGTAGCGTCCCCTGCCCTTGCGGTAGAAGTACATCGGCGCCGAGTGCAGCTTCATCAGCACCCCGGCGGCCTCGACCGGGCTCGGCTCGCGTCCGACGTACTCGCGCGCGAGGTCGGCGAACCCGAACTCCTCGCCGCCGCTGCATTGCCAGAGAAAATCGACGTCCAGGCCGGCGGCGAACTTCTGCGCCTCGGCGAGCAGCTCCGCGCCGCCCGGGCGCTCGAATTCGAGCAGCACGTGCGCGGCCCTCACCTTGCAGCGCCGGCCGTGCGGGCTCTCCACCTGGAGGGACGCCGGCGCGCGCGCGAGCACCGCCCCCACCTTCAGGTCGCCGGCTTCTTCGTAGAGGATCTGCATCGCGCGCGGGGTCTGCCGAACGCGCGATTATAGGGATGCGGTCCTCCCCGCCAGCTGGGGTGACCCATGGCGGGCGCCCGGCCGGAAAGGGGTTGGGGAAGGACTGAGTTCGCTCTACGATTTGGTCAGTGTCACTCCGCGACCTAAATTCAGACCATTGACTAAATTCTTCTTGTCGTGCACGGGTCCTGCCTCCTTTTCACCACCGGCTATCCGGCAGCGAGTCCCGCAAAGCGCAGAATTTCGGCAATGTGCTGCGGGAAGCTCTGCAGGGTGTGGTCGCCTCCCTGCACCACGACCTGCGCGGCTCCGGCGTAGCGCTCGAGCGCCTTGCGGTAATCGAGCACCTCGTCGCCCGTCTCCACGATGAGGAGGTAGCGAGCCGGCGTGATGCGCGGCACGTAGAGCGCTTCCCACCCGCGCAGGTGCGTTTCGGTCAGCTGGTAGGGCTCGCCGCTGTGCAGGTTCTGCTGGGTGCCGAGATAGGCGCGCAGGCCCACGTGCGGATCGATCGCCGGGTTGAGAAGCGCTGCCTTGGCGCCGTGCTTCTCGGCGAGCCAGGTGGCGTAGAAACCCCCGAGCGAGGAGCCGACGAGACAGGTCTTCGGCCCGAGCGGCAGCCGTTCGATCTCGGCGATGGCCCGCGAAGCGAGCGGCGGCAGCCCCGGGCAGGCGTACTGCGCCTCAAGCCCCCGCTCGGCCATGTAGCGGCGCAGCAGCTGCGCCTTGTGCGACTGGGGCGAGGAGTTGAAGCCGTGCAGGTAGACGATCACGCGGCCGCCCGGCGCGCGAGCGCGGCGAGCAGCTTCCCGTGGATGCCTCCGAAGCCGCCGTTGGACATGAGCAGCACGTGGTCGCCCTCGCGCGCTTCGGCCACGAGCGCTGCCAGGAGCCCCTCTACGCCGGGCTCGCAGCGGGCGCGCTCGCCGAAGAGGGCCGGCGCGTCCCAGGCGAGGCCGGCGCTGCACACATACGCCCGGTCGGCGCCGGCGAGGCTCGCCGGCAGCAGCTCCTTCATGGCGCCCATCCGCATGGTGTTGGAGCGCGGCTCGAGCACGGCGAGGATCCTCGCCCCCGGCCCCACCCGCTCGCGCAAGCCCTGGAGCGAGGCGCGGATGGCGCTCGGGTGATGCGCGAAATCGTCGTACACGGCTACTCCCCGCACCGTCCCCATGAGTTCCATGCGCCGCCGGACCCCCTCGAAGCCCTCCAGTGCGCGGAGCGCGGCGGCGGGCTCCACGCCGACATGGCGCGCCGCGGCCAGTGCGGCAAGCGCGTTCAGGCGGCTGTGCT
>CAZOWR010000229.1:0-4922 GCA_964583645.1 uncultured Enterobacteriaceae bacterium
TTCGAGGGCGACCTGCAGCCGGCGCAGCGCCCGTCCTGGAACTACCGCGCCGAGGACGGCGGCGGCATCATCCTCGACATGCTCTGCCACTGGCGCTACGTGATCGACAACCTGTTCGGCGAGGTGAAAGCCGTATCCTGCCGCGGCGCGACGCACATCCCCTGGCGCTGGGACGAGAACGGCAAGAAGTACCGCGCCACGGCGGACGACGCCGCCTATGCCACCTTCGAGCTCGCGGGAGGGGCGCTCGCGCACTTCAACTCCTCCTGGTGTGTGCGCGTGCGCCGCGACGACCTGCTCACGCTGCAGGTCGACGGCACCGAGGGCAGCGCGGTGGCGGGCCTGCGCGAGTGCCGCGTGCAGGCGTATGGCGACACGCCGAAGCCCGTGTGGAATCCCGACATCCCGCAGCCGATCGACTTCTATGCCGGCTGGAAGCCGGTGCCCGGCGAGGACTACGACAACGCCTTCAGGCTGCAGTGGGAGCTGTTCCTGAAGCACGTGGCGGGGGAAGGGCCTTTTCGCTGGAACCTGCTGGAAGGGGCAAAAGGCGTGCAGCTCGCCGAGCTGGGGCTGAAGAGCTGGAAGCAACGGAAGTGGGTCGACATACCCAAGCTGAGGGCTTGAGCGATGAAACGCGACGCTGTTCTTACGATCGAGCTTCCCGCCAGTGGCGGGAAGCTCGAAACCTACACCGTCCGCTCGCCCACGAGCTTCAAGCGTCCCTCGAAGCCCTTCACGCGCCGCGCGCTCGCCGCGGCGCACGTGGTGGCGGATCCCCTCTCGGCAAGAGACCCCTGGCTCGAGGCCGCGATCGACTGGGACGCTACGCTCGCGTATCGCCGGCACCTCTGGTCCTGGGGGCTGGGAGTGGCCGAAGCGATGGACACGGCGCAGCGCGGCATGGGGCTGGACTGGCAAAGCTCGCTCGAGCTGATCTGCAGGACGTTGCGGGAAGGCGCCGGTGAAGCATGGTCCGGCGCGGGAACCGATCATCTGGCGCCCGGAAAGCACTCGATCGAAGAGGTGATCGCGGGCTACGAGATGCAGTGCGCGGCGATCGAGAAGCTGGGCGGGCGCATCATCCTGATGGCAAGCCGCGCGCTCGCCGCGAGCGCCCGCTCGCCTGAGGACTACGCCAGAGTCTACGACCGCGTGCTCTCGCAGGTGAGGCAGCCGGTGATCATCCACTGGCTGGGCGAGATGTTCGACCCCGCGCTCGCGGGCTACTGGGGCAAGGCGGACCACCTCGAGGCGATGGAGGTGTGCCTGGACGCGATCCGGCGCAACGCCGCGAAGGTCGACGGCGTCAAGGTGTCGCTGCTCGACAAGGAGAAGGAAATCCTCATGCGCCGCCGCCTGCCGCAGGGCGTGCGCATGTACACGGGCGACGACTTCAACTTCGCCGAGCTGATCGAGGGCGATGCCGAGGGGCACTCGGACGCGCTGCTCGGCATCTTCGACTCGATCGCTCCTGCGGCGTCTGCCGCGCTCTCCGCGCTCGCTTCGGGCGACCGGGCGAGCTACCACGAGATGCTCGCGCCCACGGTGCCGCTCTCGCGCCACGTGTTTCGCGCGCCTACGCGCTTCTACAAGACGGGCGTCGTCTTCATGGCGTGGCTCAACGGCCACCAGTCGCACTTCGTGATGGTGGGAGGCCAGCAGAGCGCGCGGGGCATCCTTCACCTCGCCGAGCTCTTTCGCCTGGCCGACGCGGCCGGGCTGCTCGCCGACCCCGGGCTCGCCTGCCGGCGCATGCGCCAGCTGCTGGCGGTGCATGGCCTCGCCTGACCCGGCAAGGCTCTCGCTCAACACGGCGACGGTGCAGCCGCAGTGGACGCTCGCGCAGGCGATCGAGGGCTGCGCGCGCCATGGCATCCGCGGCATCTCGCCCTGGCGCGACAAGCTCGCGGAGATGGGCCTGAAGGCCGCGGCGAGCGCGATCCGGGCCAATGGCCTCGCCGTGACGGGCCTCTGCCGCGGCGGCTTCTTCACCGCCAAGGACTGGCGCGACGACAACCGGCGCGCGATCGAGGAGGCGCACGCGCTCGGTGCGCGGTGCCTCGTGCTGGTGGTCGGCGGGTTGCCGCCCGGATCGAAAGACCTCGTGGCTTCGAGGGAACAGGTGAAGGAAGGCATCGCGGCGATCCTTCCCGAGGCGAGGGCGGCGGGCGTACCGCTCGCGATCGAGCCGCTGCACCCGATGCAGGCGGCCGACCGGGCCTGCGTCAACACGCTCGAGCAGGCGCTGGACCTGTGCGACGCGCTGGGGCAAGGTGTAGGCGTGGCGGTGGACGTCTACCACGTCTGGTGGGATCCGAAGCTCGAGCAGCAGATCAGGCGCGCGGGCAGGCGCATCCTCGCCTACCACATCTGCGACTGGCTGGTGTCTACGCGGGACCTGCTCAACGACCGCGGCATGATGGGCGACGGCGTGATCGACCTGCCGCGCATCCGCGGCTGGGTGGAAGGCGCGGGCTATGGCGGCTTGCACGAGGTGGAGATTTTCTCGGAGCGCGACTGGTGGAAGCGCGATCCGGACCAGGTGCTGCGAATCTGCGTGGAACGCCACGCGAGGACCTGAGCGGCATGCCTTCCCGGGCGCAAGTCCTGATCCTCGCGGCGAGCCTCGCCCTGCCGGTCAGCGCCCTCGCACAGCCCGCGCCGACGCTGCTCGAGTCGTACGGCCGCATGGTCGCGCTGGTCGACTACATGACGGGCCATGTCGGCGTGCTGCTGCTCGCCTGCGCGGCGAGAGGCGTCCTCACCGAGCCGCAGGCGGAGGCGCGCTACCAGGCCTACCGCGGGCGCAACGCCGCGCCGCTCGAGCGCGCCGAGGCCTGGAGGCAGGCGGCGGAAAAGCGCCTGCAGGCACAGGGCGAGGAGGGCGCGGCGCAGCGCCTGGCGGACGAAAGCAGCTTCGGCGCGCTCGCAGCCGCCTCGATCCGCGCCCAGGAAGAAATCGGCAAGGCAGCCGATGCCCAGGCGGCGTGCGCCCCCCGCCTTGCGGCGATCGAGTCCGGCCGCTACGACCTCTCGGTCAATGCCGAGCTCGCCGACCTGCTGAAAACGCAGCCGTGAAGGTCATCGCGCACCTGCTCGCCGCGAGCGGCGACATCCCCAACCAGCCGCGCTGGCCGCTCCTCGCCTACCCGGGCGCCGTCCTCGAGCACTGGAAGCCATGAAGATCTTCATGACCGGCGCCTCCGGCTACATCGGCGGCACCGTCGCCGATTCGCTCATCAGGGCCGGCCACGCGGTCAGCGGGCTCGCGCGTACCGACGCCGCCGTGGCGAGGCTGCGCGCGCACCGCATCGAGCCGGTGCGCGGCGACCTCTCCAGCCACGGCGTGGTGAAGAACGCGGCGCGCAGCGCCGACGCCGTCATCAACTGCGCCAACGCCGAGGACCCGTTCGTCGTCGCGGCGATCCTCGACGGGCTGGCCGGATCGGGCAAGGCGTTCCTGCACACGAGCGGCTCGAGCGTGATCGGCGACAAGGCCGCGGGCAAATACTCGCCGACGGTCCACCGCGAGGACACGCCGCACGAGACGCTGCCCGAGAAGATCCAGCGCGTCGCGGTGCAGCGCAAGGTGCTTGCCGCCGAGGACGTGCGCCCGGTGGTGCTCTGCCCCTGCCTGATCTACGGCGAAGGCCGCGGCGCGAACCCGGACAGCATCCAGGTCCCGAACCTCATCCGCCAGGCGGTGAAGAGCGGGATTCCGCGCTACATCGGCGAGGGCGCCAACGCCTGGTCGACGGTCCACGTCGAGGATGTCGCGGAGGCGTATCTGCTGGCGCTCGAGCGCGCGCCCGCCGGGTCGTTCTATTACCTCGAGAACGGCGAGGCGAGCCTGAAGTCGATCGTCGAATCGATCGCGCGCCTGCTCGGCGGCAAGCCCGCGCAGGGCTGGGACATCGATTCGGCGATCGCCGAGTGGGGCCCGCAGTCAGCCTGGTTCTCGCTCGGCGGCAACAGCCGCGTCAACGCCGACAAGGCGCGGCGCGAGCTCGGCTGGAAGCCGCGTGGCGCGGGGCTGTTCGAGGAGATCGAGCGCGGCTGGTACCGGCGGCAGCTCGAGGCAGGCGCCTACGGCAAGGGGAAGACCACATGATCGGAGACCCCGTCGCACTCACCATCCGGCGCAGGATCAAGCGCCCCCCGGCCGCGCTGCTCGCGAAGTTCCACGGCCGGCCGAGCGGCTACGTGACCGACGCGCGCAACGGCGGCGGCTGCATGGACTACGCCATCAAGCCGCTCGAGCCCGGCATGCGGTTCTGCGGCCCCGCGGTCACCGCGTTCTGCGCGCCGATGGACATCCTCGCCGCGATGGCCTCGCTCGACTTCGTGCGCGCGGGCGACGTGATCGTCATCGGTACCGCAGGCAGTCGCACCGCCGCGACGATCGGCGACCTGTGGCTCGCCGCCGCGCGCCAGAAGGGCGTCGCGGCGGTGGTGTGCGACGGCCTGGTGCGCGACGTGAAGGGACTGCTCAAGGCGCGCGTGCCGGTGTTCGCGCGCGGCGTGACGCCGAACTCCGGTTTCCGCAACGGCCCGGGCGAGATCAACACCGGCGTCACCTGCGGCGGCGTGCACGTGGCGCCGGGGGACATCGTGGTCGGCGACCGCGACGGCGTGGTGGTGGTGCCGCTCGCGGAGGCAAGATCGGTTGCGGCCTCGCTCAAGCTCGTCGAGCAGAAGGAAGCCCAGGCCGAGCGCGACGTCGCCGCGGGAACGCGCCGTTTCTGGAACCCGCAGTCGCTGCCCGGGAAGCTGCGCTATCTCGACTAGGAGACGAGCGGCCCCAGCCCCCAGGAGAAGAGCGGCCGGCCGCCCTGCGGCGTGACCACCGCGACTTCCTCCAGCCAGTAGCGCTCGCGCTCGCCGCCGGGCACGAGCAGGTGCAGCGGCACCACCATGCC
>CAZOWR010000230.1:0-4900 GCA_964583645.1 uncultured Enterobacteriaceae bacterium
GTGCGCCAGGACAAGCTGCGCGAGGTGACCGACGGCTGCGACGGCACCTGGGTCGCGCACCCGGGGCTGGTCTCCATCGCCAAGGCGGTGTTCGACGAGCACATGCCGCGGCCGAACCAGTACGCGAAGCAGCGGCCCGACGTGAAGGTGAGCGCGGCCGACCTGCTCGACTTCCGGCCGGAGAAGCCGATCACGGAAAGCGGGCTGCGCAACAACATCTCGGTGGGCATCCAGTACCTCGGGGCCTGGCTCGCCGGCAACGGCTGCGTGCCGGTCTACAACCTGATGGAGGACGCCGCGACGGCGGAGATCTCGCGCTCGCAGATCTGGCAGTGGATCCGCTCGCCCAAGGGCGTGCTCGAGGACGGGCGCAAGGTGAGCGTAGAGCTGTTCCGCGCGCTGCTCGCCGAGACGCTGCCGAAGGTCAGGGGCGAGCTGGGCGAGGAAGCCTGGGCTGCGGGCCGCTACGAGGCGGGCGCGAAGCTCTTCGACGAGCTGATCGCGGGCGAGTACCCCGAGTTCCTCACGCTGCCCGCCTACCGGCTGATCGACTGAAGCCGAGCCGCGCGCTGTCGTCGGCCGGATCGATGGCTAGCGGAGCTCCGCGACCACCGGCGCGTGATCCGAGGGCCGCTCCAGGCGCCGCGGCGCCTTGTCGATGGCGCATGCGGTGCAGCGCGCCGCGAGCTCCGCGGAGAGCAGGATGTAGTCGATGCGCAGCCCCGCGTTGCGCCGGAAGCCCAGCATGCGGTAGTCCCACCAGGTGAACGACTTCTCCGGCTGGGTGAACAGCCGGAAGCTGTCCGATAGTCCGAGCGCGACGATCTCGCGCAGCGCGGCGCGCTCCGGCTCCGAGCACAGCACCTGCCCCTCCCAGGCCCTGGGGTCGTGCACGTCGCGGTCCTCGGGGGCGACGTTGAAGTCGCCGGCTACCGCGAGACGCGGGTGGCTGGCCATCTGGCCGGAGAGCCACTCCCGCAGCTGCCCGAACCATTGCAGCTTGTGGGCGTACTTCTCCGTGCCGACCGCCTGCCCGTTGGGGCAGTACACGCACACGACTCGCGTGTCGGAGACGGTCGCGGCGAGCAAGCGCTTGTGCTCGTGCGGAAAGCCGAAGTCGACCTGCTCGAGCGGGTCGCGCGCCAAGATGGCAACGCCGTTGTAGGTCTTCTGCCCCGAGCACGCCGCGCGATAGCCCGCCGCCTCGATCGCGGCGAGCGGAAACCTGGCGTCCTCGAGCTTCGTCTCCTGAAGGCAGACGACGTCAGGCTGCGCGCTAGCGAGCCAATCGAGCAGCTGCTGGAGACGGACCTTGAGCGAGTTGACGTTCCACGTCGCGAGCTTCATGCGCGCTGAAAGTAGCCGTTCGTTTGAAGGGGAGCCATCTCTATGGTCGCGCCATGGACACGATCATGGACACGGCCGGCACTACCTCACGCGCAACTTGTTTATCCTGCGAAAGCTTGGCCTTAGCCGTGAGTGCCGACAAGGCCTGCTCCTGCATGTCCGCTTCAACAACAATGTTGACGCCGGACCCGACCTCGAGCTGCTTCCCTCGCACTAGCGACTGGCAATGCCGAGATCGGGAGAATTTCTTTTCCGCCCGTCGGAAGCCCGATTCACCGTGAAGCCATTTGTAAACGGGCTGGTCGACGGCGCCGATTCCGCATGTGCGGAACTCGATGAACTCGGTCGGCGTAGGCCGTTGGGTGTGAACCTTTGCCTGTTGATCGCCCCACCCGCTCATCGGTAAGCCTCAACGCACCGCGATCTCGGCCCGCCGGCCGAGCGCCGCAAGGGCCCGCTCGAGGGTCGGCACCTTCGTCGGGTGGCGCGGATCGAGCATGCGCCGCGCCTCTTTCTCGTGGACGCGCATCAGGCGCGCAAGCTCGGACTTCGAGACCTTCTGCTCGCGCATTTCCACGTAGACCGCGGCCTTGAGCGCGGTCGTGATCGGCGTCGCCACCATGCGTTCGCCGCGCTTCGGGCGCGACGGCGCCGGGATCTGCAGGCCGTCCTCAATCCGCCCTTCGATCGCCGCTTGCAGCGCGCCCTCGGCCTCGGCGAGCGCATCCGCGATCGTCTCACCCTGGGTGATTGCCTCGGGCAGGTCCCGGCAGGTTGCGACATAACCACCGTCCTTGCGGTCGCGTGTCGGTCTTACGGGATAGGTGAACCTCAGCATGGCCGATTCCTCATCGAAGGTCTTTCTCCGCGAGCCCGAGCTGCCTGAGCATCGCGTGGTAGGTGCCCGTCTTCAGTTCGTCCCGGGGGTGCGGACCACCGTCCGCCGTTCGCCCAGGATGAGCAGGCCGTGCGAGCCCTTGCCGCGATCCGGGCGCCACTCAAAAGCAATGCCCTTCGTCTTGGCGTGCCTGTGGATCATGCGGATGAACTCGTTACCGCGCACAATCCCCGACCCGGCTCACGCCCGCAGGATCGGGCATTATTGTCCGAGTGTCAAGCCGGGGCCTTGGACGCGGCTGGACCTACTTAAAGGTTACAGGTCGCGAGCTTCATGCGGCGGTCATGCCGCTGTGCCTGAGCAGCGCGTCGATCGTCGGGTCCCTGCCGCGGAAGGCGCGGAACGACTCCGCCGCCGGGCGCGAGCCCCCTACCGCGAGCACCTCGTCGCGGAAGCGCGCGCCGGTGGCGGCGTCGAGCACGCCCTGCTCCTCGAACAGGCTGTAGGCGTCCGCCGAGAGCACCTCGGCCCACTTGTAGCTGTAGTAGCCCGCCGCGTAGCCGCCGCCGAAGATGTGAGAGAAGCTGTTGGGAAAGCGGCTCCAGGGCGGGGGCACGAGCACCGCAACCTCGCGGCGCACCTCCTCGAGCAGCGCACTGACGCCGGCGCCGTCGCGCTCGCCGGCTTCCGCGTGCAGGCGCATGTCGAAGAGCGCGAACTCCAGCTGACGCAGCATCTGCAGGCCGGAATGGAAGTTCTTCGCCGCGCGCATCTTTTCGTAGAGCGCGCGCGGCAGCGGGGCCCCGGTCTCGACGTGGCGCGTCATGCCGGCGAGCACCTCCCACTCCCAGCAGAAGTTCTCCATGAACTGGCTCGGCAGCTCTACCGCGTCCCACTCGACGCCGTTGATGCCGGAGACGGCGAGGTCCTCGGCGCGCGTCAGCAGGTGGTGCAGGCCGTGGCCGAACTCGTGGAACAGCGTCGTGACGTCGCCGTGCGTGAGGAGCGCCGGCTTGCCGCCCACCGGGCGCGCGAAGTTGCAGCAGAGATGGGCGACCGGGAGCTGGATCGCGCCGCCTCGCCTGCGCCGCGCGATCGCCTCGTCCATCCAGGCGCCGCCGCGCTTGGTCTCGCGCGCATAGAGGTCGGCGTAGAACTGCCCGAGCAGCGCGCCGTCGTTGGCGCGCAGGTCGAAGAAGCGCACGTCCTCGTGCCAGGCGGGCGCGCTCGAAGCCGCGACGTGCGCGCCGAAGATCCGCTCCACCAGGCCGAACAGGCCCGCGAGCACCTGGTCCTCGGGGAAGTACTGCTTGACCTCCTGGTCGGAGAAGGCGTAACGGCTCGCGCGCAGCTTCTCCGACGCATAGGCGAGGTCCCAGGCCTCGAGCGTCCCGATGCCCAGCTCGGTGAGCGCGAAAGCTTTCAGCTCGGCCGCATCGCGCTCGGCGTGGGCGCGCGCGCGTCGCGCGAGGTCGCGCAGGAACTCCAGCACCTGCGCGGGCGAGCGCGCCATCTTCGGCACCAGCGACACTTCCGCATGGCTGGCATAGCCGAGCAGGCCCGCCGCCTCGCGCCTCAGGGCAAGGATCTGCACGATGAGCGGCGCGTTGTCCCACTCCGGCTTGCCGAATTCCGAGGCGCGCGTCGCGCTCGCGCGGTACATCGCTTCGCGCAGGCCGCGGTCATCGGCGTACTGCATCACCGGGAAGTACGAGGGCATCTGCAGGGTGAAGGTCCATCCCGCGGCGCCGACCTTCTGCGAGCGCTCGCGCGCCGCTTCGAGCACGTCGGGCGGGATGCCGCGCAGCCGCGCCTCCTCCCCGATCGCGATCGTCCAGGCGTTGGTCGCATCGAGCAGGTTCTCGGAGAACTTTGCCCCGAGCCGCGCGAGCTCCTGCTGGATCGCGGCAAAGCGCGGCTTGTCCGCCTCGGCGAGCTCGGCGCCCGAGAGGCGGAAGTCGCGCAGCGCGTTCTCGACCGCGCGCCGGCGCGCGCCGCTCAGGTCCGCGAACTGCGGCGAGGCGCGCAGCGCGCGGTACTGCCCGAACAGGCGCAGGTCCTGGCCGAGCGCGGTCCAGTAGGCCGTGACCTTGGGCAGGCTCGCGTTGTAGGCTTCGCGCAGCGGCGGCTCATCCATCACCGCGTGCAGGTGTGCGACCTGGCCCCAGGCCCTCGAGAGGCGCTCGTTGGCGTCCTCGAGCGGCGTGACGAAGTCCTCCCACGTGGCGGGGGCCGCGTGGGCCGCGCGCACCGCGGCGCGCGCCTCCTCGAGCAGCCGCTCGATCGCCGGGGCGACGTGCTCGGGGCGGATGTCGGCGAAGCGCGGCAGGCCCGAGAAGTCGAGCAGCGGGTTAGGCGCGGGCAAGTTGCGCAGCCTTCACGGTATTGGCGACGAGCATGGCGACGGTCATCGGGCCGACGCCACCGGGCACCGGCGTGATCGCGCCGGCGACGTCCTTCACCGCCTCGAAATCGACATCGCCGCACAGTTGCCCGTCGGCGAGCCGGTTGATGCCGACGTCGATGACGCAGGCGCCGGGCTTGACCATGTCCGCGCCGACCAGCCTCGGCCGTCCCGCCGCCGCGATCAGGACGTCGGCCCGGCGCGCCGTCGCCGCGAGGTCGGGCGTCTTCGAATGGCAGATGGTGACAGTGGCGTCCCGCTGCAGCAGCAGCAGCGCCATCGGCTTGCCGACGATGGTCGAGCGGCCGATC
>CAZOWR010000231.1:0-4881 GCA_964583645.1 uncultured Enterobacteriaceae bacterium
GCTAGCCAGGCTTGCCGAGCTGGTAGCCGAAACGCGGAAAGTGCACGTGAACCGTGCCCGCGCGCGGGTCGGTGCGCCGGATGACGAACTCGTCGCCCGCTGCGTTCACGAGCTCGCCCACCACGGGATCGAGGCCGCTGTCGATCGGCATGGCGAAGGCCCGCTCGCCGAGCGCGATGCCGCCCGTCTCCAGCGCGACCGCGTCCTTCACCGGCTCGGGCGTCGATGAGCGGGCAAGCTCGATCGCGTCCCCGCTCGTAATCTCCGTGAACCTGCCGTGGCCGATCGCGTCGATGCGAGCGACGAAGGACTTGGCCTTAGGATACGGGTCGAGCAACACGCGCGTGTCAGATGGTTTCCACAGCGGCCAGAGCGCGTTGTAGAGCGAGAAGTCGGCGATGCAGGGCCGATCGCCGAACAGGAACGGTGCCTTGAGCTGCGCCTCGACCTTGGCCAGCATCCCCGGCAGCAGGCCGCGGCACTCGTGCACCGGGCCGCGGCGCGCGGTGCCGCCCTGGCGCATTGCCGCACGATCCTTGCCGAGGTTGGCGACGAAATCGGGCGGCGCGTCCGACAGGTAGAGCCTGATCATGCCGCTCCCCGGCTGGTAGGCGATCGGGACCGTGACGCCGAAGATCGAGGTGTCGGCGAAATGCGCGGCCGCCTGCAGCGCGAGGGTGTCGCCCGGCGCGAAGAGCGAGGGCGAGGGCGCAAGCCGCTCCAGGACGCGGGCGATGAGCGCGGTGTCGCAGTAGATGTCGGCGCCGAGCTGCAGGATGGGCGTCTTGCGGTAGCCGCCCGTCAGCGCGACGACGTCGGGCTTGGGCATGACCGCTGGGATGTGCACCGATTTCCACGCCAGCCGCTTGAAGCCCAGCATGGCACGGACCTTCTCCGCGTAGGGCGAGAAGTCGTAATGATGCAGCACCGGTTCGGTCATAATCGGCTTTCCCCTCGACGTTATCCTTCATGGTAACCCGATGAAAGCGGTGCTCTGCAAACAGTTCGGTCCCCCGGAGTCGCTGGTGCTCGAGGAGCTGCCCTCGCCCTCGCCGGGCGAGGGCGAGGTGGTCGTCTCGGTGAAGGCCGCCAGCGTCAATTTTCCGGACGTGCTGATCATCCAGAACAAGTACCAGTTCAAGCCGCCGCTGCCGTTCTCCCCCGGGAGCGAGCTCGCCGGCGTGGTGAAGGAGATCGGCGCGGGCGTCGGCAACGTGAAGCCCGGCGACAGGGTGATCGCCTTCACGACCTTCGGCGCGTTCGCCGAGGAGGTGAAGACCGAGGCCGCGCGCCTGCTGCCCATGCCCGAGGGCATGGACTTCGCGACCGGGGCCTCGTTCATCCTCACCTACGGCACCAGCGACCACGCGCTGCGCGACCGCGGCGCGCTGCAGCCGGGCGAGACGCTGCTGGTGCTCGGCGCCGCGGGCGGGGTCGGCATCGCGGCGATCGAGATCGGCAAGGCGCTCGGGGCGCGCGTGATCGCCTGCGCTTCCAGCGTCGAGAAGCTCGAGGTCTGCCGGGAGCACGGCGCGGACGCGACCATCAACTACGTCGAGGAGGACCTGCGCGAGCGGCTCAAGGCGCTCACCGCGGGCAAGGGCGTGGACGTGATCTACGACGCGGTCGGCGGGCCCTACACCGAGCCCGCGTTCCGCTCGATCGCCTGGCGCGGCAGGCTGCTGGTGATCGGGTTTGCCGCCGGCGACATCCCCAGGCTGCCGCTCAACCTGGCCCTCCTCAAGGGCGCCGCGCTGGTCGGCGTGTTCTGGGGCGACTTTGCCCGCCGCGAGCCGCGCGCTTTCGCCGCCAGCGCCGCGCAGCTCGCGGCGTGGTACCGCGAGGGGCGCCTCAGGCCCCACGTCTCGGCCACGTTCCGGCTCGAGCAGGCGGCCGAGGCGATCCGGCTGCTCGCCTCGCGCCGCGCCAAGGGCAAGGTGGTGCTCACGACGGGCTAGCGCCGTCCCCGGGGCCGAGCGGCCGCTGCATGAAGACGCTGTCCACCCAGCGCCCGAGCTTGTAGCCGCTGGAGCGCAGCGTCCCCGCGCGCACGAAGCCGAGGCTCGCGTGCAACCGGATGGAGGCCGCGTTCGCGCTGTCGCCGATCACCGCAACGAGCTGCCGGTATCCCAGCGCCTCGCAGGCGCGGATCAGCTCGGCGAGCAGCGCTTTTCCGATGCCCTTGCCCTGGCTGCCCTCGCGCACGTAGATCGAGTCCTCGAGCGTGTAGCGGTACGCCGAGCGCGAGCGGTAGAGCGCGCAGTAGCCGTAGCCCAGCACCTCGCCCGCCTCCTCCGCCACGACGTAGGGCAGCCCGTGCGCGCGCACCTCGGCGTAGCGCGCGCGCATCTCCTCCGCCGGGGGCGGCACCTCCTCGAAGGAGGCGAGCCCCCGCAGCACGTGGTGCGCGTAGATCGCCTGGATCTGCGCGATGTCCTCCGCGGCGGCGGTACAGATGATCATGAAACGATTATAGTTCGAGGCATGAAGCCCTCCTCGCCGCCGTCCTTGCCGCGCTGCTCCTCGCGGCCTGCAGCGACGTCACGCAGGAAAACTTCGCGCGCATCAGCGACGGCATGCCGGAGCAGGACGTGATCGCGCTGCTCGGCAAGCCGACCGAGTCCTCGAGCATGCAGGTGCTCGGCGTCTCCGGCAGCTCCGCGAAATGGGTCGGCAAGGATGCCGTGATCACGGTGCAGTTCGTGAACGGCAAGGTACGGCTCAAGTCCTTCGCCAAGACCGCCGCGAAATAAAAACTAGGCCGAGGAGATAGCGGTGTCGCGCCGCCGGTCCAGCTCGGCGAGGCGCAGCGCGCATGCCGCCAGGTAGGTGGAAAGGTAGAGTGCGATCCAGAGCTCGCGGAACTCGCTGTCGCCGAGCGCCGCGAACGCCGGCAGCTCGAACCACTTGCAGAACCGCGACACAGCGAACGCCCCTGCGGCGCCCAGGCCCGAGCACCCAGTGCCACCACCGGGCCGGGTCGGCGCGCACGCCGCGCGCGCGCAGCCAGAGCGGCAGCACCAGGCCCGCCGCCAGGATGAACAGCTCGACCAGCGAGCGCGGCTTCTTGTCCAGCCAGGGACTGAGGTTGTGGAGGTTGGTTTCGCCCTGGACGTTGAGCGCACGCAGGGTTTCGGGCGTCTGCCAGCCAAAGATCCACTGACCCCAGCTCAGTTCCTCGCCTGCGAAGTAGACGCAGGCGAGGATCCAGCCGAGCAGCCAGGCCTGCAGCCACCGCGCGGGGAGCATGCGGCGGTGGCGGGCGAGGGCGTAGCAGCCGGCGGCGATTCCCGGCAGCAGCACGATCGGGGTCAGCGTCTCGAACAGCGGCCAGTGCCCGCCGTGGTCCTTGGCCGCCATCGCGGCAAAGCGCGGCGGGTCGAAAAGCGCGATCGCCGCGAGCGGCACGAACGCCCCGAGCGCGAGCAGGTTTGCGCCCAAGGCGAACCGCGCGTAGCTGATCATCGGCCGGCCACCCTCCCTAGGGCCGACGCCAGCGCACGCCGGCGCTAGCCCCCGCCCGCGGTCGCCTCGGCGGCCGGCGCCTCTTCGCCCGCCGGGGTTTCCGCGAGCGGCGGCTCCGCGGCCTGCGCCTTGCGGATGTGGTGGTAGGCGAGGCCCGTTCCCGCCGGGATGAGGCGCCCGACAATGACGTTCTCCTTGAGGCCACGCAGGCCGTCCCGCTTGCCCATGATCGCGGCCTCCGTCAGCACGCGCGTGGTCTCCTGGAACGAGGCCGCCGAGATGAACGAGTCGGTCGAGAGCGAGGCCTTGGTGATGCCGAGCAGCATGTACGAGTAGGTGGCGATCTTCTTGCCCTCCTGCTCGGCCTTCTCGTTCTCCTCCAGCACCTCGGCGCGCTCGACCTGCTCGCCGGTGATGAAGCCGGTGTCGCCCGGATCCTCGATCTGCACGCGCCGCAGCATCTGGCGCACGATCACCTCGATGTGCTTGTCGTTGATCTTCACGCCCTGCAGGCGGTAGACGTCCTGCACCTCGTCGATGATGTAGCGCGCCAGCGCCTCCACGCCGAGCAGCCGCAGCTGGTCGTGGGGATCGACCGAGCCGTCGACGATCATCTCGCCCTTGTTCACCACCTGGCCGTCGTGCACCAGCACGTGCTTGTCCTTGGGGATCAGGTACTCGTGCTGCTGGTTGTCGAGGTCGGTGATCACCAGGCGCTGCTTGCCCTTGGTGTCCTTGCCGAAACTCACCGTTCCGGTGACTTCCGCGAGGATGCCGGCGTCCTTCGGCGAGCGCGCCTCGAAGAGCTCCGCCACCCGCGGCAGGCCTCCCGTGATGTCGCGCGTCTTGGACACTTCCTGCGGGATGCGCGCCAGGACCTCCCCGATCTGCACCTGCTGGCCGTCGCGCACGGCGATCACCGCGCCCACCGGGAAGCTGATGTTCACCGCGTGATCGGTGCCCGCGATCCTCACCTCCTCGCCCTGCTCGCCGATCAGCTTGACCGAGGGCCGCATGCCCCTGGTGGCCGCGCTGCCGCGGCGCTTGGGGTCGATCACCACCAGCGTGGAGAGGCCGGTGACGTCGTCGATCTGCTTGGCGACCGTGCTGCCCTCCTCGACGTGCTCGAACTTCACCGTTCCGGCGTACTCCGTGACGATCGGGCGATGGTGCGGATCCCAGCTGGCGAGGTTGTTGCCCGCCTTCACCGGCTTGCCGTCGGTCACCGCGAGCAGCGCGCCGTAGGGCACCTTGTGGCGCTCGCGCTCGCGGTGGTTGTCGTCCACCACCATCACCTCGCCCGAGCGCGAGATCACCACCTTGTCGCCCTTGGCGTTGGTGACGTAGCGCATGCTCGGCGCGAAGCGCACCGTGCCGGCCGATTTCGCCTCGACGTGGCTCTGCACCGCGGTCCGG
>CAZOWR010000232.1:0-4810 GCA_964583645.1 uncultured Enterobacteriaceae bacterium
AGGAGGTCGGCAGCCTCGCCTGCAAGCCGGTGCTCGGCGAGATCACCTACGGCCTAGAGCGTCTCGCGATGGCCCTGCAGGGCAAGGCGTCGGTGTTCGACCTGGAGTGGACGCGCGGGGTGAGCTACCGCGACGTCTACCACCAGAACGAGGTCGAGCAGTCGCGCTACAACTTCGAGCTCGCCAACACCGCGCTGCTGTTCGAGCACTTCGCCGAGTTCGAGGCCGAGGCGAAGCGCCTGATCGAGGCGCAGTGCGTGCTGCCGGGCTACGAGATGGTGCTGAAGTGCTCGCACGCCTTCAACCTGCTCGATGCGCGCGGCGCGATCTCGGTGACCGAGCGGGCGGCGTATATCGGCCGCGTCAGGGCGCTGGCGCGGCTCGTGGCGCAGGCGTACTACGAGTCGCGCGAGCGCCTGGGGTTCCCGATGCTCGCGCAGAAGGCGGCGTAGGTGGAAGCGACCCTACTCGTCGAGCTTCTGACTGAGGAGCTGCCGCCGAAATCTCTTTGCAAGCTGGCGGACACCTTCGCCAATGTCGTCGTAGAAAACATCATTCGGCATCGGTTCAAGACTCACGACCCGAAGAAGAGGACGTTCGCGACGCCGCGAAGGATTGCCGTTCTTATTTCAGATGTGCTGGACAAGGGCTCCGATTCGCATCATGAGAAGGATGGTCCCCTTGCATCGAACCAGAAGGCGGTGGAAGGCTTCGCCAAGAAGCACGGTCTTTCCCCTAGCTCGCTCGAGCGACGCCACTCCGAGAAAGGGGAGATTGTCGTCGCTCGCTATACGATGCCCGGCGTCCAGTTGGATACTGTTCTCGCAAGGATCGTCCAAGAAGCCATCGAGAAACTCCCTGTCGCCAAGCTCATGCGCTGGGGCGAGGGCGAAGCCCAGTTCGTGCGTCCCGTGCACGGCCTGGTGATGATGCACGGCAGCCGTGTCGTGCCCGGGTCGGTGCTCGGGCTCGCCTCGGGGAACCGCACGCGCGGTCACCGCTTCATGGGCAAGGGCGAGCTCGTCCTGAAGAGCGCAGACGAGTACGAGGCCAGGCTGCGTGACCAGGGCAAGGTGATCGCCGACTTCGCGGCGCGCCGCGCCGAGATCGCGCGCCGGCTGGCGCAGGCCGCCGAAGCCGAGGGTGCGCAGATCGCGGAGGACGAGGCGCTGCTCGACGAGGTGACGGCGCTCGTCGAGTACCCGGAGGTGTACGCGGGGCGCTTCGAGGACGCCTACCTCGAGGTGCCGCAGGAGTGCCTCATCCTCACCATGCGGCAGAACCAGAAGTATTTTCCGCTGTTCGACGCCGGCGGGCGGCTGCTGCCGAAGTTCCTCATCGTCTCCAACATGCGCGCCGCCGACCCGCGCCACATCGTCGCCGGCAACGAGCGCGTGGTGCGGCCGCGCCTCGCGGACGCGCGCTTCTTCTACGACCGGGACCGCAGGCGCCGGCTGGAGGAGCGGGTGCCCGAGCTGGCGCGCGTGGTCTACCACGCGAAGCTCGGCAGCCAGCTCGAGCGCGTGGAGCGCATCCAGCTGCTCGCGGGGCGCATCGCGGCGATGCTGGGCGCGGACAAGCTGCTCGCCGAGCGCGCGGCGTGGCTCTGCAAGGCCGATCTCCTCACCGGGATGGTGGGCGAGTTCCCGGAGCTGCAGGGCGTGATGGGCCGCTACTACGCGCTGCACGACGGCGAGCCGCGCGAGGTGGCCGATGCGATCGAGGCGCACTACCGGCCGCGCCACGCGGGCGACATGCTGCCCGAGGGCACGCTCGCCTGCGCGCTGGCGCTCGCCGAGAGGCTCGACGCGCTCGCCGGGCTCTTCGGCATCGGCCAGCAGCCTACGGGAGACAAGGACCCGTTCGGGCTGCGGCGCGCGGCGCTCGGGGTGGTGCGCATTCTCGTCGAGCGCGGCCTCGCGCTCGACCTGCATCCCCTGGCCGATGCCGCGGTGCGGGAGTTCATCTACGAGCGCTTCGCGGGCTACCTGAAGGAGCAGGGCTACTCGACCCTGCAGGTGGAGGCGGTGCTCAGCAAGGAGCCGGGGCGGCTCGACCTCGTGCCGCGGCAGCTCGAGGCGGTGAAGGCCTTCCAGCGGCTGCCGGAAGCCGAGAGCCTCGCCAGCGCGAACAAGCGCGTGGCGAACATCCTCCGGCAGGCCGCCGGGCGAGGCGAGGCGTTCGACCGGGTGGAGCGCGGTACCCTGAAGGAGGACGCGGAGATCGCGCTGTTCGAGGCGCTCGAAGCCACCGCCCGCCGGGCGGACCGCTGTCTCGATCGGGGCGACTATTCCGGGTTCCTGGCGTCGTTCGCCGAAATCAAGGTCCCGGTGGACAACTTCTTCGACAAGGTGATGGTGATGACCGACGAAGCCGCGCTGCGCGCCAACCGTCTCGCGCTGCTCGCCGCGCTGCGCGAAGCAATGAACCGCGTGGCCGACATCGCCAAGCTCGCGCAATGAAGCTGGTCGTCCTCGACCGCGACGGCACCATCAACTCGGACAGCGACCGCTACATCAAGTCGCCCGCGGAATGGAAGCCGATCCCCGGGAGCCTGGAGGCGATCGCGCGCCTCTCGCAGGCCGGCTGGCGCGTGGTGGTCGCCACCAACCAGTCGGGCATCGAGCGCGGCCTGTTCGACGTCGCGACGCTGAACGCGATCCACGCCGAGATGCACCGGCGCGTGGCCCAGGCGGGCGGGCGCATCGACGCGGTGTTCTTCTGCCCGCACGCCGCCGCCTCCCATTGCGCCTGCCGCAAGCCGCAGCCCGGGATGCTGAAGGAGATCGGCGCCCGCCTGAACGTGGCGCTCGCGGGCGTCCCGGTGGTGGGGGACGCGCAGCGCGATCTCCACGCGGCCGCCGCGGTGGGGGCGAAGCCCTTCCTCGTGCTCACCGGCAAGGGCAGGAAGACGCAGGAGGCGGGCGATCTCCCCCCCGGCACCGAGGTGCTGCCCGATCTCGCGGCGGTGGCCGCGCGCCTTGCGCCGTGATCTGGCTGCGCTCGAGCCTCTTCGCCGCCGCCCTCGTCCTCGTCACGCCGCCCTGGTGGCTGATCGCGTTTCTCTGCGCGCCCCTGCCGCGCCTGTGGCGCTACCGCGTCATCACCGGGTGGACGCGCACGGTGCTCGCGCTGGTGCGAGGGGTGCTCGGCATCCGCTGGCGCGTGGAGGGCGCCGAGCGGCTGCCCGCGCGGCCCGCGGTGGTGCTCTCCAAGCACCAGTCGGCGTTCGAGACGCTCGCCTTCCAGACCATCTTCCCGCCGCAGGTGCACGTGCTCAAGCGGGAACTCCTCTGGATCCCGTTCTTCGGCTGGGGGCTCGCGCTCATGAGCCCGATCGCGATCGACCGCGCCCGTGGGATCAAGGCGCTGCGCGAGATCGCGCGCCGCGGCAGGGAGCGCCTCGAGCAGGGCTTCTGGGTGATCGTCTTCCCCGAGGGCACGCGCGTCGCACCGGGCGTGCACCGCCGCTACCAGCCCGGCGGCGCCTGGCTCGCGGCGCACGCCGGCGCGCCGGTGGTGCCGGTCGCGCACAACGCGGGGCTGCTCTGGCCGAGGAACGCCTTCCTCAAGCGCCCCGGCCTGATCACCGTGCGCATCGGCCAGCCCATCGACACGCAAGGCCGCGACCCCGAGGCGATCAGCGCGGCCGCCGAAGCCTGGATCGAGGCGCAGCAGAGCGAGCTCTGCCCGGCGGGCTGACGGACGGCTTGCCGTGCCCGAAATGGCCATTTAAACTGGCTGCATGGACATAACAGTGACCAAGCTCAAGCACCATTGCCTGGAGATCGTACGCAGCGTCGAGGCGACGGGGCGGCCGGTCGCGATCACGCGCCGTGGCAAGGTGGTCGCTCGCCTGCAGCCTTCGGCGGACGTAGGGGCGGGCGCCGGCCTCAAGCCGTGGGAGCAGCTGCGCGCCCTCGGCGGGCGGCTCGATGCCGCGCCCGGCGAATCGGTGCTGCATGACGAGGACTTCGAGGCCCTGCGTTGAGCGTTCTGCTCGACACCCACGTCTGGGTGTGGTGGCTCATCTCGGATTCGCGGCTGCGTCCGGCGGAATCGAAGGCCCTCGACCGTCTCGCGGCCCGCGGCGAGCTGCGCCTGTCGGCGATCAGCCTCTGGGAAGCGCAGATGCTGCATGCGAAGAAGCGGCTGCAGCTTCCCCTTGCGCTCGCCGACTGGCTGCGCCGCGCCACCGCAGAGGAGGTGCTGCGGGTCCTGCCGCTCGACCTGGACGTCGTGCTTGCGCTCGACGCCCTGCCCGCGTCGTTCCAGCGCGACCCTGCCGACCGCGTGATCGCGGCCACCGCGCGCGCGCACGCCCTGCCGCTCGCCACGCGCGACGCGGCCATCCGCCGCTCCAGGGCGGTGCGACTCTGGAAACCCTGAGCCTTCCGTTCACCCGAGGAGATCTCCGTGAGAATCCTGCACACCATGCTGCGCGTGGGCGACATGCAACGGTCGGTGAAGTTCTACACCGAGGTGCTCGGCATGAAGCTGCTGCGCACCACCGACCGGCCGGAGCAGAAATACTCGCTCGCCTTCGTCGGCTATGGCGACGAGGACTCGAGCGCGGTGCTCGAGCTCACCTACAACTACGGCGTCGACAAATACGACCTCGGCTCGGCCTTCGGCCACATCGCCATCGCGGTGCCGGACGCGGCGCAGGCCTGCGAGAGCGTGAGGAAGGCGGGCGGCAGCGTGACGCGCGAGGCGGGGCCGGTGAAAGGCGGCACGACGGTGATCGCCTTCGCCGCCGACCCCGACGGCTACAAGATCGAGCTCATCGAGCGCAAAGGCGCCGGGTGAT
>CAZOWR010000233.1:0-4807 GCA_964583645.1 uncultured Enterobacteriaceae bacterium
CGCCGCCTCGCTCGCGGCCGCCCCGTAGCGCAGCGCGATGTACAGGGCGGCGATGCCGCGGATCGACTCGCACGCGGCCGGCAGGCGCGCGGCGGCGCGCTCGGAGAAGTCGAGCGGCCCCTCGTGCGGCGCGCGCTCGACTCCCCGCGCGCCGAGCTTGCGGCAGAACGCGCGCCAGGCGCGCTGCACCGGGTCGGGCCGCGCGAAGCCGCGCAGCGACCACGCCAGCAGCCCGGCCACCAGCGCGCCGAGGATCGAGAACAGCGCCGCGGCGAGATTGCGCCAGTCGGCGTCCCGCATGCCGAACGAGGACATCAGCTCGCGCTGCCGCTCCGGGTTGTAGCCGAGCACCCACAGGTTCCACTGGTGCGTGATCGCCTCCCAGTTGTAGCGCAGCGAGCGCAGCCACTGCAGCTCGGGCCGCATCAGCAGCGGCAGCGTCTCGACCTCGCGCACCGCGCGCGCCAGGCCCGCCTCCAGCCGCCCCGGGGCGGAGAGCGCCGTGGGATCGATGCGCGTCCAGCCGCGGCCCTCGAGGAACACCTCGACCCAGGCATGCGCGTCCGACTGACGCACCGTGAAGCGCTGGTCGACCGGGTTCGGGTCGCCGCCCTGGTAGCCGGTCACCACGCGCGCCGGCACGCCGGCGGCGCGCATGACGAAGGCGAACGCCGAGGCAAAGTGCTCGCAGAAGCCTTCACGCGTGCCGAAGAGGAACTCGTCGACGGAATCCTGACCGAGCAGGGGCGGCTCGAGCGTGTACACGAGGCCCGCGCCGCGGAAGTACTCCACCGCGCGCTCCACGAGCTGCAGGTCGCCGCGGACCTCCCGCCGCCAGGATTCGGCGAGCGCGAGCGCTCTGGGGTTGTAGCCCGCGGGCAGGCGCAGCGCGCGGCGCAGCTGCCAGGGCTCGGCACGCGGGTCGGGAGAGGCGTCGATGTAGGACACGGCCTCGTAGCGCATCCGGCTGCGTACCGGCTGCAGCGTGACGAGCTGCCCGTCGTCGAGGTAGCGCGCGCGCGCCGGGACGCTGCCCGCCGCTTCCATGACGAACAGCCAGTTGCGGTTGTGCGGCTCCAGGGTCACGGCGTAGTCGAAGCGGTCCGCGCGGCCCGCACGCGGGGGAAGCTGCGCGAAGCCCGGCGAGCCGGGGTGCCAGGTGCGCCCGTCGAAGTCCCACAGCACCGGCCCGCGCCAGTACAGCGCGCGCCGCGGCGGCAGCTCGCCCGCAAAATCGACCCGGAACGCGATCGCGTCCGACTGGATGAGCTGCGACAGGCTCCCCGGCGTCATGGTATCGGAGAGGCCGGTCATGCCCGCGTAGGCGTCCTGCGGCAGCCCCCAGAGCGGGCCCTGCACGCGGGGAAACAGCACGAAGAGCACCAGCGCGGCGGGAACGGCCTGCGCCAGGATCACCGCCGCGCTGCGCAGGTTGGCGCGCAGCTCCCGCTGCGGCGCGCTGAAGCCCACCAGGGTCGCCGTGCTCAGCGCGAGCGCGGCGCACATCGCGACCGCGGTGGCGATCGACTGCGAGTACAGGAAATTCGTGATCACCAGGAACCAGCACAGGAACACCGCCGCCGCCGCGTCGCGCTGGTTGCGCGTCTCCAGGAGCTTGAGCCCCGAGAACAGCACCAGCACCACGATGCCCGGCGTGCGGCCGAAGAGGTGCCGGTACTGGAGCCAGACGCCCGCCAGCGCCACCGCCGCGAGCGCGAGCAGCAGCCAGCGCGGCGGCAGGATCGCGACGTCGCGCACCGCAGCCGCACGCCAGGCGTACAGCAGCACCGTCAGCAACGTCAGCCACCACGGTGCGCGCAGGGCGTGCGGAACAGCGACCAGGGCCAGACTCGCGAAGAGCAGCGCCAGCTCGCGCGCTGCGACCGGGCGCAGCTCCGGGGCGAACGGGTGGGCGGCGCTCATGGCGTCTCGAACAGCGCCAGCGCGCGCAGGCAGACCGCGCGGTGCGCTTCGCCCTCGCCCAGAGGCAGCTCCCGCCCGGGCAGCCGCAGCCCGTAGCGCAGCCCGTCGCGCTCGGCAAGCAGCACCCAGCCCGCGAGGCGCGACAGCCGCTCCTCGGCGCCCAGGCCGGGTGCGAGCCGCGCCCAGTCGAGCACGATCTCCGCCGCCGCCTCACCCGAGAACTGCTTGGTGAGGAGCTTGCCGCCCCGCGCGAAGGCGCGCCACGCGACATGACGCGGGGAGTCGGAGCGCTGGTAGCCGCGCAGGCCCGCGAAGTCGTCGCTGCCCGGGGCGAGCACGCGGGCCGCGCCGGCGGCGGCATGCGCCTCGGGCGGCGGCAGCGGGCTGCGCAGCGGCCGGGGGTAGACCAGGCAGCGCGCCTCGGGCTCGACGTAGCTCCAGGCGCGGAACAGGCCGAGCGGAAACCGCGTCTCCAGCAGGATGCGCCCGTAGGCGAGCCAGCCGCGATGCTCGGCCGGCACCGCGAGCACCGCCTCGGCGGTGGCGCCGGCGGCGACGTCGAGCACGCGCTGCGCGCCCGAGGCGAGGTGCCGCACCATGATCTGGGGCCGGTCGTAGGGCGCGCCGCTCGCGAGGTACAGGCGCAGCTCGGCCGACTCGCCCGCGAACACGGCTTGCGCGCGTCCGGCGCTCACCGCGAGCTGCGCCAGATTGCGCGCCGTGTGCACCATGCCGGCGACACCCACGCCGGCGAGCAGGAACGTGAGCGCGAAGCCGAGCGACATCGCGTAGTTGATCGAGCCGACAAGGAGGATCCCCACGGTAGCGCCGAAGAGCAGCCCGAGGCGCGTGGGCACGATGTAGACGCGGCGGTGGCCCAGCACCACCGCGCCGCGCTCGGGCGGCGCGAAGCCGTGGAACCCGTCGCGCAGCGCGCGCCTAGCCGGTGGTGCCATCGTACTTCCAGCGCCCGCGCCAGCTCGCGTGCACCAGGTTCGGGTACTCGGCCTGGCCGAGGCTGCCGTTGTAGCGGCCCAGCGCCCGGAAATAGTCGCCCTTCTCCTGGTCGAGGTAGTGGCGCAGGATGACGCAGCCGTAGCGCAGGTTGGTGCGCAGCCTGAACAGGTTGTGCCCGGGTGCGCCGATCAGCTTCACCCAGAACGGCATCACCTGCATGTAGCCGCGCGCGCCCGCCCGCGACACGGCGTACTTGCGGAAGTTGGACTCGACCTCGATCAGGCCGAGCACCAGCTGGGGGTCGAGCGCCGCGCGCGTGGCCTCGAACTGCACCGTCTTGAGGAACTCGAAGCGCGTCTTGCGGTCCGGCACGCGCGGCTGCAGCCGCCGCGTCATCTCGTAAATCCACTTCTGCGCGTCGCCGGGGTCGCGGAAATTTAGGAACGGCACGGCCCGGTCGGCGATCGCCCCCTGCAGCGACGCGCGCAGGCTCGCGCCGAGCTCTTCGTAGACCTGCGCGCCGGCTCGCGCCGCGCGCGGCAGCGGCAGCGCCCAGGCCGCGGCGAGCGCGAGCAGCGCGCGCCGCCTCACGGGGCGAGGCGCTCGCGCACGAACGCCGCCGCCGCGGCGAGCGGCACCTGCCGGGGCGCCGCGTCGCGGCGCGCCTTGTACTCCACCGTGCCGGCGGCGAGCCCGCGCTCCGAGATCACCAGGCGGTGCGGCACGCCGACCAGGTCCATGTCGGCGAACAGGACCCCGGCGCGCTCGTCGCGGTCCTCCAGCAGCACGTCCACGCCCGTGGCGCCGAGCTCGGCGTAGAGGCCCGCGGCCGCTTCGCGCACCGCCGCGCTCTTCGCCAGCCCGATCGGCACGATGCAGGCCTCGAAGGGCGCCATCGGCGCCGGGAAGGCGATGCCGCGCTCGTCGTGGTTCTGCTCGATCGCCGCCGCGACGATGCGCGTCACGCCGATGCCGTAGCAGCCCATCTCGAAGGGGCGCGCGGCGCCTTTGTCGTCGAGGAACGTGGCCTGCATCGCCTCGGAGTACTTGGTGCGCAGCTGGAAGATGTGGCCGACCTCGATGCCGCGCTGGATCTTCAGCGTACCCCGCCCGTCGGGCGAGGGATCGCCCTCGACCACGTTGCGCAGATCGGCGACCTCGGCCGGCTCGGGCAGGTCGCGGCCCCAGTTGACGCCCGCGAGGTGGAACCCCGGCTCGTTCGCGCCGCAGACGAAATCGGCCAGCGCCGCGACGCCGCGGTCCGCCACGACGCGAAGCGCGCGCGCGCCTACGGGGCCGATGTAGCCCGGGCGGCAGCCGAAGCCCGCCTCGATCTCGGCCTCGCTCGCGAAGCGAAAGCCCGCCCGCCCCGCCACCTTGCCCGCCTTCAGCTCGTTCAACTGGTGGTCTCCCCGCAGCAGAAGCAGGAACAGCCGGGCGGCCCCGCCGCCCTCGCCGTCGAGCGCCAGTACGATCGACTTCACCGTCTTTGACAGCGGGATGCCGAGCAGTTCCGCGACCTCCTCGCAGGTCTTCTTCCCGGGGGTCGGCACCTTGCGCAGCGCGGCCCCGGGGGGCGGGCGCGAGGCCGCCGGCGCCACCGCCTCGGCGAGCTCGAGATTGGCGGCGTAGTCCGAGGCCGGGCACCACGCGATCGCGTCCTCGCCCGAGTCGGCGAGGACGTGGAACTCGTGCGAGCCGCTGCCGCCGATCGTGCCCGGATCGGCGGCCACCGCGCGGAACCTCAGGCCCAGGCGCGTGAAGATGCGCGAGTAGGTCTGGTGCATGCTGCGGTACTCGCGCTCGAGGTCGGCGGCATCGGCGTGGAACGAGTAGCCGTCCTTCATGACGAACTCGCGCGCGCGCATGACGCCGAAGCGCGGCCGGATCTCGTCGCGGAACTTGGTGTGCATCTGGTAGAAGTGCA
>CAZOWR010000234.1:0-4731 GCA_964583645.1 uncultured Enterobacteriaceae bacterium
CAGACGACGCGGTAGCGGTCGCAGAGCGCGGCGGCGAGGGTATCGAAATCGCGCGCGCACCGGGTCAGCCCGTGCACGCACACCAGCACCCGCGGGTTGCGCGGATCGCCCCACTCGAGATAGGCGATGCGGTGCAGGCCCGCGCTCGAGGCGCACTGCACGTGCCGCTGCCGCGCCGCGGGGCTCATGCCGCCGGCCGCTCGCCGCTCCACTTCTCCACCAGCCTGCCGAGCTCGATCGCGGCCCCGCCCTTCGCCCCGTCCCGGTCCCACTCGACTTCCACCCGCAGCTCCGGGAACTCCGCGGTCGCCGCCACGAACGTGGGAAACGGGATGCCCTTCTCGAGCGCGAAGCGGTACTCGAG
This sequence comes from uncultured Enterobacteriaceae bacterium, assembly GCA_964583645.1. Taxonomy (GTDB): domain Bacteria; phylum Pseudomonadota; class Gammaproteobacteria; order Burkholderiales; family SG8-39; genus RBG-16-66-20. The sequence goes on from CAZOWR010000234.1 coordinate 365, forward strand.
CCGGTCCGGCGCGTGGTGCTCGGTGTAGGGCTCGGTGTCCGGGTCGCGCACCAGCAGCCACCGGACGCGCTCGCGGAACTCCTCGAAGCGCCCGGCGGTGCCGGTGACGCGCACCGTCGCCGTGAAGCCCGCCAATCAGGCTCCGTACTTGAAGGAGAGCGAGAGCCGGGCGCGGAACTGCGTCACCCTGCCGTTCTCCACCTTGACGTCGAGCTTGGTGACCTCCGCGATGCGCAGGTCGCGCAGCGACCGGGCGGCGGTCTTCACGGCATTGCGCGCTGCATCCTCCCACGAGGTCGCGCTCGTGCCGATGACGTCGGTGACGCGGTAGACGGCGCTGCCAGCCTTCTTGGCCATGACGACTCCTCCTTGAGCGTTGTGCGGTGAGGCCCGCGCGGCCATTATCCCCTCAGGGCGCGCGATCGTGCCAGTAGCGGGCACGGCGGCGCCGCTCGCTGTCCACCCGCAGTCCCTCGGGGGCCAGGCGCAGCGTGACCGCGCCTTCCAGGTCGGTGCGCCGGATCGCCGCGCCGGCCTGCCGGTAGCGCTCGAGCACTTCGGGGTGCGGATGACCGAAGCGGCTGCGGTAGCCCGCGGCAACCACCGCGGTCCCGGGACGCACCGCGGCGATGAATTCGCCGCTGGAGGAGGTCCGGCTGCCGTGGTGCGGCACGAGCAGCGCATCCGCGCGCAGCTGCGCCGCGCCGCGCTCGAGCAGCGCCGCCTCCGCCGGCCGCTCGATGTCCCCGGTGAGGAGCGCCACGCGGCCCCCGGCCTCGACGCGCAACACGCAACTCCGGTCGTTGCCGCGTCGTGGCGCCGCGCCGGGCGCCGGATGCAGGATCGCGAAGCGCACGCCGTCCCATGCCCAGGCCTGCCCCGCGGCGCAGGGGCGCGCGAAGCGCGCGAGGCCGAGCAGCGGGCTGTGCGCAGGCAACGAGGAGAGAAACGCATCGACCTCGAAAAACTCGAGCACCGAGGCCGCGCCGCCGATGTGGTCCATGTCCTGGTGCGTGAGGACCATGGCGTCGAGGCGCGCCACTCCCTCGGCGCGCAGGAACGGCGCGATCAGGCGCTCGCCGCTGTCGGCATCCGGCCCGAAGGCGGGCCCGGCGTCGTAGAGCAGGGCGCGGTGCGCGGTGCGCACCAGCACCGCGAGCCCCTGCCCCACGTCGAGCGTCGTGACCCAGGCCTCCCCCGGCGCGGGCGCGCCCGCCGGGAGCAGCGCCGCGGGCAGCATCAGCGCGAGGCCCCCCGCGCGCCACGGCACGCCGCGCGGCGCCACCAGCCATGCCACGCCTGCTGCAGCGAGCGCGGTCGCCCAGAGCGGCGGCGCGCGTTGCTGCCAGACGGCGAGCGGCAGCGCCGCGCACCACTCGAGGAACTGCAACAGCAGCTCCACGAGCCACGCCGCCACCTCGAGCAGGGGCTGCCAGGGCAGCACGGCGGCGGCGAGCGCGAGCGGCGTGACGAGCGCCGAGACGAACGGGATGGCGATCGCGTTGGCGAGCGGTCCGATGAGCGACACCTGCGCGAACAGGAACAGCGCCGCCGGAGCGAGGCCGAGCGTGATCGCCCACTGCACGCGCAGCCACTGCGCGAGCCACGATCCGCCCTCAGGCGCGACGTAGAAGATGAGGGCGACCGCGCCGAACGAGAGCCAGAAGCCCGGCGCGAGCACCGCCCAGGGGTCCATCGCGAGCACCACGGCAAGCGCGAGGGCGAGCGCGCGCACCGGCGAGGCGATGCGCCCGGACCACAGCGCCGCCGCCACCACCGCGACCATCCAGAAGGTGCGCTGCGCGGGCACCGCGAATCCCGCGAACAGCGTGTAGCCGAGCGCGGCGGCGATCGCCGCCGCCGCGCCCGCCTTGCGCGCGGGCAGCGCGAGCGCGAGGCGCGGCACGCGGCGCCAGAGCGCGGCGACGAGCCAGGCGGCGAGCCCGGAGACGAGCGTCACGTGCAGGCCCGAGATGCTCATGAGGTGGGTGACGCCGGTGCGCTGGAAGAGGCGCCACTCCTCGTTGGAGATCGCGCGCTGCTCGCCCACCGCGAGCGCGGCGAGGATGCCGGCGGCGGGCGTCGCGCCGAGCGCTGCCGCGAAGCGATCCCGCACCGCTTCGCGCGCCCGCTCGATGCGGTCGCCGGGGCTCGCGCGCCGCCCCAGGTAGAGCGGCGCGGGCGAGGCGCGCACGTAGCCCGTGGCGCCGATGCCGCGCTCGAGGAGCCACGCCTCGTAGTCGAAGCCGTGAGGGTTGGCGTGCCCGTGCGGGCGCTTCAGCCGCAGCGCGAAGCGCCAGCGCTCTCCGGGGTGCGGCGGCTCCCGGAGCGTCGCGGGCCCGTCCTCGCGCCAGAAGTTGCGGTACCAGGAGACGAGCAGCCGGCGCGGCAGCGGCGCCGGGGAGGACTCGACCTCGAGCTCGAAGCGCGCGCCGCGCTCGGTCGACGCGGGCAGGCTCGCGACCACGCCGACCACCTCGAGGTCGCGCCCCTCGAGCTCGGGCGCGAGGCGGTCGGCGAGGCGCAGGTGCGCGAACCCCGCGGCCCACAGGAAGCCGGCGGCGAGCGCGAGCGGCGCGGCGAGCACCGGGCGCCAGAGCGCCACCCCGGCGAGCGGCACGGCGAGGAGCCACCCCGGCGCAGGAAGCGCGCTCTGCAGCTGCAGCAGCAGCACCCCGGCGGCGAAAGCGACCAGCACGAGCGTCACGCCCCTACAACGCGCGCGCGCGCCGGCGGCTGACAGGCCCTAGTCCGCGTTACGGCGCAGCATGAGCCAGCGGGCGCAGCCGTCGGCGGCAAAGGCGAAGCGCGCGCTGGCGCCCGAGGCGAGACCGAAGGCGGCGGCGACGACCTCGACGCCGCGCGTCACCGTGTCACGCGCCGGGCCAAGCTTCGCGGCGAGGTCGTGCAGGCGCAGGCACTCGAAGCGCGGCTCGAGCGCGACGTCGGCGACGAGCACGTAGCGCTCCCCCGGCCCCAGGCCGAAGCGCAGCATGAGGTGGCCCGCGATGCGGTCGGGCGCCTGCGCGCGCCGCAGCGCGACGAAGCTGCGCGTCGCGCCGCGCAGCGGCGCCTGCAGGTCCTCGGCGACCTCGACCGGCTCACCGACGAGCGCCCCGAACAGCGCGACGTCGCTCTCGGCCGAGCGCCCGGTGAGCGCCACCGCTTCGAGGAAGCGCAGCTTGTCGAGGTGGGCCTTCTCCTGGGCGAGCGCGGCACCGTGGGCGGCGAGGAGCGCCGCGGCGAGCGCGCGCGGGAACGTACCCATGGCTGGCGGCGAGTCTAGCAGTCGCTGCGCTAGACTCCGGCGCGTGCGGCGCAAGCTCCTGCGCAGGTACTTCCCGGATGCGGCCGCGGTGCGCGCGAACCGCTGGATGGCGATGTTCGGGTCGCTGCTGCACCACCCGAACCTGTGGCACTTCAACCGCGACTCGGTGGCCGGCGCGGTGGCGATCGGGCTCTTCGCGGGCCTCGTGCCGGGGCCGCTGCAGGTGCTGACGGCACTCCTCCTCGCGGTGCCCCTGCACCGCAACCTGCCGGTCGCCATCGTCGTCACCTTCTACACCAACCCCTTCACCATCGTGCCGCTCTACATCGTCGCCTACGGCTACGGGCGGCTGCTGCTGATGGGCGGCAACAGCGATGCCGCGCGGCTGCAGCCGTTCGAGTGGGACTGGTCCGACTGGGGCTGGTCGCTGCGCGCGCTCTTCGACTGGATGCTCGAGCTCGGGCTGCCGCTCGCCGTGGGGCTGCCGGCGCTCGCCGCGACCCTTGCCGTGCTCGGCTACTTCAGCGTGCAGCTCGCCTGGCGGGCGTGGGTGGTGCTCGAGTGGCGGGCGCGAAGGCGCCGGCGCGAGGCGGCGCGCCGGTGAGCGAGCTGCCGCACGGTGAATTCGTCGAGGACTACCGCGCCGGGAGGATCCGCGTGCACGTCGACAAGGCGCGCGCGGCGTCCTTCGTCTCGCGGCGCCTGATGCTGCCCTTCATCCTGCTGCCGGTGATGGGCACGGCGGTGGCGCTCGCGCTGACCGGCAACCTGACGATCGGCGTGGCGCTGTTCCTGCTCGCGCTCATCATCCGCTACTCGGTGCGGGCGAGCGCGCACGGGTTCGTGCTGCTGCGCTCGCTGGAGAACGCGGGCGTCTATCGCGATGCGATGAGGGCGGGGGTGATCGGCGTCGAGGAGGCGAAGGAGGAGCGGGGCGGTAGGGAGGCGTAAGGTGTACACGATCGTAGCTCTTCGGGATTTCGAGTGGGTGAATTCGAGCGGTAATTGCCGATAACGCCGCGTCAGCATTGGCGTTTCGAGCGCCACGATGCGCTGGCCGTTGCTCATGACGACGTGCTTTCCCTGACGCACGATGCGG
>CAZOWR010000235.1:0-4728 GCA_964583645.1 uncultured Enterobacteriaceae bacterium
CGATCCGCGCGGTGACCATCAACCAGGGCATGCGCATGCGCGCCTGGTACGACATCCTGCAGCTCGGCGGCGGCCCCGAGGACGAGGCCGGCATCCGCGCCTCGCAGGGCCTGCTCGAAGGCCTGATCGCCAAGCAAAAGGAGTGCGGCATTGCGGCGGACCGGATCGTGCTCGCCGGCTTCTCGCAGGGCGGCGCGATCGCGCTGCAGACGGGGCTGCGCAGCCCGGAGCGGCTCGCGGGCGTCATCGCGCTCTCGACCTACCTGCCGCTGTCGGCCGCGCTCATGGCCGAGCAGAGCGACGCCAGCCGCGGGATTCCGCTGTTCATGGCGCACGGCCAGCACGACGACCTGATCCCCATCGAGCGCGCGCTCACCTCGCGCGAGCAGCTGGCGCAGCTCGGCTGCGCAGTGGAATGGCACGACTACCCGATGCCGCACGCGGTGTGCGCGGAGGAGATCGCGCACATCGCGGCGTTCCTGCTCAGGATTCTCTGATCATCTCGCGGAAGCGCGCGATCTCGAAGTCCTCGCCGCGCTCCGCGATCCCCTGCGGGATGAAGACGTGCTGGCGCTCCCCGGCCGCGAGCTCCAGGTTCTGCGCCGGCGCGTAGACGCCGGGCTTGAGCACGATCCGCGCCTCCGCCCCCTCGCCGTTGCGGATCAGCACGCCCTGCTCGGTGGCGTCCCGGCTGCCGCTGACGCGGAACATCGACGCCGCGGGTGCGCGCGAGAGCGTCTCGATGCCGACGCGGGCCTCTGCGCCGCCGGTGCGGTTGACGCGGCGCACCAGCCCGAGCACCCAGTTGTTGCCGCCCTCGGGCTGGATCGCGAGCAGGGCGCCTACGCGCAGCCAGTCGCCCTTCAGCTTCGGCACCACGGCGCCGAAGCCGCCCGCGCTGACGTTCTCCACGATCCAGCTCTCGGTGGCCTGCCGGTCGAAGTCGAGCGAGTCGCCCCCGCCCAGCACCCCGAGCACGCCCTCGTAGCCGTGGGTCACGGAAAGACGCGTCTTGACGGCGTGGCGCTGCGACTTGCGCTCCGGCGGCTGCGGCGACCAGACCTGCGCGAGGTGCCGCAGCAGCTCGAGCGCGAACTCCGCGTCCTGTCCCTCGGGCAGGCCGAGCTCGGCGGGCACCGCGCGCGTGGTGTGGATCCGCTCGATGAGCGCGCTCAGCTCGCCGAGCGCCGCCCCGGCCCCCAGATAGCGCAGTCCCGGTCCCGGCTGCGGCGTGCGGATCAACCGCACCGGCGCCATCGCCTGCGCAAGGTCGGTCCAGAAGGGCAGCTCCGGGGACGGCGCGGAGGCGAGCGCAAAGCGCCCCGCGTAGCCGGCGATCATGCGCTCGACGAACTCCGCCTCCTGCGGCAGCAGGCTGTCGGGCGAGGCAGCGCTGAACATGGCCGCCTTGAGCAGCTCGAGCTGCGGCGAGGACTCTCCCGGCACGGACGGATAGACGGCGACTTTCGCCTGGGCGAGCTTTCTCGCCTCGGCGTAGGCGTAGACGCTGTTCAGCACGCCCCAGACCGACGCGTCGACCGGCCCGTAGCGCAGGTGCATCCACTTGATCTGCTGCGCGAGCGAGCGCAGCGCGCGCACCAGCAGCAGCGCGAGCAGCGCCTTGGCCGACTCCGCGCCCCTGGCGTTCTGCACGAAGAGGTCCACGGCGCGCGCCAGGGACCGGCCGGCCTGGCGCCAGTAGCCGTGGACCGCGCTCCAGAGCCGGTTCTCCTGGAAGCGCGAGGGGCGCGCGGCGGCGAGGTACTCCCTGCCCAGGCGCCGCAGCCGCGACTGCGCCGCGTCGTCGACCGCGAACAGCACCTGGATGCGCTGCTCGACCCTGAAGCCCTCGGCCGCGCTCACCGACTCGAGCCAGTGCATCAGTTCATCGAGCGCCTTGAAAGGATCCTGCGCCGGCAGCTCCTCGAGGATGCGCTTCGCCTCCCTGAGGTCGCCCATCGGATGGTCGGGCTTGCCTGCGCCGAAAAGCTTGATCATGGTGGTTCCCCCGGAAGGCGAATGATCCTATGTCTGCGGGGCTTTATCAATGCGTCCGATCGCCGCACAATGGAGCTACCCGCCGACCCGACACACGCGCCCCCTGATGGTCGACGAATCGAGTGCCTTCCGCAGCGCCGACGGTGACCCGCTCGGGATCCCCGGCTACCGCACGCTGGGCAAGATCGGCGAGGGCGGCATGGCGCAGGTGTACCTGGCCGAGCGCGCCCGCGACGGGCTGCAGCTCGTGCTCAAAGTGCTCGACGCGGAGCTGCGGCGCGACGACAGGTTCCTGCGGCGCTTCGTGCGCGAGTACAAGCTGCTCGCGAGCCTCGAGGCCGAGCACGTGGCGCGCATCTACGAGCAGGGCCTCGCGGGCGAGCACCCGTTCATCGCCATGGAGTTCCTCCCCGGGGGCACGCTCGCGGCGCGCATGCGCGAGGGGATGAGCTCGCTCGCCGCGCTGCGCGTCACCGCGCAGATCGCCCGGGCGCTCGCCGCGATCCACGGGCACGGCATCGTGCACCGCGACCTGAAGCCGCAGAACATCATGTTCCGCGCCGACGGTCATGCCGTGATCGTGGACTTCGGGCTGGCGAAGGACCTCGCCTCCACGACCGGGCTCACGCTGCAGGGCGAGGTGCTCGCGACTCCGCGCTACATGAGCCCGGAGCAGTGCCTGGGGCGGGAGGCCGACGCGCGCTCCGACCTCTACAGCCTGGGGGTGATCTTCCAGGAGATGCTCACGGGCCGCAGGCTGTACGGGGACGCCGATCCCGCGACGCTCGTCTACCAGCACGTGCACGGCGAGGCGCCAAGGCTGCCGGCGCGGCTCGCCGGCTACCAGCCGATCGTCGACCGGCTGCTGGCCAAGCAGCCGGAGGAGCGGTTCCAGAGCGCGCGCGAGCTTTTCGCTACCATCGCGATATGACCTCAGAGGAGCGGCAGTACCTCGACCTGCTCGGCGAGGTGCTCGAGCAGGGCGCGCGCAAGAGCGATCGCACCGGGACCGGGACGCTGTCGGTGTTCGGACGGCAGCTGCGCTTCGGGCTCGACGGGCGCTTCCCGCTGCTCACCACGAAGAAGCTGCACCTCAAGTCGATCATCCTGGAGCTGCTCTGGTTCCTGCGGGGGGACACCAACACGCGCTGGCTGCAGGAGCGCGGCGTCACCATCTGGGACGAGTGGGCGGATCCACAGGGGGAGCTCGGCCCGGTCTACGGTTACCAGTGGCGCCACTGGCGCACGCCGGAGGGCCGCGAGATCGACCAGATGCGCGCGGTCGTGGAGCAGATCAGGGCCAAGCCCGATTCGCGCCGCCACCTCGTCACCGCCTGGAATCCGGCCGACGTGCACCGGATGGCGCTCCCGCCCTGCCACGCGCTGTTCCAGTTCTATGTCGCCGGGGGGCGCCTGTCCTGCCAGATGTACCAGAGGAGCGCGGATCTGTTCCTCGGCGTGCCGTTCAATATCGCCTCCTACGCGCTGCTCACGCTGATGGTGGCGCAGGTCACCGGCCTCGAGCCCGCCGAATTCGTGCTCACGCTGGGGGATGCGCACCTGTACCTCAACCACCTCGAGCAGGCACGCGAGCAGCTGGCGCGCGCGCCGCGCCCCTTCCCGCGCATGCGGCTCAACCCGCAGGTGCGCGACCTGTTCGGATTCGCCTACGAGGACTTCACGCTCGAGGGCTACGAGCCGCACCCCGCGATCAAAGCACCGATCGCGGTGTAGCGCGGCGCCCCGCTACTTCACCTGGCGCGTGAAGGGGAAGACCTTGGTCCAGCCCAGCAGGTCGGTGGCGAGCAGGATCAGGAACACCAGCAGGAGCGCGCCCACGATGCCGTTGCCGCCCGCGGGCGATGCGTCGATGCGCGCGGCGAGCTCCGCGATCTCGGCATCCGAGAGCGCTGCAACCCGTGCGTGCACCTCCTCGCGCGGGACGCCCAGAGCGAGCAGGCGCGCGGCGACGTCCTCGCGCTCGAGCAGCGCCGCAACCCGCGCGCGCTCCTGCGTCGCCACGGCGGCGTGCGTGCCGATGATTCCCGCATGAACGGGCGGCGGCAGCACCGGGCTCGTCATTGCGGCGCTGAGCAGTACGGCGAGAACTCTGGAACGCAGCTTCGGCATGTCGGTCTCCTTGTCGTCGTGCGTTACTTGCGGAACTGCCATTCGCCCCCGGTGCCGCGGCAGGCCGACCCGCCCACCGTCTCCGATCTGCCGCCGGAGGCGAGCGCGGTGGTGAAGCTGCGGCACGGCGCGCCGCCGGAATGCTGGCTTCGCCCCGGAACGAGCCGGTAGGCGACGCCGGTGGCGCCGTTGGTCCACGCCACGGGCTGACCGTCTGCGGCGAGCTCGAGGGCGTGCCCGATGCACGCCCGGTCGCTCTCGTCCATCTCGCGCCCGATCTTGGCCCCGACGACCGCGCCGAGGATGCCGCCGACGAGGATCGCGACGGGCCGCGTCTCGCCCCGACCGACCTGCGAGCCGACCACGCCGCCCACCGCGCCGCCGAGCACCGCCCCGATCGCCTCCGTATTGCAGCGGCCCGAGACGACGCCGTAGTCCTGCGACCATTTCCGGCCCGTAAAGCCTTTCTATTGCGTCGATAAGCTTTGCTTTTTTCCGGCCGAGAGCTTCATCATCGATGGCCCCCCTCGCAAGGCGGCCGTTCTTGATAACGACCATGTCGCCGACAGACGATTTGAATTCCATGTCAAGGTCTTTGGC
>CAZOWR010000236.1:0-4708 GCA_964583645.1 uncultured Enterobacteriaceae bacterium
TGGAAGAACCCTGAGGCGACGCGCGAGAAGTACGTCGACGGCTGGGGCTGCACCGGCGACCAGGCGCGCATGGACGAGGACGGCTACCTCTGGTACCAGGGCCGGTCGGACGACGTCATCAAGTCCTCGGGCTACCGCATCGGCCCGGCGGAGATCGAGTCCTGCCTGGTCAAGCACCCCGCGGTGGCGAACGCCGCGGTGATCGGCAAGCCGGACGCCGCGCGCGGCCAGATCGTCAAGGCGTTCATCGTGCTGCAGCCGGGGCGCACGCCGTCGCAGGCGCTCGTCGACGAGATCCAGGGGCACGTGCGCGGGCGCCTTGCGCCCTACGAGTATCCGAAGGAGATCGAGTTCATCGACGCGCTGCCCATGACCACTACCGGCAAAGTGCAGCGCAACGAGCTGCGCAAGCGCGAGGAGGCGCGCGCCGCCGCGGCCGGGGACGCATGAGCGGGGAGGGCCCGGTCGGTCTCTATCGCGGCGACCCGGCGCCGTGGTTCACCGTGCGCTGCACGTCCAACGAGCAGTATCACTTCGAATCCATCGGCGGGCGCTGCGTGGTGCTGTGCTTCTTCGGCTCCGCGGCGCAGCCGCTCTCGGCCGCGGTGCTGGCGGCGTTCCTCGAGCGGCGCGAGATCTTTGACGACGAGCGCGCTTGCTTCTTCGGCGTGTCCGTGGACCCCGAGGACGAGCGGCAGCAGCGCGTGCGCCAGCGGCTGCCCGGCTTCCGCTGGTTCTGGGACTTCGATCTCGCCGTGAGCCGCGCCTACGGCGCGCTGCGCGAGGAAGGCGCAGCGCCGCCCGCCTACTTGCCGCAAACCGTGGCGCTCGACGAGCGGCTGCGCGTGCTCGGCGCGGTGCCGTTCCGCGGCGAGGCCGCGGCGCACGTGGAGGAGGTGCTGCGCATGATCGTGGCACCGGCCGAGCAGCACGCGCCGGTGCTGCTCGTGCCGCGCGTCTTCGAGCCCGGGCTGTGCCGGGCCCTCATCGAACACTACGCGCAGCACGGCGGCAGCGATTCCGGCGTGATGCGGGAGCGCGGCGGCATGACGGTGGGGGTCCACGACCACGGCTTCAAGCGCCGGCGCGACCAGACCATCCTGGACGAGGAGTTGCGCGGGGCTTGCGTGGCGCGTATCCACCGGCGCCTCGTACCCGAGATCGCACGCGCCTTCGCCTTCGAGGCGACGCGCGTCGAGCGCCACATCGTCGCGTGCTACGACGCGGCCGACGGCGGCTTCTTCAGCCCGCACCGCGACAACACGAGCCCGGGCACCGCGCATCGCCGCTTCGCGGTGACGCTCAACCTCAATGCGGGCGAGTACGGGGGCGGCGACTTGCGCTTTCCGGAATTCGGACGCCGGACCTACCGCGCCGAAGCCGGCGGCGCGGTGGTCTTTTCCTGCGCGCTGCTGCACGAGGCGACGCCGATCACCTCGGGACGGCGCTTCGCCTACCTGCCGTTCCTCTATGACGACGCGGCGGCGAAAGTGCGCGAGGCGAATCAGCGCTTCCTCGCCGGGGAGCAGGCATAGCGCGCCTGCTGCTGCTCGGCGGCGGGCACGCGCATGCCTTTCTCCTGCGCGAGCAGCGGGACGCGCCGCTGCGAGGTGCGCAGGTCCGCCTCGTCACACCGTGCGAGCGCCATACCTACTCCGGGATGCTCCCCGGCCTCGTCGCCGGTCACTACCGCGTTTCCGAGGTTGTCATCGATCTGGCGCGCCTTGCGCGCGAGGCCGGCGCGGTCCTGGTGCTGGACCGCGCCGTGGGTTTGGACGCCGCACGCAAGGTGGTCACGCTCGAAAAGGGCGGCGAGCTCGAGTACGACCTGCTTTCGCTCAACCTCGGCTCGCTACCGGAGACGACAGTCCCGGGAAGCGCGGAGCACGCCCTTGCGGCGAAACCGTTCGAGACGTTTCTCGAGGAGTGGGAGGCGAAGCGCGCGTCGGCGAAGCGGATCGCGGTCGTGGGCGCGGGTGCGGCAGGAGTCGAGATGGCGATGGCGGTCCGGCACCGGCTGCCGCAGGCGTCGGTGACCCTGTATTCCGACCGGCCGATGTTCGCCGGCAGGCTCGCCGGGCGGATTTCGAGCGCGCTCCAGCGGTGCGGCGTCGAGCTGCGCGCGAATACCGCGGTCGAGGCGCTCGAGCCCGGCCCGGTGGTGGTCGCGGGCGGCGTGCGTGGGCCCTTCGACTTGGTCCTGTGGACCGCGGGCGCCGCGCCGCAGCCGTGGCTGCGCGGGACGGGACTGGCGAACGATACGCGCGGCTTCGTGCTCGTCGACGCGAACCTTCGCAGCGTCTCGCACCCGGAGGTGTCCGCGGTGGGCGACAGCGCGACGCTGCGCGACGCGCCGCACCCGAAGTCCGGCGTCTACGCGGTGCGCCACGCCGCGGTGCTGCTCGCCAACCTGCGCGCCGCGCTCGAGGGCGGGCCGCTCGCGGCCTACCGGCCGCAGCAGCGACAGCTCGCCCTGGTCAGCTGCGGAGCGAAATACGCCATCGCGAGCCGCGGCGGCTGGTCGGCCGAGGGCGGCTGGGTGTGGCGCTGGAAGGACTGGCTGGACCGGCGCTGGGTGGCGCGCTTTCGCTAGCAATCGTAGAGATCGGGGTCTGACCCTGTTTTCGGGCCAACACGCCCCCGGACCGCCTCAGTCGGCGCCGGCACTCGCGCCGACCGGCAGGCCGCGGCGGCGCAGGATCCAGTAGCCGACGAACAGGCCGATCAGCGCGCAGGCGGCCGCGGCCAGCTGCCGGTCGGGATGCAGCAGCGCGACCAGCGCGACGGCGGCGAGGATGAGCCGCACCGGCACGTCGATCGCGCCGCGGTCCGCGAACTGCGCCTGGATGCTGAAGGTGATGCCGATCATCGCGATCATGACGAGCGCCATGGCGCCGAGCTGCGCGGCGCCGGGCTCCAGGACGAGCTCCGGCCGGGTGAAGACCCCCGCCATGAGCACGAACAGGGCAATGCACACCGTGATGGCGCGGAACAGCGTCTCGAGAAACGGGGCGTTGGCGATCTTCGCCGTGACCGCCGCCGTGACGGAAGTCGGCGGCGTCAGCTCGCCCCACACCGCGAGAAAGAAGGCGAAGAAGTGCACCACCCAGGGATCGACGCCGACCTTGATCATCGGCGGCGCGATCACGAGCGCCGTGATGATGTAGGTCGGCGCCGGCGGCAGCCCCGTGCCGAGCAGCGCGCCGAAGAGGAACGCCACCAGCACCATCGCCGCGAGATTGACGCCGGCGGCTGCCACCAGGATCGAGCCGATCTTGGTCGGCACGCCGGTGATCACCAGCGCCCCGGTCATGATCGACAGCACCGCGAGCAGCAGCGTGAGATCCGCGGTCATGCTCGCAAAGGTGTCGACGAAACGTCCGAGCGCCGCGACCACCGGGCGCAGCGACCGTCCGGCCGAGCGCACCGCCGCCACCAGGTGCGCGATCAGCAGCGCGACCGCGACCGCGCCGAAGACGTACAGGGCGGCGAACATCGGCGCGAGATGCAGCGCCGACATGAGGCCGATCAGCCCGGCCACCACCGCGGCGAAGGCGCCGAGGTTCGCCCAGTCGGTCCACGCCATCGACTCGGCCGACACCGAGTCGAGGCGCGCTCGATAGCGGGTCGAGAGCAGGTACACCGACACGCATACGCCGACGTAGTAGATGACCGCGGGCGCGTAGCCGCGGGCCACCACGTCGAAGTAGCTGCGCCCGAGGAACTCCGCCATCAGGAACGCGGAGATTCCCATGATCGGCGGCATCAACTGTCCCCCGAGCGAGGAGGCGGCCTCGATCGCAGCGGCGGTCGAGCGCGGCATGCCCGCCCCGATCATGGCCGGAATCGTGGCCGAGCCCGTGGTGATGGCGTTGGCCGCGCCGCTGCCGCTCACCGAGCCCACCGCCATCGAGCCGAGCACGGCGGTCTGCGGCAGCGCGTGCGGCGAGCGGGCGGCGAGGTTGGAGGAACCCCTCAGGATCGAGTCGACGCAGCCGAAGGCGCGCAGCACGGAAAGGACCAGGATGAACGAGCCGATCAGGGTCAGCGCGAGCTGGGGCAGGTTGGAGAAGATGCCGGTCGACATCTCGACGCTCATCGCGCTTGCGATACGGGTCCAGGTCAGGCCGGGGTGGAAGAACATCCCCGGCACCACCGCGCCGTACACCGCGTAGAGGATCAGGATCACGTTCAGGATGCACAGCGCCAGGTAGCGCTTGCGCGCGTACTCCATGATGAGCAGCGCCATCACCGCGCCCATGGCGAGGTCGGTCGCGCTCCAGATCCCGGCCCGCACCGTGCCGATCTGCTCGTACTCGACGAACATGTACACCGCGACGCAAAGCGAGACCGCGACGTTGAGCGCCGCGATCAGGTAGTTGGCGAGTGGCGGAAGGCGCGGATAGAGCTCGCCCTTGCGCAGCGCATCCAGCGTGAACAGCACGAAGGTGACCGGCACCAGCGTGATGGCGAGCAGCGTCGGCCCGCCCTGGCTCGTCAGGTAGTAGGCGAGCAGGTAGAGCAGGAAGAAGACCGCGGTCGCGTAGTACAGCCAGTCGAGGGCGACGCGCGGCCCGGACAAGGCGGGGGGAGCGCTCACGCCCCCCCCCGGATCAGGCAGCAAGTGCGGGCTCTATTTCCTCGCGACCCTGGCGTCCCACTTCGCGTCCCAGACGCCCTTCTCGCGCATGTACTTCGCGAGCCCCGG
>CAZOWR010000237.1:0-4707 GCA_964583645.1 uncultured Enterobacteriaceae bacterium
GCGCGCAGAAGCCGCAGCGGTAGTTGCAGCGCGGCGAGATCTCGATCTTGACGCTGCGCGGCGCCGGCGGCGCCGGCGCGAGGTACTCGGGCGGGATGCGGGTGATGCTGTCGATGCGCTGGGTGATGCGCCGCATGGCGCGATGAGACCGCGCCCCCGCCTCGCCGTGCTTGATGCAGATCAACTTTGCCGGGATGCGCTCGGCTGGCTGGACCGACGGGGGTCTAGAATCCCGCCTGTCATGGTGGCGATCGCGACCGAGAGCGTGGAGCTGGACCTCGAAGGCATGAGCTGCGCGGCCTGCGCCGCGCGCATCGAGACCACGCTCAACCGCCTGCCGGGGGTGCAGGCGAGCGTGAGCTTCGCGGGCGAGAAGGCGCTGGTGCGCTATGCGCCGGGCGCGGCCGACGTCGGCAGGCTCATCGCCGCGGTGCGCGGCGCGGGCTATGACGCGCACCTGCACCGCGAGGGCGAGATCCGCGATCACGCCGCGGAGCACCGCGCGGCGCTCGCCGATTTCGCGGTGGCCGCCGTCTTCAGCGCACCCTTCCTCGCCGAGATGGGGGTGCATTTCATGGGCGGCCACGGCCTGCTCCCGGGCTGGCTGCAGTGGCTGCTCGCCACGCCGGTGCAGTTCTGGAGCGGGCGGCGCTTCTATTCCGGCTCGCTTCGCGCCCTGCGCGGCGGCGCGGCCAACATGGACGTGCTGGTGGCGCTCGGCACGAGCGCGGCCTACCTCTACTCGGCGGCGGTGCTGGCGCTCGGCCTCGCCGAGCACCTGTACTTCGAGGCGGGCGCGGTGGTGATCACGCTGGTGTTGCTCGGAAAGCTGCTGGAAGCGCGTGCGCGCCGGCGCACGCAGCAGGCGCTCGAGGCGCTCATCCGCATGCAGCCGAAGACCGCGTGGGTCGAGCGCGGCGGGCGGCTGGAAGAAGTGCCGCTCGAGACGCTGCGCCCCGGGGACGCGTTCGTGGCGCGTCCCGGGGACGCGTTCCCGGTGGACGGGCGCGTGCTCGAGGGCGAGACCGCGGTGAACGAGTCGATGCTCACGGGCGAGTCCATGCCGGTGGACAAGGCGCCCGGCAGCCGCGTCTACGCCGGCAGCGTCAACGGCATGAAGGCGGTGAAGTGCGTCGCCACCGGCGTCGGCCGCGAGACGCTGCTCGCGGGAATCATCCGCCTGGTGGCCGCGGCGCAGGCTTCCAAGCCGCCGGTGCAGAAGCTGGTGGACAAGGTCTCGGGCATATTCGTGCCGGTGGTGACGGCGATCGCGCTCGCCACCTTCGGCCTGTGGTGGTGGCGCGCCGGGATCTTCGAGGCGGCGCTGATTCCGGCGGTCGCGGTGCTGGTCATCGCCTGCCCCTGCGCGCTGGGGCTCGCCACGCCGACCGCGCTCATGGTGGGGGTGGGGCGCGCGGCGCGCGCCGGGATCCTGATCCGCAACGCCGAGGCGCTCGAGCTGAGCGAGCGGCTCGACACCCTGGTGCTCGACAAGACCGGGACGCTGACGCGCGGCGAGCCGGAGGTGAGCGAGCTCGCGCCCGCGCCGGGCGTCGCCGAGGAGGAGCTCCTGCGCATCGCCGCGGCGCTGGAGGCGCGCTCGGAGCACCCGCTCGCGCGCGCCGTGATGCGTCGCGCGCCGGCCGGGGTGCCCGCGGTGCAGGCGTTCGAGGCGCACGGCGGGCGCGGCGTGAGCGCGATGCTGGAGGGCGCCGCGGGGCGCCTGGGCTCGCCCGAGTTCCTCGGCCGCGAGCGGCCGCAGGCGCTCGGCGGCAAGACCGTGCTCGGCGTGGAGCACGGCGGCCGGTTCCTCGGCTGGATCGCGCTCGAGGACGAGGCGCGCGCCAGCACTCCGGCCGCGCTCGCGAAGCTGCGCGCGATGGGGATCGAGCCGGTGGTGCTCTCGGGCGATCACCCGGCGGCGGTGGAGCGGCTCGCCGCGCGCCTCGGGATCGCCCGGTGGCGCGGCGGCGTGCTGCCGCAGGAGAAAGCCGCCGAGATCGAGCGCCTGCGCGCCGCAGGCCGGCGCGTCGGCATGGCAGGCGACGGCGTCAACGACGCCCCGGCGCTCGCCGCCGCCGAGGTGAGCTTCGCGCTCGCGGCCGGCACCGGGGCCGCCCTCGAAACCGCGGACGTGACGCTGATGAAGAACGACCTCGCGGGGATCGCGGACGCGATCGCGCTGTCGCGCGCCACGCTCGCCAAGATCCGGCAGAACCTGTTCTTCGCCTTCGTCTACAATGTGCTCGGCATCCCGGCGGCGGCGCTCGGCGCGCTCAACCCGGTGATCGCCGGCGCCGCGATGGCGGCGAGCTCGGTGTCGGTCGTGTCCAACTCGCTGCTGCTGAGCCGATGGAAACCGTTGAGCTGAGGATCGAAGGCATGAAGTGCGACGGCTGCGTGAAGAGCGTGACGCGCGTGCTGGGCGCCGTGCCGGGCGTGCGGCAGGTCGACGTGTCGCTCGAGCAGGGCAGGGCGCGCGTGGCCTACGACCCGGCTCGCGCGCGTGTCGAAGCGCTCAGGCGCGCCGTCGAAGGCGCGGGATTCCGCGCGCCGTGAAGCCGAGCCTCGCCGCGGGCCTCGCGTTCTCGAAGACCGTCGTCGTGGACGAGGCGCGCTGCATCTCGTTCATGGGGCGCGAAAACATGGTCTACGCGACCCCGCGCATGGTGAGCGACGTCGAGTACGCGTGCCGCGAGTTCCTGCTCGCGCACCTGGACGCGGGCGAGGACTCGGTCGGCGCGCACGTCACCATCGACCACCTCGCGGCGACCCCGCTCGGGATGCAGGTGAGGATCGAGGCGCGCCTCAGCGAGGTCGACCGGCGCAAGCTGGTGTTCCAGTTCTCGGTCAAGGATGCGCTGGAGGAGGCGGGACGCGGCACGCACGTGCGCTTCGTGGTCGACACCGCGAAGACGCGGGAGCGGCTCGCGGCGAAACGCGCGAAGGCCGGCTTGAAATCCGAGTAAACTCCGCAGTTCCGTGATGCGGTGGTTACTCCCCCTGGCGCTCGCCGCCGGCGCGGCGCTCGCGCAAAGCCCGAAGGACCCGGCCAAGGCGCCTGCCAAGGGCCCGCCGGCGATGCCGGTCAAGGCGGTGGCGGCGAAGCTCGCGCCGGCCGTCGACGAGGCGAATGCCGTGGGCACGCTGCGTGCCGACGAGTCCGTGGTGGTGCGCCCGGAGATCGCGGGGCGCATCGCCGAGATCCGCTTCGAGGAAGGCCAGGGCGTGAAGCGCGGCGAGCTGCTCGCTGCGCTCGACGCCTCCGAAGTGCGCGCCCAGCTCGCCTCGGCCGGCGCGCAGGCGAAGCTCGATGCGCAGCGCCTGGAGCGCGCCGAGGACCTGCACCGGAAGCAGTTCATCAGCCAGCAGGCGCTCGACGAGGCGCGCTCCAGCGCCGCGCGCTCGAGCGCGAGCCTGCGCGAGATCGAGGCGCGGCTGGCCAAGACCGAGATCCGCGCGCCGTTTCCCGGCGTCGTGGGGCTGCGCAGCGTGAGCCGCGGCGCCTACGTGGCCGCCGGCACCGACATGGCGCGGCTGGAGAAGATCGACCAGCTCAAGCTCGACTTCCGCGTGCCCGAGGTCTACGTCGCGCGGCTGCGCGCCGGGCAGGCGGTGAGAATCCAGGTCGACGCCTTCCCGGGGCAGGCCTTCGGCGGCGCGATCTACGCCCTCGAGCCCGCGGTCGACGAGGCGACGCGCACGGTGCTCGCGCGCGCGCGCGTCGGCAACGCGGAACTCAAGCTGCGCCCGGGCATGTTCGCGCGCGTGCAGCTCGAGCTCGGCGTGCGCGAGAAGGCCGTGTGGGTGCCCGAGCAGGCGGTCGTGCCCAAGGGCCAGGCGAGCTTCGTGTTCCGCGTCACCGACGGCAAGGCGGAAATGGTCCCGGTGAAGCTCGGCATCCGCAAGGTCGGGGAGGTCGAGGTCCTGCAGGGGATCGCGGCGGGCGACCTCGTCGTCACCGACGGCACGCTGCGCATCTTCCCGGGGATGCCGGTGCGGCTGATGAGCGACAAGCCGGCGGCCTCGGCGGCGGAGAAGAAGGGGTGAGGCAGTCCGCCAACTGCATGGGTCACCGCGCTTGTTTGATTCTCCCGAGATCTCGCGCTTTCGGGATGCATCTCCCCGAAAGCGCAAGACTCTCGTGTTTTGGAAAACACGAGATCGCATTAACCCCGTGAAGCACCGCGCCCGGCATGCAGCTGCCTGAGCTCTGCATCAAGCGCCCCGTCTTCGCCACGGTCATGAGCCTGATGATCGTGCTGATCGGCGCCATCTCCTTCCAGCGCCTCTCGGTGCGCGAGTACCCGAAGATCGACACGCCGGTGGTCTCGGTGCGCACGGTTTACAAGGGCGCGAGCCCGCAGGTGATCGAGTCGCAGATCACGCAGCCGCTGGAGGACTCGATCTCGGGCATCGAGGGCGTGCGCAGCATCCGCTCGGTGTCGCGCGAGGAGGTGTCGCAGATCACGGTGGAGTTCGTCATCGAGCGCAACGTGGATGCCGCCGCCAACGACGTGCGCGACCGCGTGGCGCGGGTCAAGGCGCTGCTGCCGGAGGCCGCCGACGACTCGGTGGTCTCCAAGATCGAGGCCGACGCGCAGGCGATCATCTGGCTGTCGTTCTCCAGCGAGCGCCACGGCGCGCTCGAGCTCTCGGACTACGCCGACCGCTACGTCGCCGACCGCCTGAAGACGCTCCCCGGCG
>CAZOWR010000238.1:0-4700 GCA_964583645.1 uncultured Enterobacteriaceae bacterium
GCAGCATCAGGTTCTTGATGCGCACGTTGGCGAAGGTGCCGCGCATCATCACCTCGTGGTTGCCGCGGCGCGCGCCGTAGGAGTTGAAGTCCGCCACCGAGACGTCGTTCTCCTGCAGGTAGATGCCGGCGGGCGAGGTCGGCTTGATCGAGCCCGCGGGGCTGATGTGGTCGGTGGTCACCGAGTCGCCGAAGATGCCGAGCACCCTTGCGCCGGCGATGTCGCCGGTCGCGCCGGGCTGCATCGAGAAGCCGCGGAAGAACGGCGGCTCGGCGATGTAGGTCGACTCGGGCCAGCTGTAGACCTGCCCGGCGGGCGCCGGGATCTTCTTCCACAGCGGGTTGGCCTCGGCGAGGTTCGAATACAGGCGCTTGAAGGTCGGCGCGTCCATGGCGAGCTTCATGAGCGCCTTCACCTCCCCCGCGCTCGGCCAGATGTGGCCGATGTAGACGTCCTGGCCGTCCTTCGATTTGCCGAGCGGCTCGGTGCGGAAGTCCCTGAGCATCGTGCCGGCGATCGCGTAGGCCACCACCAGCGGCGGCGAGGCGAGGAAGTTGGCGCGGATGTTGGGGTGGATGCGCGCCTCGAAATTGCGATTGCCCGAGAGCACCGCGGCACAGACGAGGTCGTTCTTCACCACCGTCTCCTCGATGGTCGGCGCGAGCGGCCCGGCGTTGCCGATGCAGGTGGTGCAGCCGTAGCCGGCGAGGTAGAAGCCGACCTTCTCGAGGTAGGGCAGCAGCCCCGCCTTGGTGAGGTACTCGGTGACCACGCGCGAGCCGGGGGCGAGCGAGGTCTTGATGTGCGGCTTGACCTTCAGCCCCAGCTCGACCGCCTTCTTCGCGAGCAGCCCTGCGGCGAGCAGCACGCCCGGGTTGGAGGTGTTGGTGCAGGAAGTGATCGCGGCGATCAGCACGTCGCCGTTGCGGATCTCGATGCCGTCGGCGGTGCGGTGCGGCTTGCCGAGGTCCTCGGGTTTCTTGGCGAAGCCGTTCTCGGCGACCGGCTCGGAGAACAGGCTGGTGAACCTGGCCTTCACCTTGTCGAGGTCGATGCGGTCCTGGGGGCGCTTCGGGCCCGCGAGCGAGGGCATGACGCTCGAGAGGTCCAGCTCGAGGGACTCCGAGTAATCGATCGCGCCGGGCCTGGGCACGCCATACATGCCCTGCGCCCTGAAGTAGGCGGCGAAGGCGTCGATCTCGGCCTCGCTGCGGCCGGTGCCGCGGAAGTACTCGATGGTCCTGTCGTCGACCGGGAAGAAGCCCATGGTGGCGCCGTACTCGGGCGCCATGTTGGCGATGGTCGCGCGGTCGGTGACCGAGAGGCTCGCCGTGCCCTCGCCGAAGAATTCCACGAACTTGCCGACCACCTTCGCCTTCCGGAGCATGCGCGTGACCGTCAGCACCAGGTCGGTCGCGGTGCACGCCGGATGCAGCCGTCCCTTGAGGTTCACCCCGACGACGTCGGGCGTCAGGAAGTAGACCGGCTGGCCGAGCATGCCGGCCTCGGCCTCGATCCCGCCCACGCCCCAGCCCACCACGCCGATGCCGTTGATCATGGTGGTGTGGCTGTCGGTGCCGACGAGCGTATCGGGATAGAAGACGCCGTCCTTGGACCGGTGCACGCCGCGCGCCAGGTACTCGAGGTTGACCTGGTGCACGATGCCGATGCCCGGCGGCACCACCTTGAAGGTGTCGAAGGCCTGCATGCCCCACTTCATGAACTGGTAGCGCTCCTCGTTGCGCTTGAACTCGAGCTTCATGTTGAGGTCGAGCGCGTTCTTCGAGCCGTAGTGGTCGATCTGCACCGAGTGGTCCACCACCAGGTCGACCGGCACCAGCGGCTCGATCAGCTTGGGATTGCGGCCCATCTTCTGCGCCACGCCGCGCATCGCCGCGAGGTCGCACAGCAGCGGCACGCCGGTGAAGTCCTGCAGCACGATCCGCGCCAGCACGAACGGGATCTCTTCGGTGCGCGTCGCGTTCGGCTGCCAGCCGGCGAGCTGCCGCACGTGCGCCTCGGTGACCTTCCTGCCGTCGCAGTTGCGCAGCACCGACTCGAGCACGATCCGGATCGAGACCGGGAGCCGCGCCACGTTCACCCCCAGCGCCTCCCCGAGCGCGGGGAGCGAGTAGAACTTGCCGCCCTTGAGCGGCTGCAGCGTGTGGTGCAGGTCGTGTGCCATGGTCAGTCCCCTTGCTTGCGTTTGTACTCGGTGAAGGTCTGCTCGCGGTGCGCGCCGCTCGCGACGTAGCGGCCGAGCAGCAGGAACTCGGCCGGGTCGAAGATGCCGCCGACGTGGCGGTAGAGGCGCGCCCCGTCGTGGCCGTGGAAGTCGAAGGTCGGCGTGCCGACGATGCGCACCGCGCGCGCGTAGTCGCGCTCGGGCAGCGTGCGGCCGTCCAGCCCGGTGACCGGCTGCGCGCCGCGCGTGTCGATGCCGATCACCACGAAGTGGCGCCGGAACCAGTCCTGGACCTCGGCGCGGTTCAGCACCTCGCGCTTCATGCGCGCGCAGGCCGGGCACTCCTCGAAGTGGTACATCACCAGGACGCCGCTGCGGCCGCCCGACTTCGACTCCGCAGCCTCGGCGCGCAGGTCGCCGAGGAACGGCTGGAAGAAATGGTCCTGCGGGTCGCGCAGGTCCGCCGCGCGGCCCGGGCCGAGCAGCAGCAGGCCGGCAGCGAGCAGCGCGGCGAGCCGCCTCACGGCGTCGCGCCCCCGTCGTTCGCCCAGACGCTGGCGGGCGGGCAGGGGCCCTCCGTCTCGAGCCGGCGCAGCCGCCCGAGCAGCGCCGCGCGCTCCTCGATGAGCGCCGGCAGGTGCTGGTCGCAGCGCGCGATCGGGCCCGGGTAGGCGCGGATCTCCGCGTTCAGCTCCGCCAGCCGCCGCTCGAGCCCGGGCTTCATATCACGAACCGGTCGACGAATTCGCTCACCGGCGTGCGCTCCAGCCGCGCGGCGTCCAGGCACAGCTCGAGGATCGCGTTCCTCTGCTTCTCCGGAAAGCGGCGCGCGAGGTTCGCCTTGAACTTCTCCACCAGCACGGGCATGCCTTCCTTGCGCCGGCGCCGGTGGCCGATCGGGTACTCGCAGACGAACTCGCCGAGCCTGCGGCCGTCCTTGAACTCGACGCTCAGGGCGTTGGCGATGGAGCGCTTCTGCGGGTCATGGTAGTCGCGCGTGAAGCCCTTGTCCTCCACGCATGCGATCTTCGCACGCAGCGCGTCGATGCGGGGATCGGCGGCGACCCCGTCCTCGTAGTCGGACGCGGTCAGGCGGCCGAAAAGGATGGGCACCGCGACCATGTACTGGATGCAGTGGTCCCGGTCCGCGGGGTTCGCGAGCGGGCCCTGCTTGTCGATGATCCGGATGCAGGCCTCGTGGGTGCGGATGCGGACGCGCTTGATGTCCTCGGCCCTGCGGCCCGCCTTGCGCATCTCGCGGTGGATGTCCATCGCGCATTCCACCGCGGTCTGCGAGTGGAATTCGGCCGGGTAGGAGAGCTTGAAGAGCACGTTCTCCATCACGTAGCTGCCGAAGGGCCGCTGGAAACTGAACGTCCTGCCCTTGAACAGCACCTCGTAGAAGCCCCAGGTCTTCGCCGTGAGCACCGAGGGATAGCCCATCTCGCCCGTCTTCGAGATGAGGGCGAGGCGCACCGCGCGCGCGGTGGCGTCGCCCGCCGCCCAGCTCTTGCGCGAGCCGGTGTTGGGCGCGTGGCGGTAGGCGCGCAGCGACTGCCCGTCCACCCAGGCCTGCGAGACCGCGTTCACCACCTCGTCGTAGGTGCAGCCGAGCAGCTGCGCGACCACGGCGCTGGAGGCCACCTTCACCAGCACCACGTGGTCGAGGCCCACGCGGTTGAAGCTGTTCTCGAGCGCGAGCACGCCCTGGATCTCGTGCGCCTTGATCATGGCGCCGAGCACGTCGCGCATCACCAGCCGCGCCTTGCCCGATCTGGATAGCCAGTCGGCGGTGGCGAGGATGCCGCCGAGGTTGTCGGAGGGGTGGCCCCACTCGGCGGCGAGCCAGGTGTCGTTGAAGTCGAGCCAGCGGATCATGGCGCCGATGTTGAACGCCGCCTGCACCGGGTCGAGCTGGAACTGCGTTCCGGGTACTTTGGCGCCGTTCGGCACCACGGTCCCATGCACGACGGGCCCGAGCAGCTTGGTGCAGGCCGGGTACTCGAGCGCCTCCAGCCCGCAGCCGAGCGTGTCCATCAGGCAGTAGCGCGCGGTCTCGTAGGCCTGCTTCGACCTGATCTCGTACTTCGTGGCGTAGTCGGCGATGCGCACGAGGACCTCGTCGGGCCGCGGCCGCACGCTCGAGGCGTGGCCCCGCATCTACTCGGGCTCCGAGAGCGGCTGGAAGGTGTACTCGGCGCCGCCCGCCTTCGGCGGGTGCCTGCACGGGGCGGGGGCCGTGCGCTCCTCGCCCGGCTTGTCCCACCAGATGGCGCGTCCCTGCTGCTGCGACTCGAGCTCCTCCGGGTGCTGCTCGAGGTACCGGCGCATGAAGCGCGTGAGGTCGGACTCGTAGGCCACGCTCAGCTCCTCTCCCGCAGCGACACCCACCGGCGGTTCTCCGGCCCCGTGTAGTGCGCGCTCGGCCGGATGATCTTGCCGTCGATGCGCTGCTCGATGACGTGCGCCGACCAGCCGCTGGTGCGCGAGATCACGAACAGCGGCGTGAACATCG
>CAZOWR010000239.1:0-4684 GCA_964583645.1 uncultured Enterobacteriaceae bacterium
GGCGCGCGAGGTCGCAGCACGCCTCGGTGTGCCCGGCGCGCACCAGCACCCCGCCCGGCTCGGCGATGAGCGGGAAGACGTGCCCCGGCTGCACGATGTCCGAGGGCTTGGCGTCGCGCGCGGCGGCGACGCGGATGGTGAGCGCCCGGTCGTGCGCCGAGATCCCGGTGGCGATGCCTTCGGCGGCCTCGATCGAGACCGTGAAGTTGGTGCCGTGGCGCGAGCGGTTCTCGCTCACCATCGGCTTCAGGCCCAGGCGCGCCGCGTGCTCGGCGCTGATCGGCATGCAGATGAGGCCCCGCCCGTGCGTGGCGAGGAAGTTGACCTTCTCGGGGGAGACGAAGTCGGCGGCGAAGACGAGGTCGCCCTCGTTCTCGCGGTCCTCGTCGTCCACCAGGATGACGATGCGCCCGGCGCGGATCTCCGAGATGATCTCGGCGACCGGGGAGAGGGCGGCAGCTTCGCGGCGCATAGAGTCAGGCTCCGTCGGGTAAAACGGGGGCTGACCCCGATTTTACTCCGGCGCCTCGCCCTCGCTCGTGCCGAGGCGCTCGCGGATGCGCGCGCCCTTGCCCGAGCGTTGCCGCAGGTAGTAGAGCTTGGCGCGGCGCACGTCGCCCTTGCGCTTCACTTCGATGGAGGCGATCAGCGGCGAGTAGGTCTGGAAGGTGCGCTCCACACCCTCGCCCGAGGAAATCTTGCGCACGGTGAAGGAGGAGCGCAGGCCGCGGTTGCGCTTGGCGATCACCACGCCCTCGAAGGCCTGCTCGCGCTTCTTGTCGCCCTCGACCACGTTGACGCGCACCACCAGCGTGTCGCCGGGCGCAAAATCGGGCACGCTCTTCTTCAGGCGCTGCAGCTCTTCGGCTTCGAGCTTCTGGATCAGGTTCATGTCCGCTTCTCCTGCTTGAATTCGTCGAGCAACTTCGCTTCCTCCCCGCTCAGTTCCCTGCGCTCCAGCAGCTCGGGCCTTCTGAGCCACGTCCGGCCGAGCGCCTGCTTGAGCCGCCAGCGCCGGATATTCTCCGCGTGCCCGGAGAGCAGCACCTCCGGCACCCGCTCGCCCCGGTACCTCTCGGGCCGAGTGTACTGCGGGCAGTCGAGCAGTCCGCCGGCAAACGACTCCTGCACCGCCGACTGCGCCTCCCCGAGCGCCCCCGGGAGCTGGCGCACCACGGCGTCGATCACCGCCATCGCCGCCAGCTCCCCGCCCGAGAGCACGTAGTCCCCGAGCGAGAGCTCCTCGTCCACGCGGCGCCGCAGCAGCCGCTCGTCCACCCCTTCGTAGCGGCCGCAGAGGAACGTCACTGCTCCCCTGCCCGCCAGCTCCATCACCTTGCGGTGATCGAGCCGCTCGCCCTGCGGCGAGAGGTAGATCACCTTGCCGCCGCCCGCTTCCCGCACCGCGTCCAGCGCCTTCTCGAGCGGCCCGGCCAGCATCACCATGCCCGGCCCGCCGCCGTACGGACGGTCGTCCACCGTCCGGTGATTGTCCTCGGTGAAGTCGCGGGGATTCCACAGCCCCAGCGACCACAGCCCCTTCTCGAGCGCCCTTGCCGTGATGCCGCTCTTCATCACCGCGGCGAACATCTCGGGAAAGAGCGTCACCACGTCGAAGCGGATCACCAGTCCGCTCCCCAGTCCACCTCGATCCGGCGCGAGGCGAGGTCGACGCGCTTTACGACCGTGCCCACCCAGGGCAGGAACCGCTCGCGCTCGCCCACGAGTTGCGCCACGTCGTGCGCGCCGTTGTGGAACATCTCCTTCACCACGCCCAGCACCAGGCCCTGCGCGTTCACCACTTCCATGCCGAGCAGGTCGGCGTGGTAGTAGGCTCCTTCCTTCAGCTCCGGCAGCGCCGCACGCACTGCCGCTACCGCCCTGCCCTTCAGCTTCTGCGCCGCCTCGCGCTCATCCAGCCCGGCGAGGCGCGCGAGCAGCGTGTTCGAGTGAAGCTTCGTTTCCTCTACCGCGTACTCGGCGCCATCGATCCACCAGTTGCCGCAGGCGCCGAGCGTTTCGATCGCCCCCACCGCCTTCACCCAGCCGTGAACGCCGTAGGCCCCGGCGATGCGGCCCAGCTCGACCAGCTCCTCAGGCGGCTTGCTTGACCTTGCCAAACTGCTTGACCAGCCGCAGCACGGTGGGCGAGAGCTTCGCGCCCTTGCCTTCCCAGTGCTTGATGCGCTCCACGTTGACGCGCAGCGCCTCGCGCCCCTCGGGTGCCTTCGGGTCGTAGAAGCCCACGCGCTCGAGGAACTTGCCCGCGGGCTGGCGCCGCGAGTCGGCCACCACCAGGTGGAAGAAGGGCCGCTTGTTGGCGCCGCCGCGCGCCAGTCGGATGACAACCATTTTCGGGATCCCGTGCCTTGCGAAAAGGCGCGGATTATACGGGAGAAATCAGGCGGTTGGGAAGCGGATCGGCGGTTGCTCCGCGCCGGGCGTCAGAGGAGAATGTTCCCGATCGGGAACATTGGTCATGCTACCCCCGGTCAGGCCACCGCCCACTCGGCGCTCAGCACCTCCGCCTGCTCCAGCACGGTCAGCGTCGCCTTCTCCTGCTTGTCCGGCGGGTAGCCATACTTGCGCAGGATCCGCTTGACGATGACGCGCAGCTGCGCGCGGACGTTCTCGCGGACGGTCCAGTCGATCGTAACGTTCTTGCGCACCGCCTCGACCAGCTCGCGCGCGATCTTTTGAAGCGTGGGCTCGCCGAGGACCTTGACCGCGCTGTCGTTCACTTCCAGCGCGTCGTAGAAGGCCAGCTCCTCCTCCGACAGCCCGAGCTTCTCGCCGCGCGCGTTCGCCTCGCGCATCTCCTTCGCGAGTCCGATCAGCTCCTCGATCACCTGCGCCGCCTCGATTGCCCGGTTCTGGTAGCGGCGCAGCGTCTCCTCGAGCATCTCGGCGAAGGACCTCGCCTGCACCACGTTCTTGCGCCGGCGCAGCCTCAGCTCGCCCTTGAGCAGCTTCTGCAGCAGCTCCACGGCCAGGTTCCGCTGCGGCATGCCCCGCACCTCGGCGAGGAACTTGTCCGAAAGAATCGAGATGTCGGGCTTCTGCAGCCCCGCGGCGGCGAATATGTCCACCACCCCTTCGGAGGCGACTGCGCGCGATATGATCTGCCGGACGGCGTGCTCGATCTCTTCTTCCGGCCGCGCATCGCCCGGCGCGCGCTTGGCGAGCACCGCGTGCACTGCCTGAAAGAACGCCACCTCGTCACGAACGCGCAGCGCTTCCGCGTGCGGCACCGCGAGCGCGAACGCCTGCGAAAGCTCGCGCACCGCGCGCAGGCAGCGCTCCTTGCCGTCCTTCTGCCCGAGGATATGCTCCTGCGCGAATGGCAGGAGCCCCAGCCGCTCCTGCGGCGTGCCCGTCGTCCACTTCGCGCGGTCAAAACCGTGGAAGAGGCCGCAGCAGACCTCGTACTTCTCCAGCATCAGGGCGACCGCCTCGTCCTGGTCGAGCGCGGTGCGGCCAGTGCCGCCGCTTTCGGTGTACGTGGCAAGCGCCGACTTCAGCTCGTGGGCGAGGCCGAGGTAGTCGACCACGAGCCCGCCGGGCTTGTCGCCGAAGACCCGGTTCACGCGCGCGATCGCCTGCATAAGGCCGTGGCCACGCATCGGCTTGTCCACGTACATGGTGTGAAGCGAGGGCGCGTCGAACCCCGTGAGCCACATGTCGCGCACGAGGACCAGCCTGAAGCCGTCTCTCGTGTCCCGGAAGCGGTTGGCGAGCGCCTCGCGGCGCGGCTTGTTGCGGATGTGCTGCTGCCAGTCCAGGGGATCGGTCGCCGAGCCGGTCATCACCACCTTGATCCATCCCTTCGTGTCGTCGTTGTCGTGCCAGCGCGGCTTGAGCGCCGTGATCGCCTTGTATAGCTCCACGCAGATCCGGCGGCTCATACAGACGACCATCGCCTTGCCGTCCATCGCCTCCAACCTCCGCTCGAGGTGATCCACGATGTCGCGCGCGACGAGCTTCATGCGCTTCTCGGCGCCGACGATCGCTTCGAGCTGCGCCCACTTGGTCTTGAGCTTCTCTTTGCGCTCGACCTCCTCGCCCTCGGTCGCCTCCTCGAAGTCCGGGTCGATCTTCGGCCGCTCGGCCTCGTTGAGCGCAAGCCTCGCCAGGCGACTCTCGTAGTAGATCGGCACGGTGGCGCGGTCGAGCACCGCGCGCTGGATGTCGTACACGCTGATGTAGTCGCCGAACACCGCGCGCGTGTTGGCGTCCGCGAGCTCGATCGGCGTGCCGGTGAAGCCGATGAAGGAGGCGTGCGGCAACGCATCGCGCATGTGGCGCGCGAAGCCGTCGATGAAGTCATACTGGCTGCGGTGCGCTTCGTCCGCGATCACCACGATGTTGCGCCGGTCCGAGAGCACCGGGTGGCGGTCGCCCCTCTCCTCGGGGAAGAACTTGTGGATGGTCGTGAACACCACCCCGCCCGCCTCGACCCGCAGCAGCTCGCGCAGGTGGGCCCGCGAGTTCGCCTGCGCCGGCGGCTGGCGGAGCAGCTCCTTGCAGCGCGAGAACGTGCCGAAAAGCTGGTCGTCGAGGTCGTTGCGGTCGGTGAGCACGACGAGTGTCGGGTTCCCCATCGCCGGCTCCCGGATGATCCGGCCGGCGTTGTCACTGATCGCCGTAAAGGAGCCGGGGATGATCGGCGTAATGGAGCCAGTTC
>CAZOWR010000240.1:0-4632 GCA_964583645.1 uncultured Enterobacteriaceae bacterium
GCTGCTGCTGCTCGCGGTGACCAACTACATCACGCAGAACGTCGCCTCGGTGCCGTTCCTCTGGATCGTGCCGCTGTCGCTTTACCTGCTGTCCTTCATCCTGGTGTTCGACGTCGCCGCGAAGCGGGGCGTGAGCGGCTGGTACTCGCGGCTCTGGGGACTGCCCGCGCTCTTCGTGCTGCTCGCGGCCATGGCCTACGCGCTGTGGGACAACCTGGGCGTGATGAACATCCGGCACTCGATCGCGCTCTACAGCGCGGGGCTGTTCGCGGCGTGCATGTTCTGCCACGGCGAGCTCGCGGCGCTGCGCCCGGCGAGCGCCTACCTGACGCGCTTCTACCTCATGGTGTCGCTGGGCGGGGCCGCCGGGGGCCTGTTCGTGGGGCTGGTGGCGCCGCGCGTCTTCGACACCTACCTCGAGCTGCCGCTCGCGCTCGTGCTCTGCGGGCTGCTCGCGGCGCTGCTCACCTGGCGCTCGCTGCCGCGAGCGCCGCGCGGGGCGCTCGCGCTCGCGGCGCCCGCGGCGGCGCTCGCCGTCACCGGGGTCGTCGCCTGGTACTCGGTCGGCTACCTCGGCTACGTGCGCGACAACGCGCTGGTGCTCGCGCGCAGCTTCTACGGCACGCTGCGCGTCAAGCAGTACGGGCGCGGCGACGACGTGCACGCCACGAGGAGCCTGGTGCACGGCGTCATCAACCACGGCTGGCAGTACGTCGACCCCGCGATGCGCATGGAGCCGATCAGCTACTTCGGGCCCGCCTCGGGCATCGCGCGCGCGCTCGAGTTCTACGGCGGGCGGCCGCGCCGCGTCGGCGTGGTCGGCCTGGGGGTGGGCGTGTTCACCGCCTGGGGCCGGCCGGGGGACTACTTCCGCATCTACGAGCTCGATCCGCAGGTGGTGCGCATCGCGCGCGAGCACTTCTGGTACCTCGCCGGCTCGCAGGCCGCGGTCGACGTCGTCACCGGCGACGGGCGCCTCAACCTGGAGCGCGACCCGCCGCAGCGCTTCGACCTGCTCTCGGTGGACGCCTTCTCCAGCGGCTCGATCCCGGTGCACCTGCTGACGCGCGAGGCGCTGCGCGTCTATCGCCGCCACCTCGCGCCCGGCGGGGTGATCGTCTACAACGTCACCAACCGCTTCGTCAACCTGGCGCCGCTGCTCAAGCTCGTCGCCGAGGCCGAGGGCATGCGGGCGATCGCCATCAGCGACTCGCCCGAGGAGCAGCGCTACTCGAGCACCGAGTACGTGCTGGTGACCGAGAACCCGATGCTGCTCGCCGACAAGCGCTTCGCCGACGCCGGCGAAATCGAGCCGATCCCGGGCCTGGCGCCCTGGACCGACCACTTCAACAACCTGTTCAAGGTGGTGAAGTAAAAGGGGTCAGGAACCTTTTCACCCGAAAAGGTTTCTGACCCCTTTTACTCGGGCAAGTCGTCGAGCGCGCCCTCGAGGTGCTCGTCGGCCGCCCAGACGAGGATGCGCCAGCCCCCGCCGCCCGCCTCGAGGCGGTTGATGCCGCAGTTGGGAATCCCGAAGTGGCGCTCGGCCGAGAGCGCCAGCCCGGTGACGAAGCGGTAGAGCTTGTCGAGGATGCCGCCGTGGGTGAAGACGAGGACGCTGCCGCCGGGGTGGCGCGCCGCGATCTGCGTGAGGCAGCCGACCGCGCGCTCGTAGAAGGCGCGCAGCGACTCGCCGGTGCGGAAGTCGTACTCCGGCTCGCGCCGCTCGAAGCGCGCGTAGTCCTCCGGGTAGCGCTGCTTGACCTCGGCGTAGGTGAGGCTCTCGAAGATGCCGTAGTGCCGCTCGCGCAAGGCCGGATCGAGGATCGGTTCCAACCCAAGCATCCTCGCCGCCGACTCCGCCGTTGCACGGGCCCGCATCAGGTCACTCGAGTAGAGCGCGCAGAAGCGCTCCCCCGCGAGCGAGCGCGCCACCGCCTGCGCCTGCGCCCGGCCGGCGGCGTTGAGCGGTACGTCGAGCTGTCCCTGCACCCGGTGGGTCGCGTTCCACTCGGTCTCGCCGTGCCGCACGATGCACAGGCGTGTCATCTGCGCCCCGAGCCGAGCACCATGATGGCGCCGACCACCACGAAGGCGCCGACGACCTGCAGCGGCGCCACCGCCTGCCCGAGCGCCACCCAGGCGAGCGCGAGCACCGCGATCGGCTCGAAGTTGAGCACCACCGCGTTGTTGACCGCGCCCAGGCGCGGCAGCAGCACGAACAGCGCGGTGATCGCCGAGCCGTAGAACGCGGTGAGCAGCGCGAGCCCGAGCCAGCCCGTGGCATCGCCGGGCAGCGCGAAGTCCCCCGCGAGGCCGCCCGCCCCGAGCATGAGCGCCGTCGCCGCGAGCATGGTGTAGAGCGTGCGCAGGCGCCCGTCCACGTCCTTGAGCCAGCGCGTGATCAGGAACAGCGCCGCGGCGAAGGAGAGCGCCGCCCCGCTCGCCCAGAGCACGCCGGCGCCGATCTCGCGCCAGCGCCCGGCCATGCCGCCCGCCTGCCCCCAGACGTCGAGCGCGAGCGAGAGCCCGGCGAGCGCGACCGGCATCGCGGCGAGCGCGCGCGCGGCGGGCCGCTCGCCGCCCGCCGCCCAGGAGATGAGCATGAGCAGCACCGGGAAGGTGTTGAAGGCGAGCAGCGCGAGCGCCACCGGGATGCGCGCCACCGCGGAGTAGATGCAGTAGCTCTGCACCGCGATCAGCGCGCCCACCGCGAGCGCGCGAGCGCGCGTCGCGCCCGCGAGCCGCAGCGGCACGCGCGCGGCGAGCAGCAGCGCGAGCACGAACAGCACCGTGCCGCCCGAGCGCACCGCGACCGCGGTGCCCACGCTCGCGCCGTGGTCGAAGGCGATGCGCGCCGAGACGTGGTTGGCGCCGAAGGTGGTCGCGATTGAAAGCAGCAGCGCGATGCCGAGCCAGCGCGGGATGGGCCGCTCGCCCAAGGTCAGGCGAGCGCCGCGGGGTTGATCACGCGGATCGGCTTCCCATCCAGCCAGGCCTCTACGTCCTCCAGCGTGTCGCTCCAGAACAGGCGGTAGATGTCTTCGCTGACGTACCCGAGGTGCGGCGAGAGCGTGACGTTCTCCAGGCGCGTGAGCGCATGCCCCTCGGGCAGCGGCTCGCGGTCGAAAACGTCGAGCGCGGCGTGCGCGAGGCGCCCGGACTCGAGCGCCGCGATCATCGCCCGCTCGTCCACGATCGGCCCGCGCGAGGTGTTGACCAGCACCGCGGTCGGCTTCATGAGCGCGAGCTCGGTCGCGCCGAGCAGCCCCCGGGTGCGATCCGAGAGCACCAGGTGGATGCTGACGAAGTCCGAAGTCTCCAGCAGCTCCTCCTTCGTGACGAGGCGCGCGCCGGCTTCGGCCGCGCGCTCCGGCGTGAGGTTCTGGCTCCACGCCACCACCTCCATGCCGAACGCTCTTGCGTACCCCGCGACGCGGCCGCCGAGCTTGCCCAGGCCCAGCAGCCCCAGGCGCCTGCCTTCCAGCACCGTGCCCCCGCGCAGCCCCTCGTGCCAGCGCCCCGCGCGCATGCCGCGCTCGGCCTTGGCTAAATCCCTGGCCGCGGCGAGGACGAGCAGGAAAGCGAGCTCCGCGGTGATCGCGGTGGTGCCCCCGGGGCGCGTGTTGCTCACCGGGATGCGCCGCGCGCTGCACGCCTCGAGGTCCAGAGTCGCCGAGCGCAGCCCGGTGAGCGCGATGAAGCGCAGCCTCGGCAGGCGCTCGATGAGCGAACGCGGAAAGTGCGTGCGCTCGCGCATCAGCACCAGGATCTCGAAGGGCGCGAGCTTCGCGGCGGCTTCCTCCGGCGAGGCAAAGGCCGCGTGAAAGAAGCTCACCTCGATGCCGCGCGGCGCAAGGCGCTGCCAGTCGGCCGAGGCGGCCGCGAGGCGCTGGTAGTCGTCGAGGATCGCGAGGCGCATCGGCGGGCGAAAGCTGCGAAGCCTAGCACGCGCCGATCCCGCGCCGCGCGCGCGCCTCGGCGGGTGTCTCCGGCCGCACCGCGAGCGCCGCCTTGCGGTCGAGCGGCACCGGCGTCTTCGCGGCCGGCGACGGGTTCACCGCCGCCGGGTAGTAGGCGATCTGCTGCGCGGCAACGGCCTTCAGAGGCGTAAGGCCGCGGCGGTTCGCGCCCCTGGGCTTCACCACGCGGTCTCCGACGATCTCGAGGTCGGTCCACCAGGTCTTCGCCGGGTTGATCGCGCCGTTGCCGATCGCATCGTCCAGCCGCACGATCCAGCGGCGCACCCAGGGCAGGCGGATCGCGGCCCAGAGGAAGGCGCGGTGCGCGAGCAGGCCCTCGTGGTTGTACGGGCAGGTCTTCATGCAGCGGCCGCAGGCCGAGCCGTGCGGGTTGGTGACGCGGTAGCGCGTGCAGCGCTCGACGTCGGGCTTCCACATCTCGTAGCCGTTGAACATCACCTTGCCGCCGAACGGGATCGCGTCGCACGGGCATTCGCGCGCGCATTTGAGGCAATTGTTGCAGAAGGTCTGGAGGCCGAAATCCACCGGCTTGTCGACCGCGAGCGGCATGTCGGTGGTCAGCACCACGGTCTTGAAGCGCGGCCCCAGGAACGGATTCAGCACCAGCTCGCCGATCCGGCTCAATTCGCCGAGCCCGGCCCATAGCACC
>CAZOWR010000241.1:0-4623 GCA_964583645.1 uncultured Enterobacteriaceae bacterium
CGCGCGGCGCGCGCCGGGTCGCCCGCGGCCCAGAGCCCGATCGGCACCGCGCGCGCGCGCGGATCGGCGGCCGCAAGCGGCGCGCCGGGCGTCGCGCGCTGCCACTCGAGGTACGCGGCGAGCGCCGCCGCGGCGTCGTAGCCGCGCGCCCGGACGATCGAGCGCGCCGCCGCGAGCGCCAGCTCCCCCGCAGGGTCGAGCGCGCCGCCGCCGTCGAGGTGCCCGCCGAGCAGGCCGACGAAGTGATCGCGTGCGTGCGCGACACGCGCCTCGTCCTCGCGCCGGGGGAAGCCGGGCGCGACGCGCGGCTCGCGCCGGGGCTCGGACTGCAGCGCCGACCAGTCGAAGGCCACGAGGCTGCGCGCCGCCTCCGGCGCCCCCGCGCGCAGGCCCGAGACGCGCGCCCCGGGCTCGCCCGTGAGCGCGATCTCGCGCCCCTCGGCGTCGAGCAGCACGCCGCCCGCCGCGCGCACCAGCGCCATGCCCGCCGCGATGTCGTACTCGTTCACCGGGTGCGCTGAAAGCGTCGCCACGCCGTCGCCGGCGGCGATGCGCGCGAGGCGATACGCGACGCTCGGCATGGCGACGAAGCGCGCGGGCGAGGCCGCGCGCGCGAACGTCTCGGGTCGCGCCGCGCTCGAGTCGGTGGCGAACAGCAGCCCGCCCGCCGCGAGCCGTTGCCGCGAAAGGTCCGTCGCGAGCGGCTTGCCGTTGCGCCGGATCGGCCCCGCGCCCTCGGCCCAGGCGACGGTGTCGCGGCCGCGATCGGGCGAGAGCGGCGAATGCACGACCCCCAGTACCGGCACTCGTTCGCGCAAGAGCGCGACCGCGATGGCGCTGCCGCGCCGCCCTTTCAGGAAATCGCTGGTGCCGTCCTGCGGGTCGACGAGCCAGAGCCAGCCCTCGAGCGCACCCGGCGTGAGGCCGGTCTCCTCGCCGAGGAACGCACCGGGAACGAGGCCCTGGAGCGCCGCGCGCAGCCGCTCCTCGATCTCGGTGTCGATCGGCGCGCTGCCGCGGCTGCCTCGCGGGCCCTCCGGGCGATGGAACTCGGCGCGCAGGCGCTCGCCCTCCGCCTCCACGGCGGCGATCACCCCGGTGAGCGGGATCAATCGGAAATCTTCCCGCGCTGCGCCTTGAGCGCGCCGCGCCTGCGCTTGCCTTCCAGCCGCCGCTCCCTCGCCGCGCGCGTCGGTCGTGTGGGGCGCCGGCGCTTCGGGACGGCCGCCGCGGCGCCCACCAGCGCGTGCAGGCGCGCGAGCGCCTCGGTGCGGTTGAGCTCGAGGCTGCGATGGCGTTGCGCCTTGATGACCACCACGCCCGAGCGCGTGATCCGGCCGTCGCCGCGCCCGAGCAGCCGCTCCTTGAGCGCGGGCGGCAGCGACGACGCCGGGATGTCGAACCGCAGGTGCACCGCGGTGGCGACCTTGTTGACGTTCTGCCCGCCGGGGCCGCCCGCGCGCACCGCCGTGAGCACGACCTCGGACTCGGGGATGACGATGCTCACTTGAGCATGCGCTCGAGCTCGCCGCTCGCGAGCAGCCGCTGGAGGTCGTCCGCGCCGCCCACCAGCACGCCCTTCACGAACACCATGGGCAATGTCGGCCAGCCGGTCCACATCTTGAGCGCGAGGCGCGTGCGCCATTGCGCCAGGTAGCTGCCGTACTCGACGTACCGGTAGGCGATCCCGCGCGCATCCAGCAGGCGGCGCGCCTTGCGGGGGAAGGGGTTCTGCCGCATGCCCACGACGACCACGTCGCTGGCCGCCACCGCGTCCTGCACCTCCCGCACGGTGTCGGCGCGGTACTGCGCGAGCTTGTCGCGGATCGCGGGGTGGATGCGGCTTTCGTCGAGGACCTGGCGCGCCATGGCCTCATTCCCGCGCGCGGTAGTGCAGCGGAAAGAGCCGCTTCACCACCTCGCCGTCGCTCGCCCAGGCCTTGCAGCCGTCGATGAAATCGGGCTTCCTGTGCGCCCGGCCCGGATGCGCCTCGGTCGCCACCTGTCCCGCCTTCGGCCAGCTGCCGATGGTCTGGAACGCCACCGTCGCGGCGGGCATGAGGAGCTCGGTGACATGGGTGCATCCCTTGGTGCCGCCCACCGCCTCGGCCACCGCGCGCCGCCAGCCGGCGCCGACCTTCGCCCCGACCAGGCGCCGGTAGCCCGGGGCCACCGTGCGGCACGGCGGATAGGGCGCCTCGTTCGTCGCCACCTCGATGTCGCGCACCACCATGCCGCGATCGAGCGTCAGGCGCACCTGCATGTCGTGCACGTGCGTTCCGGGCTCGCGCTGGCCGCGGTAGGGCTCCTCCACCGCGTACGTCTTGGTGTCCACGATCCGCGCCTCGATGTCGTAGAGGCCGTCCTCGCGCTGGTATCCCTCGCAGGCGATGCTGCGCGTGTGCAGGTGCCGGCGCGGCGCCGGCGGGGGCAGGCTCATTCTGGATCCTCGTTGCAGTGCGGCAAAGACGACATTGTGCCCGTTTCGCGCAGCCTCATCATCGGCTCACGCGGTTGCGGCCGGCCTGCTTGGCACGGTAGAGCGCCTCGTCGGCCGCCTTCACGACCTGCTCCGGACTCTCCCCCGATCTCGGGCCGGCCAAGCCGATCGAAATGGTGACCGAAAGCGATTTCTCCGCGGCGCGGCCGCCGCGCTGCCTCGCGCCCTCGTCCTGGTCCTCGGGACGGTCCGCTCCGCGCAGCGCCATGCGGTAGCCCTCGACCGAGGCGCGCGCCGCCTCGAGCTGCGGCAGCGCCTCCTTCGGCGCCGCCCCCGGAAACAGCACCGTGAACTCCTCGCCGCCATAACGGTATGCCCTGCCTCCTCCCGCGACCTGGGCGAGGCGCGCGCCGACGAGCCTGAGCACCTGGTCGCCGATGTCGTGGCCGTGCGCATCGTTGAACGACTTGAAATGGTCCACGTCGGCCATCGCCACCGTGTAGGTCGGGCCGAGGGCGCGCAGCGCCTCCTCGAGCGCCCGCCGGTTGGGTAGCCCCGTGAGCGCATCGCGGAAAGCCATGCGATGCGATTCCTGCAGCACCGCGACCAGCAGCGCGACGCCCGCGGCGGCGACGAAGACCACGAACGTCCCGGGCTGCCCGATCCAGGCGCTCGCGATGAAGAAGAGCGCGAGCGCCCCGGCGAGACCGACATCGAGCGGCCGGTGCTCGGGCCAGGCGCGCCAGACGGCCGCGGCGAACGCCGCGGCGAAGGCGAGCCGCACGGCAAGCGGCACGGGCGGCGAGCGCAGCAGCCAGTGGCCGAGCGCCTCCTGCCAGGCGGCGGCCCGCGCCAGCGCCGCGAGCACCAGCCAGGCGAGGAGCGCCGCCTCCGCGCCCAGCAGGACGAGCCAGCGCCAGCCGCCGTGATGCCGCACCCCGCGCTCGGCGGCGAGCAGCGCCGCGAGCGCGTTCAACGGCACCAGCAGCGCGACCGCCAGCTCCAGCGCCCGTGCGCCGCCCCGCGGCAGAGCCGGCGCGAAGCGCCACGCGCTGTAGGCTCCGAGGATCGAAAGCGCGAGCAGGAGCGCGCGGCCGCGGTTGAACCACGCGCACACCAGCGCCGTGGCGGCGAGCAGGGCGAAGGGACCCAGCGTGCGCAGGCCCTCGAGGGTCGGCGGCAGCGGCGGCGCGAGCCAGGCGAGGAGCGTCGCCGCGGCGAGGACGATCGCCGGGGCGAGGATCGGGCGAAGCATGCCCGTCAGTTCCTGTCCCATGCTCAAACCCTCCCCAGCAGGCGGCGCAGCAGCGTGGTCAGCCCGGGCAGCTTCTCCCTCGCGACTTGGTAGAGCATCGAATGGTCGATCTCGCCGTAGCGGTGCGCGATGAGGTTGCGCTGGCCGACGATCCGGCGCCACTCGATCTCGGGGTGCGCCGCGCGAAAGCCCGCGCTCACGCGCGAGGCCGCCTCGCCAACGACCTCCAGGGCGCGCTCGAGAGCGAGTTGACGCAGGCGGTCGCCGAGATACCTCGCCTCCGAGAAGCGGCGCACGCAGTCCCGCGCCTCCGCAGCCGCCTTGAGCATGTCCAGCAGCAGCGCATTGTCTCGATCGTCAGGCTGCATAGAGCAGCTTCAGATCAGGCTCTATGGTCCTGCGCCGGTACGGGTTCCTGAGTATCTCCGGCCCGGCAACGTGCACTTCCCGCCCGCCAAAGAGCGGCGAGAGCTCGTCTTGCAGGTCCACCAGCCCCCAGAGTGAAGGGCCTTTGCGCGCGAGAAACTCGACCAGGAGGTCGATGTCGCTGTCGGGGCGCAGCTCGCCCCGCGCCGCCGAGCCGAAAAGCGACATGCGCCTGACGTTGTAGCGGCGGCAGATCTCGGCGAGCTCGCGCTGCGGCACCGCCTGCAGCGTGCGCGGCGCCGCAGGCCCATACTCGGCGGCCGGGCTCTGCAGGATCGGCGGCGCGCCGGCGATCTTCTCGAGCATCGCGCCCAGCTCGGGGAACACCGGCGAGTCCTCGTTCGCCCTGTAGCGCACCTGGTTGCCGGAGCGTTCCTTGCGCAGCAGCCCGGCGGCGGCGAGCCGGCGCAACTCCCGGTGCAGGGATCCCGCGGGCACGCCAGTGAGGCGCGCGATCATGCGCACGTGAAAGCTGTCTCCCGGGCGCAGCAGCAGGAGCGAG
>CAZOWR010000242.1:0-4486 GCA_964583645.1 uncultured Enterobacteriaceae bacterium
CGCCACCGCTAAATTGCCTTCAGCGGTGATCGAATCCGCGAAGTCCGGCTAGCTCAGGCGAGCAGCGGGTTGCGCACCGCGAGCGCGGGGAACCGGCCGAAGTCGCGGTCCGCGCTCCAGAGCTCGCGCACGCCGTGCCGCAGGCACAGCGCCGCGATGCGCGCGTCGTGCACCATCGGCCCCGCGACCCGGCCGCCGTCGAGCAGCGCGCGCAGCTCGGGCCAGTAGCCCGGGGGCTCGGCGAGCAGCGTCAGGGTCGGCGACTCGAGCCAGGCGTCGATCTGGCCGATCGCCTCGGCGGGAGTGCTCGGCGGATCGTAGGCCCGCGGGTGCGTAGCCGCCGCGTAGAACTCGTGCAGACAGGGCCAGGGAATCGCCCACGGCGCAGGTCCCTGCGCCAGCTCGCCGAGGCGCGCCTTCGCCCCGTCGTGCCATTGCGCGTCCCGGCGATGCGCGTAGACCAGGATGTTGCTGTCGACCGCGATCACCCGCCGCGGCCTTCGTAGATCAGCTCGCGGATGCGCGCCCACGAGGCGCCCTCGAGGCCGGGCTGCAGCCCCCTGCCGCGCACGCTCGCGTCCCGCAGCCTGAACCGGCCCGGCTTGCGGCGTTCCTCCAGCACCCGGCGCAGGCCATGCTCGATCAGCGCGCGCACCGTGGTGCCGTCGCGGGCTGCGGCGCGCTTCGCCTCCCGCAGCAGCGGGTCTGCGATCTCCACCGTGGTCTTCATATGTAGAACAATATCATCTTGCCCATATTTATGTAAACCGGCACTCAGGCGTGCACCGCCGCCGGCGCGGCGCACGCCACCCCGGTACCGCCCAGCCCGCAGTAGCCGTTCGGGTTCTTGCCGAGGTACTGCTGGTGGTAGTCCTCGGCGTAGTAGAACTCCGGCGCCCCGCGGACCTCCGTGGTGATGCGGCCAAAGCCCGCCTTGCCGAGCGACTTCTCGAACGCTTCCTTCGAAGCGAGCGCCGCCTCGAGCTGCGCCTCCCCGTAGCAGTAGATCGCCGAGCGGTACTGCGTGCCCTGGTCGTTGCCCTGGCGCATGCCCTGCGTGGGATCGTGGCCTTCCCAGAACACCTTCAGCAGCTCGCCGTAGGAGACGCGCCTCGGGTCGAACACGGCGAGCACGACCTCGGCGTGGTTCGTGAATCCGGAGCACACCTCCTCGTAGGTCGGGTTCTTCGTCTCGCCTCCCGCATACCCTGCCGCGGTCGTGTACACGCCGCTGATCTTCCAGAACAGGCGCTCCGCACCCCAGAAGCAGCCCATGCCGAAGACCGCGCGCTCCAGCCCTTCCGGAAAGGGCGGCGCGATCGGGTTGCCGTTGACGAAGTGGCGCTCGGGCAGCGGCATCCCCGCCTCTCGCCCGGGGATCGTGCTCCCGGCGGGCAGCAGCGACTTCATCTTCTTCATGAACGCGAACATGGCGCACTCCTCGAGATCGGGGTAGGACCACGCTTTGTCGGCACGGCGGCCCGCGCATGACGGCCGGAAAACGTGGTCCGACCCCGTTT
The DNA here is from genome assembly GCA_964583645.1 of uncultured Enterobacteriaceae bacterium. Taxonomy (GTDB): domain Bacteria; phylum Pseudomonadota; class Gammaproteobacteria; order Burkholderiales; family SG8-39; genus RBG-16-66-20. The sequence goes on from CAZOWR010000242.1 coordinate 1,521, forward strand.
TCGTAGAATAGCACCATGAAAATCTGCATCTACGGCGCCGGCGCGGTCGGCGGGCTGCTCGCCGGCTGGCTGGACCGGTCGGGCGAGGACGTGTCGGTGGTGGCGCGCGGCGCGCAGCTCGCGGCGATCGTGGCGCACGGGCTTCGCATCCGCTCGGGCGATGCCGAGTCGGTGCATCGCATCCGTGCCGACAACGATCCCGGGAAGCTCGGGGCGCAGGACTGCGTCATCGTCACCGTGAAGGGCCAGGCGCTCGGGCAGGTCGCGGCGCAGATCGCGCCGCTGCTCGGCCCCGACACCTCGATCGTCACCGCGATGAACGGCGTGCCGTGGTGGTTCTTCGACCGCCTCCCCTTCGGCGGCGGCAGGCTGCGGCTGGAATCGCTCGACCCGGGCGGCGCGCTCGCGCGCGCCATGCCCACCGAGCGCATCGTGGGCGGCGTCATCCACCTCGCCGCCTCCACCCCGGAGCCCGGGGTGATCCAGCACAACATGGGCCGGCGCCTGATCCTCGGGGAGCCGGGCGGCAGGAACACGGCGCGCACGCTGGGCATCGTGGACGCACTGCTGCGCGCGGGCTTCGAGGCCGTCGCCACGTCCGCGATCGAGAAGGAGTTCTGGGTCAAGCTGCTCGGCAACGTCAGCTTCAACCCGGTCTCGGCGCTCACGCTCGCTACCGCCGAGCGGCTCATCGCCGACCGGCAGGTCAAGGACTACATGGTGGCGATCATGCGCGAGGTGCTCGCGATCGGGCGCGCGGTCGGGGTGGACGCCGACATCGACCCGGAGGCGCGCATGGACATGGCGCGCAAGCTCGGCAGGTTCAAGACCTCGATGCTGCAGGACCTCGAGGCGGGCAAGCACCTCGAGATCGACGGCCTGCTCTCGGGCACGCTCGAGATCGCCGCCAAGGCGGGGGTGGCCGCGCCCCTCACCGAGAGCCTCGCGGGGCTGATCCGGCTGCGCGCGCAAGCCACCGGGCAGTACGCATGAGGCGGCTCGCCCTGCTCGCCGCCGTGCTTCCCGCGCTCGGCTTCGCCCAGTACCAGGGCCCGGCGGTGCAGACCTGCCGCGCCCATGCGCTCGCCGAGGAGAAGCAGGCCGCCGCGAACATTGCCGACCTGCAGTTCGACCGCGACCGCCACCTCAACATCGCGCGCTACACGCGCAAGCTCGGCAGCCAGTTCGTCGCCTCGGTGCTCTTCGGCAACGGCGCGATCCTGCTCAAGGCGGGCCCGCCGGTGGAGATGACTTTCGTCTGCCTGCTCGCCGACGAGAAGCGCGCGCTGTTCTTCTTCTGGGTGCCACGGCGCGACGCGCCGGTGCTCGCGCAGTGCCGCCGCGGCGGCGCACCGGGCGAGTGCATCGACACGCTGCTCGCGGTCACCGAGCAGGACCTCACCACGATCTACGCGCAGCGGCTGGTCGAGGCGCGCGAAGCCGACGCGGGCTCCGGCGGAGAGTCACGCACGGTGGCGCTCCGCAAGTCCAACGACGCCTTCCGCGCCTACCTGGAGGCCGAATGCGGCCGCCGCGGCCCCGCGGGAAGCGAGCCCCTGCGCGCCTGTGTCGTGGAGCTGACGCGCCGGCGCGCGCTCGATCTGCAGTGAAGCACCGCCTCTGCGTGGCGCCGATGATGGAGTGGACGGACCGGCATTGCCGGTACTTCCTGCGCCTGGTCTCGCGCGAGGCCTTCCTCTACACCGAGATGATCGGCACCGGCGCGCTGCTGCGCGGCGACGTCGAGCGCCATCTCGCCTTCGATCCCGCGGAGCACCCGGTGGGGGCGCAGCTCGGGGGCAGCGAGCCCGACGAGCTCGCGCGCTGCGCGACGCTCGTGGAGCGATTCGGCTACGACGAGGTGAATCTGAATATCGGCTGCCCGAGCGAGCGCGTGCAGCGCGGCGCCTTCGGCGCCTGCCTGATGGCGGAGCCGGCGCTGGTCGCCGACTGCGTGCACGCCATGCGCGAGGCCGTGTCGATCCCGGTGACCGTGAAGCACCGCACCGGCGTGGACCGCGAGGAGTCGTACGACTTTCTCGCCCGCTTCGTCGAGGCGGTCGCCGCCGCGGGCTGCGCCACCTTCGTCGTGCACGCGCGCAACGCGGTCCTGAAGGGCCTCACCCCGAAGCAGAACCGCGAGGTGCCGCCGCTCAAGTACGAGTACGTGCATCGCCTCAAGCGCGACTTCCCGCGGCTCGAGATCGTGCTGAACGGCGGCATCGCCACGCGCGAGGCGATCGCAGCGCAGCTCGGGCACGTGGACGGCGTGATGCTCGGGCGCGCCGCCTACCACGACCCCTGGATCCTCGCCGACGGAGCGCGCACGCGCGCCGAGGTGGTGCGCGCGATGCTCCCCTATTGCGCGCCGCAGCCCGTCCTGCGGCACGTGACGCGGCACATGCTCGGGCTGTATCACGGCGAGCCGGGCGCGCGCCTGTGGCGGCGGCTGCTCTCGGAGGCGCCGCGCCTCGCCGCGAACGACCCCGCGCTGCTGCTCGAGGCCCTGGAAAGGATAGAATCCGCCGCCAAGGAGAACCCGCATGAGCGCCGTACCGAAGCCCGGGCAGCTGCGTGAGCGCGTGAGCGCCGAGGAATGGCAGGTCCGCGTCGACCTCGCCGCCGCCTACCAGCTCGCGGCACACTTCCGCTGGACCGACCTCATCTACACGCACTTCTCGGCGCGCGTGCCGGGGAGCCCGGACTTCCTCATCAACCCCTACGGCCTGATGTTCGAGGAGATCACCGCCTCCGGCCTGGTGCGCATCTCCCACGAGGGCAAGGTGCTGGAGGACCCCCTGGGGATCGGCTACAACGAGGCCGGTTTCGTGATCCACGGCTGCGTGCACGAGGCGCGCCCGGAGGTCAACTGCGTGCTCCACACCCACACCCGCGCCGGGGTCGCGGTCTCGGCGATGAAGTGCGGGCTGCTGCCGATCAGCCAGCACGCCATGCGCGTGCAGCGC